>NZ_JBLKSS010000164.1:0-9509 GCF_047607725.1 Sodalis sp. (in: enterobacteria) | reverse complement strand
GCAATGGCCAGACCAGGTTAGCTACCGTGAATCGGCCGAGGATATCGTGCACTGTGGTACAGCCGATGCCGAGCGCTGCTGCGATTCGAGCGACACTGCTCAAATTTCATGCGTAATACATTGATATATATTCACATTTCTGTTCTCGCGTTCTTCTTTTTACGTGCCATGCCATACCCCCGGAAGCTAAAAGTCTCCAGAGTATGGCGGAACAGAAGATGAGCGGTCGGACAGAATCGGAATCGCTGATCGGACGTGAGGAACCAGCACAACCCTTGACTGATGCGTTAGGCGGCAAGCGAAGCCTCAACATGGGCCTGACATCGTCGTCATTTGCGATCGGCTTAACACTGCTTTGCGCCCTGTTTCACGTTAGCTTGAGGGAAAGCAGATTCAGAAACGTTTGGCACGGGCGGCCACCCGCATGGGGAAATGGCATAAAGCCCGCTTAATTACAGGTTAATCATATGAGTAGTATAGGAATCTTTTGCGGCTCCGCTAACGGCAATGATCCGGTTTACAGGAAAGCCGCAAGCCAAGTCGGCCAGCGGTTGGCCGAAAAGGGGGTAGGTATCGTCTACGGCGGGGGAAAGGTCGGACTGATGGGGGCCGTTGCTGATGCGGCGTTGCAGCACGGCGGTTCTGTCATCGGGGTGATTCCGCAGTCGTTGGTCGCGCGTGAAATCGCCCATACCGGATTAACCCACCTTCACGTCGTCGCGAACATGCATGAACGAAAAATGAAAATGGCGGAGCGGGCGGAGGCTTTCATCGCGCTGCCTGGGGGTGCCGGGACGCTGGAAGAGATTTTCGAGCAATGGACATGGGCTCAGCTCGGGCTTCATACCAAGCCCTGTGCCTTTTTTGATGTCAATGGTTTTTATCGCCCGTTGCAAGACATGATTCGTCAAATGGTCAGTAATGGCTTCCTGAAAAAGAGCTATGAAGACATGCTCCTTTTTTCAGCAAATATATCGGAAATTACGGAATATTTCGCTAATTACCACGCGCCAGACGTCAAATGGTCGAGATAAGAGAAAAGAATATGGCGGATGAAAAAATGATCCATATCGCTGCGGTGGTGATCACTGACGAGCTGGGCCGGGTATTGCTGGTGAGGAAACGGAATAACGGCCTGTTTTATGCAGCCGGGGGGCAAAATCGAAGCGGGCGAGCGGCCGGCAACGGCGTTGGTGCGTGAACTGTATGAGGAGCTTCAGATGCAGGTTGCGGAGCAGGACGCCGCTTTTCTCGGGCAATTCACCGATATCGCCGCCAACGAACTCGGCTACAGACTGATTGCGGATGTTTTTGCCGTGCCGGCGCCCGCCCATATCGTCACGGCTTCCGCGGAGATAGAAGACGTTATTTGGCTTATTCCGTCAGCCAGTGAGGGTATCCCATTGGCGCCCCTTACTCTGAAGCAACTTCTACCTTTGCTAATGAAAGCGGGGACTTCGGTCAATCCATGAGGCTCGTCGGCACCGCTTTTGCATCAGGATGCAGGTGCGGCCCCGCCAGGGACAAGGCGGTAAAACGTCACGGAGCCCGTCGACTTAAAGCCGCCAAGGATCCTCTTTAACGTTGCCCGTGGGCACAAACCATTGTGGTTACCCTGGAGCATGCGAGAGGTCCGCTTACAGACTCGTGGCGCGCTGTTATCCACAATGCGCGGCGGACCTGGCAATCCGCTTTGGTTGATTTTAAGAGTTTTTCATCTGCCACAAAAAAAACCTCTGATGAGGTGGGGAAGACAGGGATGGTGTTGTTTTTTCTCTTTTAACACATTGAAATAAAATGATTTATTTCTATCGATGTCCACACAATGACCATATCGATCAAAAGGCCCCGGTTTCCGGGGTTTTTCTTTGAGCGTAAAAAAGCCAGCACTGAAGCTGGCCGGAAAAATGGGCGCTCGCAGATCTCCGCTCAAACAACCAACGGGCAGGGACAAGCCCCGCCGCTGGGTTGCCTTACCTCACAGATTCGTAAGCCATTATGGCCGCAACCTCCGTTTCGCCGTTTCTGATATGGATTTCACAGAGTGATTTCCGGGTTATCCAGGTAAACACCAGTAACGTGATACAGATAACCACCAGAGCGGTGATGGCGAGTTTTTGCGGCATCGTGGCCTCCTTATCTTGCCTTTCGGCGCGGAAGAGGCTACCTTTATATTGCTGATGCATAAGAGTGGCCTCGGGTTGATTAGCATCGATTCGGGGCTTTTCTCTTTCTGCCTTTTGCAGAGGCTCAGGACAGAAAGATCCAGAGCACCCGCACGCAGTGTAACAGCAATCCTCTTATCTGCAAGCCTTACCCCCACACAAAATTCCCTTTTAGCGCACCTTCGGGTGCGTTAAATTAAAGGGCAATGCATTGAAAATAAAAGGATTTAATTTCGAAGTGTCCAGATAACGTCCATCTTTGACCAAAAGGCCCCGGTTTCGGGGCTTTTCCATGCCTTCCTGCCTTCTTCGTTGTTTCTTGCTATCATGAGCCATTGATTTCAACTTGATTAATAAAAGGCCACCATGTTCGTACAAAAACACAAAGTCAATGTTGAAACGCCTCACGGCACCAAAGTTGATCTGGATGGGTATAATTGCGAAGAGGCGATAAAGATCCTGCAAACCATCATCGTGACTCACTATTCAGGACAAACGCCAAGCACTTCCCGCTCTTCACCTGATGGTAAGCCAGACGCGAAGCGTCAGTAAATTAATGTGACCTTATCGGCAGCGGGCGGCAGCCCAAAAAGCCCCCGCCCTGATTTTCCCTATCCAAACTGTAGCATTCCCTGGCCGTTCTGGCCTGGGTGTGGTGGCGCGGGTTCGATCTGCCGGGGAACACAGATGGAGCGGGTAAAGGTTTCATGTGTGATAAAGGTGTGACCACAATTAATGTTAGTGTATTGATTGTAGCGCTCTTTGGTGGTGGTCGTAATGTAGTGGCTGGTACGGGTATGGGCGGCCTGACCGCAAAGGGGGCAATACATCATGGCGTGAGTGCTCTCCATCACGCGCCCGACTAAGGTCGGTGGTAGCGGCCAGTATAGCATTTCCGTTTTTCTCATTCCATTTCAAGCGCATCGATTTTCACCTCCAGCTCCAGGGCGGTGGTAAATCCGCTGCTATTCAGCGTGTGGGTCACGGTAACCAGTGTCCAGGCGGCCTGGTCAATTTCGCGTTTAAAGCCGCTGACCTTGACCGGCATTTCAGGAGAGAGTTCCGCACGGCCGCGGGCCAGCGTGATGGAGAAGGTGGCGACGCCGCGCTGCAGCCGTTCCCAATTCGCTCTGGCCGCCCGTTCGGCATTGTGCTTTGAGGCGTAGGTGTGGCGCAGAACCAGCACGTTTTCCTCACTGCCTATCAAATAGTCGCCCTGTTTTTCTGTGTTGGCGGACCGCTTTTTCCGCTTGCGTTTGACGCGGACCGCCTCGGATTTGGCCTTACGGATATTGAGCCAGTGCGCCACCACGCCGGTATAGGCGTCACGGTCAGTCAGTGTAAACTGGTGACTGTCGCCCTGCTGGCGGGTGAGGGTTAGCGCCGGAAGCGGTTTACCGCTCAGGGTCTGGTTCTGCCCCTGTTTAAAAAACAGCATTTTCCCTTGTTTTACCGCCATCACAGCGCCATGTTCCCTTGCCAGTCGCGTTAAGAAGCTGCCGTCTGATTCCTGGCTCTGGTCGCTGTGGGCCAGTTTGGTGCGGGCCATCGCCTGACTCATCACCGGCGTCAGCTTATGGCGGGCAGAGAGCGTTTTCACCACATCGCCGAGGGTGGTGTTATGGTAGGACGCTTCGCGCTGGACGTTGAGCGAGGCGCGAAAATCAGCGCTGCGGGTGCGTATCGTCAGCCGGTCGGGAGCGCCGCTGTGCTCGATTTCATCGACGGTAAAGGTGCCTTTGTTTATCAGCCCGGTTTCCTTCCAGCCGAGAGACAGGGCAACGTTAGCCCCGCGGCGGGGCAAGAGCAGACTACGGTCGCTGTCATCCAGTTCAATATCCAGCTGGTCCTCCTCAAAGCCCCGGTTATCCGTCAGGGTTAATGACATCAGGCGGTGTCCTATGTTGCCGGTGATATCGACGCCGTCGACGCTCAGCCGCCAGTCCGGGGTATGGCCGCCGGTGGTGCTATCAAGCAAGGCCGACAGGCTCATGATAGCAGCCCGCCCAGGGTGTCGGAGAGTGCGCCATTCAGGTCGTTAAGCTGCTGCGACAGGTCACCGAACATCTCTTTCAGATTTTCATCGGTGCGTTTAAGCGTCAGGGTAAATTCAATGCGTCGCGCTGCGCCGTCGGAGAAAAACACGCTTTTGGTGCGGCTCAGGCTTTCAATCACAAACATCCCATGGATAGCGCTGTTACCTTCAATCAGCGACCAGGCTTTACCGGTTTCCGCCATCTTTTGCAGCGCCATTAACGAGACGCGGCCGCCGGTGATTTCCGGCAACAGGACGCCGCTCAGGGTGACGGTTTCTTCATCCGGGCCGAGGAACTGGCTTTGCGGGCGGCGGCCTATCCGGCTGTTGGACGGGTGACGCCAGGCCATCTGGTGTTGAAATTCCTGATAGGGCACGGTGTGCAGCATAAAAACGAACATGCCTAATGCCATCATCATCGTTGTTTACTCGCGGTCTTCAAAACGGCTATGGGCGCGGGCCTGGCGCTCGCGGCATCAAGCTGGCGGGCCACCTCCCGCGCGATATCCTGCGGGCTATGGTGCGGCTGCGCCACAATCTGAATGGGCGCCTCAATGCTGATGTGGGTCACGCCACCAGCGGGGGCCGCCGTGCCCTGCTGGGCGCGGTAATGGCTGGCCGGCAGGCTGTAGGGATGCAGCGGCGCCTGAGCCAGGGCGGACGACATGCCGCCCATCATCAGGGCGGCGGCGGCCAGGCAGCGCCTGTAGATAATCCTGGATAGCCTGCCATTTTTCCCGTGTCGTCTGACTGACTGACTCCCATAGCGCTTTGAATTTTGGCCCAAGGGTATCCCAGTTTTGCCATATCAGCACCGCCGCGCCGGCGGTCAGCAGCAGGCCAAAGCCGGCAGCGGTCACGGTGAGCACCTTCGCCGCCTGTTGATGTCGGGCAAAAAAGGCGTTTACCCGATCTAACATTGCCGACACCTTTTCCAGCCCCTTGACGTAAAGCGGCAGCACCTTTTCCCCGATATTTTTATACAGATCGTGTTTTTTTGCTTCCAGGATCAGCTCTTGGCCGCCGGCGGTGTGCTGCCCCTGGCGAAGCAAGGTATCAATATCTTGCGCCTGGGTGCCGGCCAGCAGTTGCTTTTGAATGTTCTCGCGCTGGTTATACATGGTGGCGAACAGGTCGGAGGCCGTGCGATTGGAGAACAGCCCGCCAATTTTGAGTTGCACCCCTTCATCGGAGAGGTTCGGAAAGGCTTTTTTGATACGCGGCACCACCTCTTCCATTAAATATTTAAACGGCGTTTTGATGAATTTTTCCTGGTTAATAAGGGTAAAATCCTTGACATGGCCGGTTTTGGAGTAGGTGGTGATTTTTAATCAGCCCGATGCGATCCATCTCATCCTTGCTGCGCTCGGTAATGCTCTTGCCAATCCAGTTATGCCGGGCAGAGTTCAGGGCGTTCCCGGTGGACTCGCCGCCCATTTCCTGGATCAAGTGCCCGAAGGCATAAAAATATTCGCTTCTGTCGATATCCTTGGCCGCTGAGCCGCCGCGCTTCATAAAATCATTGGTATCTTTCGGCGTCACCATGGTCTGCGTGACGGCAAACGCCTTCACCGATTCATTGATAAAGCTGGCGAGCCGTTTCGGATCCTGGATCTCGTTGCGCAGCTCGGCATTCTTCAGCATGGCGTAAGACAGCTGATTGAAACTTTCGGTCTGTTCCGGGGTAAGCAAACCTTGATTGCCCAGCATCTTGATAGCGGTTTCTGCACGGGCAAGCTGCACGGTGGCATCCTGAGTGTGGTGCGGGTCGCGGGTGATGGCCCATGATTCCGTGTATAACTTCATTAATTCCGTTTGACTGTTGCCCAGCACAGGATGGCTGGCGACAAAGTCCTTTGCATTTCGTACTTGCTGCTCACTGACGCCCTGCGCCCTGAAACGCTGCACATGCTGGCTATAGGCCGCCGCTTCGCTTAACGCCTGCTTCATGCCCATAAGCGTGGCGCCGCCGGTGACCGCCATGACCACGCCGGTGCCGGCGAGCTGGTTGCGTACCCCCAGGGCCTGATGGTAACGGCTGCGGGCGTCGGTTAACCGCTTTTGTTGGGCGGCCTGTTGTTCAAGGCGTTGCTGCTGGGCGGCCAGATGGGTATTGGCCTCGGCGGTGCGGGCTTTTAAGGCGCGCTGGGCGTCTGCCAGTTGACGGGTGGCGATGCCGCTTTGTTGCAGGGCGGCGCGCTGAGTCTGTAGCGCTGTCCGCAACGTGCTGTACCTGGCCTGGAGTTGCGTGACGGCCGCGCGGGCCTGTTGAAATTGCCTGACCTGGCGAGTGGCGGGGGCGTCGGTGCCCTTCATGGCGAGCGCCAGACGGCTGGCCTGGTCGCGGGCGGCGCACAACGCGCTAGCGGCCTGGGCGGCCTGCTGTTTGGTTTTGACGAACCCTTGCAGCTGGCCTGACTGCCTCTCCAACTGTTTCAGTTGGTCTTTGGTGGATTTTGCCGCTGACGCCAGCGTCCTGTTGCTGGCCTGCATGGCTTTAAACGGGCGGGTAAGCTTGTCTACCGCGCTTAATATTACCTGCAGGCGAAGGTCTTTATCACTCATCAACGGCTCCACTGCGGATCAGGGCCTTATGCCGCCAGGCCAGCAGATCTCCGAGCGACATGGGCGCGGTATCGGCTGGCGTCCAATGGAATACGGCGGCAATGTCCGCCGTCAAATCGTCAACCGTCAGTCTGTCGGGGAAGCGGACAGGGCCGAGTTCGGCACAAAAAAAAGTGTCAGGATAGCCGCCAGCTGATACAGGTCGGCCGGATCGAGGTTAAGGACTTCCTCTGGCGTCAGGGTCGGGACGGTCACGCGCGGCAGTACGCGAATAAGCGCATCGACATCAGTTTCCAGCAAGGGCTGAAGGCAGGTGCCACGCAGATCGCCGGTGGTGGGTTTTCTGATGCTGACTTCGGTGATACAGGTCTTGCCGCGCGTAACCGGCACGTCAAGGGTGACGGGCTTCTGTTTTAGCGCCTGGATGTCGGGGGTTTCCGGGACGGTGATGTCTTTCATGGTGCGGTCTCCTCTGTATTACAGGCCAATGGCGCGACGGTGTTCGGCCTGGCGATCGTCACCGCCGACCACTTCCACCATATTGAGGTTGTCGATTTCAATCAGTACCTCGCCATCCAGGGTCAGTTTGTAATAAACGTTTTTGACGCTGAGCTTGGTCTGGGTGTTGTCGCCGTATTTGTAGTTGCCAAAATCAAATTCAGCGAAACGGCCGCACATCACTATCTCAACCGCACTGATTTCGCCGGTGTCGTCACGCTGGTAGCTGCCCATAAAGCGTAGCGGGATACCGTCGGCCTTCGTAATGGCCCACTGGCGGAAAACCTGCGGATCGATACCGCCCAAGGTGATTTCCGCATCCAGCGCGCCGTCTTCCAGCCCTAAATCAACATTCACCGTGCCGCCCATGCCGGCGCCGCGATACGCTTCAAACTTGCGCGTCAACTTGGGCAGGGTGATCTCTTCGGCAATCCCCTGATAGCTGTTGCCTTCATTGAATATCATCATGTTTTTTAACTTGCGTGGTAAGGCCATGGCCTCCTCCGTTTAACCTTTGACACCCTGGGTGAGGTTCATCAGATGGCGATCGGTAATACGCTGGCGTAACGCCAGGTTTTCCAGCGGCGGTACCGGCGTATAGTCGTAATCAATCGTCAGCTTGCCCGCCTTGAGCGTGTCCTTGTCGTTGGCGGACGTATTCAGCCATACGCTGGCGTCAATCAGATAGCCGCCGCTTTTCAGCTCGCGGAATTTGGCGCTGATCCCCTCGATAATATCTCGCCATAGCGAGGGGTGTTGCGGTTGGTCAACGGCCCACATCTGCGCCTCGGCCAGGGTATCGGCCAGCACCAGGGCGGTACGGGTGGCACTTTCAAACTGAAACAGTAGCTCATCCGAGCAGGTGCGCGATCCCCAAAAACAGTAGCCGTCCTTGCGAATAAGCGTGGTGACGGCGTTTTGGTTCAGCAGGTCAGCGTCGGTGCCTGTGTCCTGCAGATCCCAGAACACATCCGCGCTGATGCCGGTAACACCATTGACGCCGACATTGGACAGGGTTTTATGCCAGCCGGTCTGCGCATCGATTTTAGCGCGCAGGCCCAACACACGGGCAGTGGCCCAGGCGGTAGCGCTGGCGTTTTTATCCGCATCCCAGGCGAGAAAATCCGGCCAAATAGCATGGCCTCGCGCTGATTAAAATTCTTGCGGTACTCAATCGCCTCAGTAAGGGTTTTACACCCCCAGGCGCTGATATAGGCCATGGCGCGCAGGCGTTGTGCGGCGGCCAGCAGCTCGACGGCGACGGCCTGGGTATCATGTCCTGGCACACCCAGAATACGCGGCTTGACGCCGAGCTGACCCTGAGCGGCCAAGAGCGCCTTGATACCGGTTTTTTTGCCCTCGGCGCTGACGCCGCCGATGATATTGGTGGTGGTTTCCGCTTCGGTCTTGCCCTGGGGAACACGCACGACCACAGTAACCGGTTTAGCCTGGGCGGCGATAGCATCCAGCGCGCGGGCCAACGTGCCTTTATTGCCGGCCTTGCCGCTGGCGTCCAGCACGTCGGTCAACAATACCGGCGTATTGAGCGGAAAGGTTTTGGCGTCGGCATCATCCGCCGTGCAAACCATGCCCACAATCGCGGTGCTGACCGTGGTAATGGTGCGGGTGCCTTCATTGATTTCCTGCACGCGCACGCCGTGGTGATAGTCCTGTGGCATAAGGCAATCTCATGTTGGAGGTAAGGTGATAAGGTTATGATAACGGCACACCGTCAGCGATACCTGTACGGGCGCTTGTGTGATTCAGGTTACAAGGTCGGTGTTTCTCCTTCGGTCCGTGAAAGGACGTGAGATATGTAAACGGGAGCACTATAAATGGTGATCTTCCGAGGAGAAAACGAGATTAATCATAGACTGGCAACAGCAGTTGAGTCTTACTCTATAAAAGAGCGATTAGCACTCTATTGCCTTGTTATTGAAATAGTTCCTTTGCATGAATTACACGCCAAGACCCTATCACAGCGACTTATCATGATCCCCGGTGACCGACATGTTTTGTATGCAAAAAAGATCAGCCAGAGTATGCTGTTGCGAGTTATATTCGATAAAGACATCGATCCTGAATGAAAAAGTATTACACACTTGATTCGTAAGCGCCCCGTGGAGGACGTCTTGAATTATTGGTGGGTTTGTTGTATGAGACAGTAAACCTACGTTACACGCTTATGCTCATTGCATTTTCACATTGTATTGATTTTAATAACTTTTATTTCCATCCCGGTTTGA
>NZ_JBLKSS010000163.1:0-9665 GCF_047607725.1 Sodalis sp. (in: enterobacteria) | reverse complement strand
TCGGCAGAGGGTAAAGGAGAACGTAAGGGTGATGGTTCGGCGGTGAGTGTAACCGCCAGTAGCTCAGCCTGCTGTGTAGTGGGGATTTTAGGTTGGACACCGAACTTGCCCTGACGGTAGAGCTGGCGCCAGTTGAACAGTTAATTGTCATTGATACCGTTATCCCGTGCCAGCTTGGCAATGGATACGCCGGGCTGGAGCGCCTGCTCAACCAGCTTAATTTTAAAGTCCAGCGGGAAATTTAGACGACGTCTTGAGGGTTTTGGTGGGGTTTGTTTCATGAATTGCGCCCATTAAAAAAATAATGGACATCATCTTTAATAATTTGATGGGAAATTAACAGACGGCGCAGGGCGTACGCTTACGGCCAGAGCGCGCATGTGCGCTGCGCTGAAGCCTCCCCCTGGGGGCTGATATGACGCGCATAGTTATCCACTGAGGCGTTGCCGGGCTTTGTGTTTTTTCTACTGGCGCATTGCCGTGCCTGATGTTTTTTCCGCGGGCGCATTGTCGGGGCTTACGCATTCATCACCTGAACACGCGGCTGTACCGCGCGCAATGATCCGCTGCGCGCGGTACCATGCCCTGCGCCTCTCTTTGCCGTGGGCGTCGCTACTCTCCCTGCCTCGCGCCTTAGTTCACCCCGCAGCGGGCAAACCAGGCCAGCATGCGTTGCCAGCCATCCTGCGCCGATGGGGCATGATAGCTTGGACGATAGTCGGCGTTAAACGCATGGCCGGCCTCGGGATACACCACAATCTCCGCGTCCGCATTAGCGGCGCGCAGCGCCTGGCGCATCGTCTCAATAGTTTCCAGCGGAATACTCTTGTCCTGCGCGCCGTATAAACCGAGCACCGGCGCAGTGAGTTGGGTGGCCACATCCACCGGGTGTTTGGGCATGGTCAACGTTTTATCGCCGATCAATTTGCCATACCAGGCGGCGGCGGCTCTCAACTGTGGGTTATGAGCCGCATACAGCCAGCTGATACGGCCGCCCCAGCAAAAACCGGTTATCGCCAGACGGCGCAGATCGCCGCCCTGGGTTGCCGCAAAGTGCGCGGTATGGTCCAAATCCGACAGCACCTGGCTGTCGGGTACTTTGCTAACCAATTCCGCCAAAAGCGTACCAACGTCATCATAGTGCGCCGGATCCCCCTGGCGGAAATAAAGCTCGGGGGCGATAGCCAGATAGCCTACTTTGGCCAGACGGCGGCAAAGATCCTGGATGTGCTCATGGACGCCAAAAATTTCTTGCACCACGATGACCACCGGCAAAGCGTCATGCTGGCCGGCGGGCCGGGCCATCCACGCGGGCATGGCATCACCCTGGCTGGGAACGGTGGTAGGGCCGGAAAGCAAGTTTTCACCGTCGGTCACGATCGCGGTGGCGGACGGTGCGCCCGCGGCGCGGGCAAAACCGCTAACCGGCGCGGGAGGAGTAAAGGTATCGTTAGGGCTCATTGGCATTAACCTTTTGTCATTATCACCAGTGGGACAGCTACACCTGTCAACTTAGGCCGCCGAAGCCGGTTCCGTCAATGTCGCCACGATGTGAATCTGGGCCGCGCTTGCCGTACCACTGCCTTTTCAGGCCCGCGAGCCTTGCCCTAGACGCTGTAAAGACGTCATAAAGCGGGGTTTTATCACGGTAAATACGGATAATTAATGATATTATCGGCGAGATAAGCCATTCTTTGTAGAGGTATATGCCGTGGAGCAGTCCGACGTTTTCCATCTTGGCCTAACATTTTCCGACCTTGCAGGCGCAACCCTTGCCATCGTTCCGGGCGACCCCCAGCGGGTGGAAAAAATCGCCCGGCTGATGGCTAACCCGGTACATCTGGCGACCCATCGTGAGTTTACCACCTGGCGCGCGGAGCTGGCGGGCAAGGCAGTGGTCGTGTGCTCCACCGGTATCGGCGGTCCTTCCACCTCTATCGCGGTGGAGGAACTGTCTCAACTCGGCATCCGTACCTTTTTGCGGGTGGGAACCACCGGCGCCATACAAAACGCCATCAATGTCGGAGATGTGCTGGTGACCACCGCCGCCGTGCGCCTGGACGGCGCCAGCCAGCACTTCGCGCCGCTGGCATTTCCAGCGGTGGCGGATTTTGCCTGCACCACCGCGCTGGTGCAGGCGGCGAAAAAGAACGGCGCCCGGCTGCATGTGGGCGTGACGGCTTCCTCAGATACCTTTTATCCCGGGCAAGAGCGCTATGACACCTACTCTGGCAGGGTAGTGAGGCAGTTCAAAGGGTCGATGCAGGAGTGGCAGGGTATGGGGGTGATGAATTACGAAATGGAATCTGCTACCTTATTGACGATGTGCGCAACGCAGGGACTGCGCGCGGGTATGGTGGCGGGAGTTATCGTCAACCGGCTACAGCAAGAAACTCCCGATATGGCGGTGTTGCAACAAACGGAAAGCGATGCCGTGGCTATCGTCGTGGAGGCCGCCCGTCTGCTGTTGACCGCCTGACGGCGCGATAGACCCGCGGGTGGCAGTCGGCCTTTCGCACCGTTTTCGTCCCCTTGACCGCAGGTGAAGCGTCACGCTCTAGTGTTCCGCTCGCGGCATGAGTCAGGAATTATGTATTAGTGGAAGACTGGATTTCCCTTATTGTCGATTTTGTGCGCCAGCATCAGGTGTGGGCTATACCGATAGTTTTTCTGCTGGCCTTCGGCGAATCGTTGGCGTTTTTGTCATTATTGCTGCCGGCGACGATAATTCTGCTCGGGCTGGGCGCGTTGATAGGCGAGGCCGGCATCCCTTTTTGGCCGGTCTTTATTGCCGCCCGCCGCCGGCGGTTTTTTCGGCGACTGGCTCTCCTATTTGGCTAGGCGACCACTACCAGCAACGGGTCTATGACCTGTGGCCGTTCACCCGCCATCCTGCCATGCTAGAGCGCGGCCACGCATTTTTTATGCGCTGGGGAATAGCCGGCGTCTTTTTCGGCCCGCTATGGGCGGTCGTGCCGCTCGTTGCGGGGCTGTGCGGTATGCCGCGGCTAGGATTTCAGCTAGCCAATCTTCTGTCCGCGGCGCTATGGGCGTTCGGCCTGCTGGCGCCCGGCGCATTCGGCTTGCGCTGGCTGACGCATTTCGTCGGTCAATAAAAGGATCTGGACATCTATACAGTTCCCCCTTAACGTGACTGTCAGCAGGGTTAGGCGGAGGCAATATGGATTACGGCCTGTTTTACGGTATAGGCGGCGCACTGATTGGCGCATTGCTAGGCTGGCTTATCGCCGGCGTCCGGCAGCATCAACGGCATTTGGCGCAGGAAGCGGGACGGATAAGTCTCGAGCAGGGGGTGCAGGCGGCGCGCCAGGCGCTGGCCGACGAACAACATGCCCGACGGCTGGCCGAGCTCGCGCTGCGCGACGGCGAACGGGAGCAGCGCGAACAGTACGGCCGGCTAGCCGCCGCCGAGGAGCGTTTGACCTCCCTCGCGCATTTCCGTCAGGAGTGCGAGCAGCTCAATCAAGAGCTGCGGGCGCAGCGGGAAATCAACAGCAGCCAGGAGGCGGAACTGCGAGAGGTGGCCATCCGTTTGGAGGAAACCCGGCTGGCGGCGGAAGAAAAGCAGCGTCTGTTAATCAATAGCGAGCAGCGGTTGTCGGCGCAGTTTGAAAATCTGGCCAACCGCATCTTTGAGCACAGCGGACGTAAGGTGGATGAGCAAAACCGCCAAAGCCTTGACCGGCTGCTGATGCCGCTGCGCGAGCAACTGGACGTTTTTCGCCGCCAGGTGCAAGACAGCTTCGGTCAAGAGGCGCGCGAGCGTCACACGCTAGCCCATGAAATTCGGAATTTGAAGCAGCTCAATGTGCAGATGGCGCAAGAGGCCGTCAACCTGACCCGCGCGCTCAAGGGTGATAACAAGGCGCAGGGCAATTGGGGCGAAGTGGTGCTCAGCAGGGTACTTGAAGCATCGGGGTTGCGTGAAGGCCATGAGTTTGAAACCCAGATCAGCATCCAGCAAGGGGATGGCCGGCGGCTGCAGCCTGATGTGGTGGTGCGTCTGCCGCAGGGGAAAGATGTGGTCATCGACGCGAAAATGTCGCTGGTGGCCTATGAACGTTATTTCAACAGCGATAATGATGCTGAACGCCAACTGGCGCTAACCGAGCATGTCAACTCACTGCGCGCCCATATGAAATTGCTGGGCCGTAAAGATTATCAGCAATTACCAGGGTTGCGCTCGCTGGATTACGTCTTGATGTTTGTCCCGATCGAGCCGGCCTTTATGGTGGCGATAGGCCGACAGCCGGAGCTGATAAGCGAAGCGCTGGCGCACAATATTATGCTGGTCAGCCCCACCACGCTGCTGGTTGCGTTACGCACGATAAATAATCTCTGGCGCTACGAGCATCAAAGCCGCAACGCCCAGCATATCGCCGATCGCGCGGCGCGCCTCTACGATAAATTGCGGCTGTTTATCGATGATATCAACGCTATCGGCCAAAGCCTTGATAAAGCGCAAGCCAGCTATCAGCTGGCGAAGAATAAATTGTCCGACGGGCGTGGTAATATTATCGGCCAGGCGGAAGGGTTCCGCGCCCTGGGCGTGGAAATCAAGCGACCCATCGCCTCCGCGCCAGGCGCCCATGTTCCCTTTGCCGATCGCCCCGGCGAGGATGCGGCGGCATCGGCAACCGGCCTGCCGGCCGTCGACCCGCCATCGCGGGACGAGAGTCGCGAGCCGCCGGAGGACGGGGCACAGGACGGGGCTGGCCCGTCACGGCAGGCGCGCGAGGAGTGTCCGCTGCGGGAGTGACGCGCCGCGGTGGGGCTTTCACCACGCATCTGTTTCTCTGAAAACTGATTGAGCAGGACGACGAACATGGCAGATGAAGACAAGCGTGAAACAACCCATTTTGGTTTCCGCCCCGTTGCGAAGAATCAGAAAGCGTTGATGGTGGCGGATGTCTTTCACTCCGTCGCGGCTAAATACGACCTCATGAATGATCTGATGTCCTTCGGCATTCACCGCATTTGGAAACGTTTCGCTATCCAGTGCAGCGGCGTGCGTCGTGGGCAAAAGGTTCTGGATCTGGCGGGCGGCACCGGCGATCTGACCGCCAAATTTTCGCGGCTGGTGGGTGAAGAAGGGGAAGTGGTGCTGGCGGATATCAACGACTCCATGCTGAAGGTGGGGCGCGAGAAGCTGCGCAACCGCGGGATTCTGGGCAACGTCAGCTATGTCCAGGCCAACGCGGAAGCGCTGCCGTTCCCGGACGATACCTTCGACTGCATCACCATTTCATTTGGCCTGCGCAACGTGACCGAAAAAGAGCAGGCGCTGAAGTCGATGTACCGGGTGCTGAAACCCGGCGGGCGACTGCTGATCCTCGAGTTTTCCACCCCGCGCTTCAAGCCGCTGAACAAAGCTTATGATCTTTATTCCTTTCACGTTCTGCCGCGCATCGGTGAAATGGTGGCCCGCGATGCCGGCAGCTATCGCTATCTGGCGGAGTCTATCCGCATGCATCCGGATCAAGAAACGCTGAAGTCGATGATGTTGGAAGCCGGGTTCGACAGCACTGAATATTTCAATATGACCGGTGGCATCGTGGCCCTGCACCGCGGTTATAAATTCTGATCGGGATATGACATGTTGCTGATGCCGCTGATAAGCGCAACGCTGGAAGCCGTGCTTAAACGCCTGCTTTATCAAGATCGCGCCATGTCCGCCGCCCGTGAGCGTCTGAAAGGTAAAGTTTTGCGGTTTGAATTGGCCGAATGGGAGACGCCGGTTATTCTGGTATTCGGCGAGCGCCAGGTAGATGTGCTTAACGCGTGGGATGACGCCGCGGATTGCACGGTGCGTACCCGTCTCGCCACGCTGCCGGCGCTGCTGGATATGGCTGAATTCGACGCGGCGGAGCTGCTGGCGCCCTGGGTCGGCGATATTGCCGCTGAAGGCGTCACCCAAGCGGTCGCGCGCCGGCTGACCGAGGCGCGGCGGCTTTTGCGCACCGGCCAGGGTCGGATGACGCAGGCAATTACCGACGAATGGCGCCTGACGCCTTCGGCTTTGGAACTGGCGTGGTTTTGTGGCGAAGTGGATGATGTCACCCGGGCCAGTGAAAATCTGGCGGCCCGCTTGGATAAACTGGAGGCCAGCAGATGATATTCGGGGAGATCCGCCGCCTCTATCTGATTATTCGCGTCATGCTCAGTTACGGACTGGACGAGCTTATCCCGAAAACGCGGTTGACGCTGCCGCTGCGGCTGGGACGCAATTTACTGTTCTGGATGCCGAACAACCATGGGCAGCGCATGCTGGGCGAACGTTTGCGCCTGGCGTTGCAGGAGTTGGGACCGGTATGGATTAAGTTCGGTCAAATGCTCTCGACCCGCCGCGATCTGTTCCCGCCGGCCATCGCCGATCAGTTGGCGATGCTGCAAGACAGGGTGCAGCCTTTTGACGGCGCCCTCGCGCGCGCGCATATCGAACGCTCGATGGGGCAGCCGCTGGAAAACTGGTTCGACGATTTTCAGCAGGAGCCGCTGGCTTCCGCCTCCATCGCGCAAGTGCATACCGCCCGGCTGAAAAACGGCAAAGAGGTGGTAATCAAGGTGATCCGCCCGGATATTTTGCCGATGATTAAGGCCGATATACGGCTAATGTACCGGCTGGCCAGCTGGGTGCCGCACTTGCTGCCGGACGGCCGGCGGTTGCGGCCGGTGGAGGTCGTGCTGGAATATGAAAAGACGTTGCTCGATGAGCTTAATCTGCTGCGCGAGGCGGCCAATGCCATCCAGCTGCGACGTAATTTCGAGGGTAGCCCGATGCTCTATATTCCGGAGGTCTATTCGGATTATTGCAGCGAAACCATGATGGTGATGGAGCGCATCTATGGCGTGCCGGTCAACGATGTGGCGGCGCTAGAGAAGCAGGGCACCAACATGAAGCTCCTGGCGGAGCGCGGGGTACAGGTCTTTTTTACCCAGGTTTTTCGTGATAGTTTTTTCCATGGCGATATGCATCCGGGCAACATTTTCGTTAGTTTTGAACACCCGGAGAATCCCCAGTATATCGGTATCGACTGTGGTATCGTCGGGTCACTGAACAAAGAAGATAAGCGCTATCTGGCGGAAAATTTTATCGCCTTTTTCAACCGCGATTATCGCAAGGTGGCGGAGCTGCACGTGGACTCCGGCTGGGTGCCGCCGGATACCAATGTCGAAGACTTCGAGTTCGCTATTCGCACCGTCTGCGAGCCTATTTTTGAAAAGCCACTGGCGGAGATCTCATTTGGTCACGTACTGCTGAATCTCTTTAACACCGCGCGGCGGTTTAATATGGAAGTGCAACCGCAGCTGGTTTTGCTGCAAAAAACGCTGCTGTATATTGAAGGCGTCGGGCGGCAGCTTTATCCCCAGTTGGATTTATGGAAAACGGCCAAGCCCTTTCTGGAAGTCTGGATCAAGGATCAGGTCGGTCTGCCGGCTATTCTGCGCGCGCTAAAGGAGAAGGCGCCTTATTGGGTGGAGAAATTGCCCGAATTGCCCGAACTCGTCTATAACGGTTTGAAGCAACATCGCCTGTTGCAGAAAAGTGTCGATCGCTTGTCGGTGGAAATGCGGGTTCATCATGTGCGGCAAAGCCAATCCCGTTTTTTGTTCGGCATTGGCGCCACGCTGCTGCTTAGCGGCACGTTTTTAATGACGCAAAGCGATGACGAGGGATCTCTGCCGGCCTGGCTTATGGCCGCCGGTATCGTCAACTGGATTATCGGCTGGAGACGCACCGCGTAGCCGTCGGTGGGACTATAACCGGGTTTTACCCCCTTCACAGAGGTAAATTTATGGGTGGTATCAGCATTACACAATTATTGATCATAGCGACTATCGTAGTGCTGTTATTTGGTACGAAAAAGCTGCGCGGCCTGGGCTCGGATTTAGGCGCTTCGATTAAAGGATTTAAAAAATCCATGAGCGAAGATGATAATATGGCGACGAAATCGTCGGATAAGCCTACACAAGATGCCGACTTTACCCCACCGCCCATTGCGCCGAAAGCCGACCCGACACGGCCGGATGAAGCCAAAAATAAAGATAAAGAGCAGGTATAAGCCGTGTTCGATATTGGATTTGGTGAGCTTATGCTGGTATTCGTTATCGGACTGGTGGTGCTGGGTCCAGAACGTTTGCCGGTTACGATCAGGACGGTGGCAGGTTGGATCAGGGCAATACGATCCATGGCGTCGACGGTGCAGAACGAATTAACGCAGGAGCTTAAGCTGCAAGAGCTGCAGAACAGCCTGAAGAAAGTTGAAGAGGCCAGTAAAAACAATCTGTCGCCGGAGCTGAAAGCCTCAATGGAGGAGCTGCGTGAAGCGGCGGAGTCTATGAAAAAGGAATTCAAGGGCATCAATAGTGCCGCACTGGATCCGGCTGAGCCGCATACGATTCACAATCCCCTGGTGACCGATTCCGAGGTGTTGCATGATGGTGTGACCCCGGCGGAAGGCGATCGCCAGGCAGACGCGCCGCCGATGACGCCGGCCGATTCCGTAGCGAATTCGGCGGCCCAGGCCGCGCCGCCTACCGCGAAACCGCCATCCCAAGCGGAGCCCCGCGGCCGGCATCGTCCACTTCTCCACTGAATAATGATCGCTAATCCATGGCCGTTGATGATACCCAACCCCTGATCAGTCACTTAATCGAACTACGCAAGCGGCTACTTTATTGCATCCTCAGCGTACTGGTGGTCTTTCTGGCGCTGGTTTATTTCGCTAACGATATATATCAGCTGATATCCGCGCCGCTTATCAAACAGTTGCCGACGGGCGCCAGCATGATAGCGACCGATGTCGCGTCGCCGTTCTTTACGCCAATCAAACTGACCATCATCATCTCGGTATTCGTCTCCGCGCCGCTGTTGCTTTACCAGGTATGGGCCTTCGTGGCGCCCGCGCTGTATAAACATGAACGCCGGCTGATGATGCCGCTGCTATTCTCCAGCACCCTGTTATTTTATGCCGGTATGGCTTTCGTCTACTTTGTCGTGTTCCCGCTGGCCTTCAGCTTTTTTGCCCATACCGCCCCGAGCGGCGTGCTTATCGCGACCGATATCAATAACTACCTCGACTTCGTTATGGCGTTGTTTATGGCGTTCGGGGTGTCGTTTGAGGTGCCAGTGGCTATCGTACTGCTATGCTGGAGCGGCGTGGTGACGCCGGAGGATCTGCGCAAGAAGTGGCCCTATGTGCTCGTCGGCGCCTTTGTCATTGGTATGCTGCTGACGCCGCCGGATGTATTTTCCCAAATGTTGTTGGCGATACCTATGTACCTGCTGTTTGAAATCGGCGTTTTCTTCGCCCGGTTCTACGTCGGTAAAGGGCGTAAAGGCGCTGAGGAAGAAGACGATCCCGAGGAGGATGAGCCTGAGTAACGTCGCGGCAATACGTAAGCGTACGCCCAGCGCCGTATTGACAGTTATTCAGCAGGGATGGTGAGGTTCCACGGCAGAAGCTCTTTGATTTTGTTGATAGGATGATCCACGATAATCGCCAGCACATGGCGCAGATACGCTTCCGGCTCCACGCCGTTCAGTTTGCAACTGCCGATCAGCGTATACATCAGCGCCGCCCGGTCGCCGGCGCTATCCGAACCGAAGAACAGATAGTTCTTGCGACCCAGGCTTATTACCC
>NZ_JBLKSS010000162.1:0-9807 GCF_047607725.1 Sodalis sp. (in: enterobacteria) | reverse complement strand
CTCAAACCGGGATGGAAATAAAAGTTATTAAAATCAATACAATGTGAAAATACAATGAGCATAAGCGTGCAACGTAGGTTTACTGTCTCATACAACAAACCCACCAATAATTCAAGACGTCCTCCACGGGGCGCTTACCTTTGATCGAACGTAACGCCGGCTATCAGGGGGTGTTGTCGGTAGGCAGGGTGCAACGCCGGTGCTGGGCCTGGTGGTGAGGCGAGACGAAGAAATAGCGCATTTTGTGCCTAAAACTTTTTTTGAGGTGAAAGCGCATATTGTGACGCCGTCATAAGAACGCTTTACCGCCCTATAGGTGCCCAGCGACGCTTGTGAAAGCTGGCAGGACGAAGAAGGTCGCTTGCTGCATCGTCCGCTGGCGGAGCATGTGGTGGCCCGTATTACCGGCCAGCCGGCGCAGGTGGTCTATCAAGACAAACGGGTGTCGGAGACGGCGCCGCTGCCGTTTTCATTGTCGGCGCTGCAAATCGAGGCCGCCAAGCATTTTGGCCTCAGCGCGCAGCAGGTGCTTGATACCTGTCAGCGACTGTATGAAACCCACAAGCTCATCACGTATCCCCGCTCCGATTGCCGCTATTTGCCGGAAGAGCACTTCGCCGGACGTCAAGCGGTGCTGGCCGCCATTGCCGGTCACCAGCCCGAGCTGATGACGCAGTGCCAACTGAACACCGACCAGCGCAACCGCTGCTGGAACGATAAAAAGGTGGATGCGCACCATGCTATTATACCCACCGCCCGTGCCAGCCGCAGGACGCTCAACAACAGCGAGCAGAAAATCTACGGCTTGGTGTCGCGTCAGTATTTGATGCAGTTTTGCGCGGACGCGGTTTTTCGTCACTGTACTATTGAGCTGGATATCGCCGGAGGCAAGTTTGTCGCTCGAGCTCGTTTTCTTGCCGAGAGCGGATGTCGCGCGCTGCTGGGTGCGAAAGAGCGGGATGAGGAGAACGAGGGTACGCCATTGCCGGTCGTCGCCGAGGGGGATACGCTGCTTTGCGAACGGGGGGAAGTGGTGGCGCGCGAAACCCAGCCGCCGGGGCCGTTCACCGACGCCAGTCTCTTGTCGGCGATGACCGGGATTGCCCGTTTTGTACAGGATAAGGCGCTAAAGAAAATTCTACGCGCCACCGACGGTCTGGGCACCGAAGCGACGCGCGCCGGCATTATCGAGTTATTGTTTAAGCGCGGTTTTCTGTTTAAACAAGGACGCTATATCCACGCCAGCGATACCGGACGCGGTTTGATCCATGCGCTGCCGCCGAGCGCCGCCAGCCCGGATATGACCGCGCAATGGGAATCGTCGCTAACCCAAATAAGCGAGAAACAGTGCCGCTATCAAGATTTTATGCAGCCCTTGACACAAACGCTGCAGCAACTTATTCAGCAGGCGCGCCCTCATCGCTGCGTGGACTGCCGCCGGCGACCGAAAAACCGGCGGTCAAGGGCATACGGCGTAAGCGTAAACCCCCAAAACCCCCCGCCGACCCGCATCCGCCCGCCGGCAGCGCGGCGTAAAGGACATCGCGTCCGCCCGTGCTGCGTCAGATAAGGGCACGCTGTTGGGCCCGTATCATTGGGCGGCGTCTTGGGCCATTAACGCCTGAATGAGGGGCGCATCCGCCTCCGCCAGCGGCAGGGCAAGCGCGCGTGAGGGAGGAAGCCAAATGCATTCGTTGTGACAGTGTAACTCCAGCTCGCCGCTAAAGTTCGTAACGCGCCAGCCGTAGAGCAGAATTTCCCGCTCGCCCAGGGCACGGCGATGCATGGCGACAAAAGAGCCTATCCGCGCGCAGGGACAATTCTTCAAACAGCTCGCGCCAGAGCGCTTGAGGCTGTGTTTCGCCCGGCTCTACCTTGCCACCGGGTAATTCCCACAAGCCCGGTTGGTCACGGCTATCATCGCGCCGGGCCAGCAGCAGGGCGCCATCGCGGACGATGAGCCCCGCCACGACCGTAAGCGGCTGCACGGCACTCACAAATCAAAATCCGCCCACACCGGCGCGTGATCGGACGGCTTGTCCATTGCGCGGATGCTGTAATCGATGCCGGTCGCCTGAACGGCGGCCGCCAGCGGCCGCGAGGCCAGCAGGAGGTCGATACGCAGACCGCGGTTTTCATCGAAGCCGCGCGAGCGATAGTCAAACCAGGAGTAACGATCATCGCCTGCAGGATTGGCCTGGCGATAAGTATCCACCAGTCCCCATGCCAACAGACGTTCCATCCAGGCCCGCTCCTCCGGCAGGAAAGAGCATTTTCCGGTGCGCAGCCAGCGTTTGCGGCTCTCTTCGCCGATGCCAATGTCCAGATCGGTGGAGCTGATATTCATGTCCCCCATGATAAGCAGCATGGATTCGCCGTGGTGGCTTTGTTCCACATAGTCCTGCAGATCGTGGTAGAAGCGCTCTTTGGCCGGGAATTTGACCGGTTGGTCACGGCTTTCACCCTGGGGAAAGTAGCCGTTAACCACCGTCAATACGCCTTTGGGCGTGATGAAATCGGCCATGATAATACGACGCTGGGCGTCGTCGTCGTCGGTACTAAAGCCGCGGCGAATGGCTAATGGCTTTTCCCGGCTGAGCAGCGCCACGCCGTAGTGGCCTTTCTGACCATGATAGTAAACATGATAACCGTGGCGCGAGACCTCTTCGAGAGGGAACATATCGTCATGGACTTTGGTTTCCTGTAAACCGATCACGTCCGGCTGCAGTGTAGTGATAATGGCTTCAAGCTGATGGGGGCGAGCGCGTAGCCCGTTGATATTGAATGAGACAAACTTCATTGTTTATGCCAGGTGAGAGGTTATCGGCAGATGTTAGCAGAAACCGCCAGCCAAGAAAACGCGGCGCAATGGCCGCGCCGGTCGAGAAATAGGTCTGTGTGCTGTCAACAGGACGTTTAAGGGAGAGGTGGGGGAAGGATGATTCGCCGCTTTATGGCTCACCCTACGGGCCGATGCTGCGCATCGTTGTCTCGCGTAGCTCGACGCGAACCTTCGAAGATCTGTGACGGCAGATTTACAGTCTGCTCCCTTTGGCCGCTCGGGAACCCCACCTGAGCGAAAAATTACAATAACGCGTCAAGCGGGGCGCATCATATCAAATAAAGCGCTAACGCGCGCGCCCCGATTCTTTTGCCGCTTTTTTCCGCGAACGAAATGCGCGCGGTGACGGCCCACGCGCCGCGCGGCGTCAAAAAATAACGGTCCGATTGCCGTAGACGAAAACCCGCTGCGCCCACACGCGGTACAACGCCCTGCTCAGCACATTTTTCTCCACATCCCGCCTCGCGCGCATCATATCTTCCGCAGTGTAGGTATGATCGACGTGAATCACGTCCTGAATAATGATAGGGCCTTCATCCAGGTTATCGTTAACGTAGTGCGCGGTGGCGCCGATGATTTTCACCCCGCGCTCATAGGCCTGGTGATAGGGACGCGCGCCGATAAACGCCGGCAGGAACGAGTGATGAATATTGATGATTTGGTTGGGGTAATGACGCACAAATGTCGACGTAAGCACTCGCATGTATTTCGCCAGCACCACATAGTCCGGTGCGAAGGCGTCAATCTGCGCCATCATGCGCGCATCATGTTCCTCGCGGCTGAACCCTTCATGGCTTATCAGATGGAAGGGAATAGATGGAAGGGAATATCAAACCGTTCCACCAGCGGCCGCAGCGTTTCGTGGTTGCCGATGACCGCGGCGATCTCCACATCGAGACCGCCGTAAGCGCTTTTCATCAACAGGTCCCCAAGACAATGGGCTTCTTTGGTTACCAGCACCACGATGCGGCGCCGTCCGGCGTGATTCAGTTCCCGCATCGTCCCCGCGGGGAGTACCGCGTCCAGATCGGCCAGCAGCGCATCATCATTGAATAATCCTTCCAATTCGGTGCGCATGAAAAAGCGGCCGGTATGATGATCAACGTACTCGTTATTTTGCACGATATTCAACTGATGCTTGAAGCAAATGCTGGTGATTTGCGCAATCAGACCTTTGGCATCCGGACACAGGGTGCGTAATACCTTTCTTTGTACATTTTGCGACTGCATTGACTTGCGGATCCTGTCCTGTCTGTTGATTTTTGCCATGAAGCGGGCCGCGAGGGAACGGTGGCCGAATTATTGTCCACAACACTTTTTAAATTTGAGGCCGGAGCCGCACGGGCACGGCGCATTCCTGCCGGGTACAATATGCCGGCCGTCGACATAATACCAGCGTTCATCGAGGCGGACAAAGCGGGAACGTTCGTGAATAAAGCCGTTGCGCCGTTGCCGCTCGTCGTAAAAGCAGGCGATAAATTCCACATAGCCCTGACAGGCATCTTGGCCGGCGGCGCATTCGATCACCCGCAGCCCGCGCCAACGGGTGACGCGAAAGCCGTCGGTCAGCTCATTCCGCCACGCCGCGGCGCCGGCTTGTGGGTGCCAAGTGGCAATCAAATAATCGACATCCTCTATCACAAAGGCGCTGTAGCGTGAACGCATCAGCTGTTCGGGCGTCGCGGGCCGCGCGTCACCAGAGAGGAATGGGGCGCAGCAGTCGGCATACGGCCTACCGCTGTCTCAGGGGCAAATTGAGCGCACTCGACTCCTTGTTCAATGATCGGGGTATAGAACCACGCGTACACAGACGCGGGGACAAAAAGGTATTTTACCCAAAGCGACCGCGGCTGCGACTATTTTGGCTAAAGACCGGCGAATAAAATGCCCGGCTGTGGCCCCAAGGACGGGGTTTTGCCCTGTATCGGCGGTTAGCCCTTGTCAAGCCGGCGAGAAAGCTCCATCATTTTGCACTGCAAAGATGCAAATTTCCTTAATGGCGACTACGCTCGTTAGAGGTGCAATGGGATTTTAACGTCGTCGGCAACAGCATCATGGCCGTTAAATGGGGTAGTAATGGGGTCGTCGGGAGAGCCGGGCACCAGGTTTTATGATTATGTGAGCGGATGAAAAACCAGCAGCAGACTAAACAGCCCCTGTCATTAGTTATAAGCAAAAGTGGAGTATTGCAGCCACTGTTAGAAATAAGCGGAGGAAGGGGTTTCAATGGCCAAACCGTTAGCAAACAAACTTGTTCTTATCATTGAGGATGACGCTGTTTTTCGATCCGTGCTGAAGCAATTTCTGCTGACATTGGGGGCTGATGTCGTCGAGGCCGATCAAGGGCAGCATGCGCTGGATAAGTTAGCGTCCATCCGTCCGGATCTCATCATTTGCGATCTGGAAATGCCAGAAATGAACGGTCTGACCTTTGTTGAGCGTTTTCGCGGCACCGATACTACCACCCCCATCCTGATTGTCTCCGGCACCGATCAAATGACCGATATCGCCCGGGTTCTTCGGCTCGGGGTGCAGGACGTGTCGCTTAAACCGGTGGAGGATTTCCCCCGTTTGCGCGAAACGGTGCTAGGCTGTCTTTATCCCGATATGTTCACCTCCAAAGTCGACGAAGAAGAGCAACTGTTTCAGGATTGGGACGCGCTGAGCCAACATCCGGGAGCCGCGGCCAAACTTCTCAAACAGCTACAGCCTCCGGTACAGCAGAATATCGCGCAATGCCGGGTCAATTATCGCCAGTTGACCATGGCGGAGCAGCCGGGGCTGGTGCTGGATATCGCCGCGCTTTCCGATCACGATCTAGCTTTTTATTGCCTTGACGTCACGCGGGCCGAAGATAAAGGGGTTTTGGCGGCCTTGCTGTTACGAGCGCTGTTCAACGGCCTGTTGCAGGCGCATTTGGCCAATCGCGCACACCGGCTGCCGGAATTATCCACCTTGTTGAAACAGGTGAATCAACTTTTGCGTAAAGCGAATCTTGAAGGACAATTTCCTTTATTAGTAGGCTATTATCATCGCGTAATGAATAATTTAATTTTAGTGTCAGCCGGCCTGAACGCCACACTGAATACCAATAACCAGCAAATCCAGTTAAATAGTGGCGTACCGCTCGGCTCGATGGGGAATGCCTACCTGAATCAGGTCAGCCAGCACTGCACCGCCTGGCAATGCCAGGTCTGGGGCGCCGGCGGCCGTCTGCGGCTCATGCTCAACACCGACTAGCCGTCGAGGGCGTCGGTTTTCGTATAGAGAATAATCAAGTTAATACCTTTCAACCCTCACTATTGGGTAATTGTCCTATTTTAGACTGAACGCCCATTATTCCACGGGTTTCCCCTGCCGAAACTGATATAATCGAAAAGTTAAACATATTATTATATAGATAAAATATTATCTTAACGAAAGAGAGGTGGTTCATGTCTGCTATTACGACAAAAGTGAAAAAAACAGTAATCCCGGTGGCGGGATTGGGCACACGAATGTTGCCGGCAACCAAAGCGATCCCGAAGGAAATGCTCCCCCTGGTGGATAAGCCTTTGATTCAGTATGTGGTGAATGAATGTATCGCCGCGGGCATCAATGAAATCATCCTGGTCACCCACTCGTCCAAAAACTCCATTGAAAACCATTTTGATACCAGTTTCGAGCTGGAAGCGATGTTGGAAAAACGCGTCAAGCGGCAACTGTTGGCGGAGATTCAGGCGATTTGCCCACCCCATGTTACCATTATGCAGGTCCGTCAGGGGCTGGCCAAAGGCCTGGGGCACGCGGTCTTGTGTGCGCACCCGCTGGTGGGTGATGAACCGGTTGCGGTGATCCTGCCCGACGTGATTATCGATGAATATGAATCTAACCTGCAGACCGAAAATCTGGCGGCGATGCTAAAGCGCTTTGAAGATACCGGCCGCAGTCAAATTTTGGTCGAACCGGTGGAGGATGTCACCAGCTACGGCGTGGTGGATTGCCAGGGCAAAACCCTCAATCCGGGTGACAGCGTAGAGATGGTTGGCGTGGTCGAAAAACCGACCGCCGAAGAAGCGCCGTCTAATTTGTCCGTCGTTGGCCGCTATGTGCTGTCCGCCGATATTTGGGCACTGCTGGAAAAAACCCCGCACGGAGCCGGCAATGAAATTCAGCTGACAGACGCGATTGCGATGCTAATGGACAAAGAGACCGTCGAGGCCTACCACCTTAAGGGGCTGAGCCACGACTGCGGCAACAAACTGGGCTACATGCAGGCGTTCGTTGAATATGGCCTGCGTCATGAAAGTCTTGGCAAAGAATTCAAAACGTGGTTAAAAGACGCCATCACAAAATAAAGCGCTGAAGCTTTTTGGCTACATATTGACACAGACCAGGATCTTCCAACATGAAAGTAACGGTTTTTGGTATCGGCTATGTCGGCTTGGTGCAGGCGTCGGTTTTAGCCGAAGTGGGGCACGACGTGTTGTGCGTCGACGTGGATGAGCGCAAAGTCGAGAATCTGAAAAAAGGCGTGATTCCCATTTTCGAGCCAGGGCTGACGCCGCTTGTGCAGCAGAATTATGAAGCCGGACGGCTGAAATTCACTACGGATGCGCAGGCCGGCGTCAATCATGGCGTCATGCAGTTTATCGCGGTAGGCACGCCGCCGGATGAAGACGGCTCTGCGGATTTGAAATACGTGACCGCCGTGGCGCGTACCATCGCCCAGCACATGAACGATCACAAAATGGTGCTGGATAAATCCACAGTGCCGGTGGGAACGGCGGATAAAGTTCACGCCGTGATGCAGGAAACGCTGCAAAGCCGCAACAGCACGCTGACATTTGATGTGGTATCCAACCCTGAATTTTTAAAAGAAGGGGCGGCGGTAGCTGACTGCATGCGCCCTGAGCGAATTGTGGTAGGCACCGACAATGAAGATGTGGTGGAATTACTGCATGAGCTCTACGAGCCGTTTAACCGCAATCACGACCGAATGATCCTGATGGATATCCGCAGCGCCGAGCTGACGAAATATGCCGCCAACTGCATGCTGGCGACCAAAATCAGCTTTATGAATGAAATGTCCAATCTGGCGGAATTGCTGGGTGCGGATGTGGAGAAAGTACGCCAGGGTATCGGCTCGGACTCGCGCATCGGTTACAGTTTTATTTACCCTGGCTGCGGCTACGGCGGCTCTTGCTTCCCGAAAGACGTGCAGGCGCTCATTCGGACCGCCGAGCAAATCGGTTACCAGCCCAAGCTGCTACAGGCCGTTGAAGACGTAAACTATAAGCAGAAAGACAAACTGCTGGCCTTTATTCGCCGCCATTTCGGCGACGATTTGAGCGGCAAAACCTTTGCGCTATGGGGGCTGTCGTTTAAGCCCAACACCGACGATATGCGCGAAGCATCAAGTCGGGTGTTGATGGAAGCGTTATGGCAGGCCGGCGCGGCTATTCAAGCTTTCGATCCGGAAGCGATGAATGAAACGCAGCGCATCTACGGCCACCGAGACGATCTGCAGTTGATGGGCACCAAAGAAGCCGCCCTGCGCGGCGCCGATGCGCTGGTCATTTGCACCGAATGGCAGAACTTCCGCGCGCCGGATTTCGATGTCATTAAGGCGGCGCTCAAACAACCGGTGATCTTTGATGGCCGCAACCTATACGATCCGGAACGCCTCGCTAATCGCGGCTTTGTCTATTATGGCATTGGCCGCGGCGCCTCGCTTGCTTCTCCTTCCTAAGAGACCACGATGAAATTTTTGGTCACCGGCGCAGCCGGTTTTATTGGCTATCATGTCAGCGGGCGTCTGCTCGCTGACGGTCATCAGGTGATCGGTATCGACAACCTGAGCGATTATTATGATGTGTCGTTAAAGCAAGCCCGTCTTGACGGCCTGCGGGCCTATGACGCTTTTCGTTTTCACAAGCTTGATTTGGCGGACCGGCAGGGCATCGCCAGCCTGTTTGCCGATGAAGGGTTTGAGCGGGTGATTCATCTTGGCGCACAGGCCGGGGTACGCTATTCGCTGGACAATCCCCTAGCCTACGGTGACGCCAACCTTATCGGTCATCTTAATATTCTTGAAGGGTGCCGGCATACTCAGGTGGTGCATCTGTTGTACACATCCTCCAGTTCGGTCTATGGCCTTAACCGCAAGTTGCCCTTTTCCACGGACGACGCGGTGAATCATCCGGTGTCGCTGTACGCGGCCACCAAAAAAGCCAATGAACTGATGGCGCACACGTATGCGCACCTCTATCAGTTGCCGACCACCGGCCTGCGCTTTTTTACCGTCTACGGCCCATGGGGGCGCCCGGATATGGCGTTGTTCAAGTTCACCCGGGCGATGCTCAACGGCGAGCGTATCGACGTCTACAACGGCGGAGACATGCTGCGCGACTTTACCTATATTGACGACATTGTCGAAGCCATCGTTCGTCTGCAGGACGTTATTCCTGCGCCGGATGCCGGCTGGACGGTGGAAACCGGCTCGCCGGCGGCGAGTTCCGCGCCTTATCGCGTCTACAATATTGGCAATAGTCAGCCGGTAAAGCTGATGGACTATATTCAGGCGCTGGAAGATGCCCTCGGTATCCAGGCAGAGAAGAATTTGCTGCCAATGCAGCCCGGCGATGTGCTGGAAACCAGCGCGGATACGCAGGCGCTGTATCGCGCGATTGGCTTCAAACCACAGACGCCGGTGGCGGAAGGGGTCAAACATTTTGTCGAATGGTATCGCGAGTATTACCAGCGTTAATGTATTGCCTCCCAATAGCGATAAAAGCGGCCCGCCGGCCGTTTTTTTTTTGCCTGTTATGTCTGTAAGCGTACGCCCAGCGCCGTATTGACAGTTATTCAGTAGGGATGGTGAGGTTCCACGGCAGGAGCTCTTTGATTTTGTTGATGGGATGATCCGCGATAATCGCCAGCACATGGCGCAGATACGCTTCCGGCTCCACGCCGTTCAGTTTGCA
>NZ_JBLKSS010000161.1:0-9820 GCF_047607725.1 Sodalis sp. (in: enterobacteria) | reverse complement strand
TCATCGCCGGATTATCCATGATCTGACAGCCGTCCCTTATAGGATGCGGGTTCACTAGGCATCGTAGTGGAACATATTCTTACCGGGCCATACAACAAACCCACCAATAATTCAAGACGTCCTCCACGGGGCGCTTACCTCGATGGCGCCTGAAATCAGTACAAAGATGGCCAGCAGCGGCGGCAGCGGCTTCATGGCGAGGGCAATCGCGTCGGGGATCGCCGGCAGGCGCCAGGAGGGACGATGGTTCGACAAAAACGCCCGTCCCAGCCCGGCAATCAAGGAGGCAAAAAACGTTAAACGCAGCACCTCATCGGCAAAATCCACCAGCTCGTCGGACATATCCGGCAGACGGGCGAGCAATCAATAAAGTAATTGCGCCCCCACGCTCACGCTCAACACCGTCACCAGCGCGGTAGAGCAGGCGAGAAAGCTGCGGCGCAGCCGTCCTTCCGGCAGGATGTGGATGCTAAACCAGCCCAGCGGCTTATCCAACCAGCGCGAACTAAAACACCACACCAGCAGCGCGCCGGAGCCGAAGCGCCATTCCGGCGCCCAGGCCTGCTGCCAGGCGTCAGCCACATCATCGGAGAAACTGGATAACCGGCGCTTATCCTCAGACTGCGTCTGCAATACCGGCGACCAGAAACGCGCCGAAAAAATACTGCCCGAATTAAGCGCCATTTGCGAACGCATAGTATTGCGGCGGATATCGACGATTTGCACCGACAGCTTGGTGTCGCTGGAGCTAATGGTCTTGGCGCGCTCAATTTGACTATCCAATAGCGCCTTGCGCGCATTCAGGCTATTACGGCTTTGGGCAACGGCGCTGGTCTCTTTCATCGCACCGGCCGCCGCCGCCGGGCCCAGCACGTCCAATTGCCCCTGAAGCTGAGTGCGACGGGCTGCAGCGCGGTCATCAGCGCATCGGCGTCGATGGTCAATTGCAGGGCGCTGTCGTTCAGGGCGCTCAGTTGGTTATCCGCGGTGGCGTTCGATACCTGCTGCTTGAGCGAGTCGAGGCCTTTTTGCAATTTACTCAATTCCGCCGCGGTATTTATTTTAACCGGCGTGGCGCTGTCGCTCGCGGCAGCCGGCGCATCATCCGCCCGCGCATCGGCCGTCAGGGTGCCAAACGCTAGCAACACGCTGAAAAGAAAGCCCCAAAAACCGTTCATACAAACTTTGGAAAACGTAGGCATAGCGTAAATTTTCTCGCAAATCAAAAAAGCAGCAGCCGCACGTGCCGGGGGCCGGTCGCGTCGCAAAGAGTCCATCGCCGGAGAATGCAGGGTGGTGTCAATAATATTACCAGCTTATTATGCTTTTAGCGTCATCGTCAGCCGACAGGCAGCCTCCTCGCGGATCGCACCCTTTTGTTAAAAACGGTGTTAGGCGTGCTCAGCCCCTCACTATCTGCCCGTCTGTACTACAATCGTAGCAGCTGTCTACCCTGGCACCCGTCGGTGCAAGCCGGCACAGTTCATTGTCAATAACCGAGGTAAGTCTATGAGAAACTTTATTTTTTCGTCACCAGGAAAATATGTCCAGGGCAGCGGCGTCCTGGATGAATTGGGTCATTACCTGTCCGCCCTGGGCAGCAAAGCCTTTCTCATCGCGGATGATGTGGTATGGGGTATTACCGGCGAGCGGGTGCAGGCCACGTTAAAAAAAGCTGATATTGCTTACAATTATGAACGTTTCAATGGCGAAGCATCAGGCAACGAAATCCTCCGGCTAGCGGGGGTGGCCCGCGATGCGCAAACGTCCGTGGTGGTCGGTCTCGGCGGCGGTAAAACGCTGGATACCGCCAAAGCGGTCGCGGATGAATTGAAACATCCGGTGGCCATCGTGCCGACGGTCGCCTCCACCGACGCCCCGTGCAGCGCGCTGTCGGTCATCTATAGCGACGACGGCGTTTTCGACAGCTACCGCTTTTACAACAAGAACCCGGAATTGGTGCTGGTGGACACTGCCGTTTGCGCCCAGGCGCCGGTGAGGCTGTTCGCCTCGGGCATCGCCGACGGCCTGGCCACCTACGTAGAAGCCCAGGCGGTCAAGCGCACGAATGCCCTGTCGATGGTCGGCGGCAAACCGACCATCGCCGGTATGGCGATAGCCGCCGCCTGCGAGGAGACCTTACTCACCTATGGCTATAGCGCCTATCAGGCGGTCTCCAAGCGCAAGGTTACGCCGGCGGTGGAGGCGGTGGTGGAAGCCAATACCCTGCTTTCCGGTCTGGGTTTTGAAAACGGCGGTCTGGCGGGTGCCCACGCGATCCACAACGGTTTTACCGCCATTCAGGGGGATATTCATCATTTGACCCACGGTGAAAAAGTCGCCTACGGCACGCTGACCCATATGGTGCTGGAGCAGCGCCCGGATGACGAAATCGCCCGCTACATCCGCTTTTACCGCCAAATTGCCATGCCGACCACGCTTAAGGCTATCCACCTGGAAAACGAGCCCTATGAAAACCTGGTGAAAGTGGGCGCGCTGGCCTGCAGCGAAGGAGATAGCCTGCGTAACTTGAACGCTTATCTCAGCGCTGAAGACGTGGCGCAGGCGATAATCGCCGTCGATGCGTTCAGCCGCACCCTTGCCGATTGACGGGCCGATGACCGCCAAAGAGGTCGAATTACGTAAAATAAAGCGTCTGGCGCTGACCTTGTTGGTCAGCGTCGCGGCGGTCTTTATCCTCACGCTTTTCCTGCCGGCCAATTTCTGGGTCAACGGTCTGAAAGCCGTTTCTGAGGCGGCCATGGTAGGCGCGCTGGCGGATTGGTTTGCGGTGATTGCGCTGTTTCATCGCGTCCCCCTGCCCTTTATCGCCCGTCATACCGCCATCATTCCGCGCAATAAGGCAAAGATTGCCGATAATCTCGCTCTGTTTGTCCAGGATAAATTTCTTGATACCGCGTCGATTGTCGCCCTGATACGCCGCCACGATCCGGCGAGCCTCATCGCCAATTGGCTTAGCACGCCGGATAATGCCGCCCGGCTAAGCGGTTATCTCCTGCAGTTGCTGAACGGTTTGCTGGATTTCACCGACGATCGGCGCATTCAGGGCTTCCTGCGCCAGGCGGTACATGCGGCGATCGATAAAATCGATTTGTCCCGTTCCACGGGATCTATTCTGGATAGCCTGACCCGCGACGGCCGCCATCAGGCTCTGCTGGATGCGGCGATTTCGCAATTGACCGCGTTGCTGAACAAGCCGGAGACCCGTTTGCTTATCAGCGAGCAAATCGTGCGCTGGTTCAAGCGCGAACATCCCATCAAAGAACGGCTGCTGCCAACGGATTGGCTGGGCGATCACAGCGCCGACCTGATTTCCAACGCGGTCAATTCCATTTTGGATGATATCGGTCAGGACAGCGGCCACGAATTACGCCGGCGTTTCGATCGGGTCACCTGCCACATGATAACGCGGCTTAAGCAGGATCCGACGATGGCCGCCAGAGCCGAGGAGATCAAAGCGTATCTGAAAAATGATGAGGCGCTGAATAGCTATATCCGCGAGCAGTGGAGTGATATGCGCGCCTGGCTGAAGGCGGATCTCGAGCACGACGCGTCGTTGCTGCATGCCCGGGTGGCGGAATCCGGCCGCTGGCTGGGCGAAACCCTGTCCCGCGACCCCGGCGTGCACGCGTCGTTAAATCATCATATGGAATTGGCAGTGGCGAAAATGGCACCGGAATTCGCCCTGTTTCTCACCCGCCATATTAGCAATACGGTAAAAAGCTGGGATCCGCGGGATATGTCGCGGCAAATAGAATTGAATATCGGCAGCGATTTACAGTTTATCCGTATCAACGGTACGCTTGTGGGAGGACTGATTGGCGTCGTCCTTTACCTGCTATCGCAGTTGCCGACGCTGCTGACGTTTATGCCCTGGTGAAGAGCCCGCAGGGCGCTGCCGAGCATGGGGGCAAACGTCGCCGCGGTAATACGCGGATGAACACGCCTAGCCGGATTGCATGGATTTTTGGCCGGCTGTGCGTTTTGTAAGCGCCTGCGTCCGGCCCTTATCGCGCGTCAGCTACACTAAGAAGTCATTGATTACAGATCCGCTGGAAGGAAAGCGCTCTTATGACGGATTTACCCAAACCCGGCATTACCCGCAATATCGGCGATCGCGGCATCATCGGCGACTTACGTTCCGCTGCGCTGGTGGCGCGCGACGCCACCAGCGACTATTTTTGCTGGCCCGATCTCGACAGCCCGTCGATCTTCGTCGCGCTATTGGACAGCGAGCAAGCCGGCCTGTTCAGTCTGCAGCCGGATTGGCCTGACGCGCGGCTACAACAGCTGTACCTGCCGGATACCAATATCCTGCAAACCCGCTGGCTGTCGCAGCAGGGGGTCGCGGAAGTCACGGATTATATGCCGATTAGCGACGATCTAGAGCGTTTACCGCTGATTATCCGTCGGTTACAGGTATTAAAGGGGCGCGTTAGCTGGCGCATGCGCTGCGCGCCAATGCCAGACTACGCGCGCGCCCGGCCTGATGCCAGGTTAAACGATGGCGCGGTGACCTTTGTCACCCCTGGTCAACCCGCGCGGAGGCTGGCCGCCAACGTTGCGCTGGAATGTGAAGAACACGCCGCGGCGGCGACCTTTACGCTCGGTCCAGGCGAGCAGGCGACATTCGTTTTCGGCAGTGCCGACGACGACCGGGTGGCGGTGGTCAATACCGACGTCTTGTTCGCCGAAACGCTGCACTACTGGCAGCGCTGGGCGGCGCGTAGTAACTACCGCGGCCGCTGGCGGGAAATGGTTAACCGCTCGGCGCTGGCGCTGAAATTGCTTACCTCCGCCCGGCACGGTTCGATCGCCGCCACCGCCACCTTCGGCCTGCCGGAGACGCCGGGAGGCGAACGCAACTGGGATTATCGCGCCTCATGGCTGCGCGACGCCTCGTTTAGCGTCTATGCCCTGATGCGGCTGGGCTACACCGATGAGGCGAAAGCGTTCAACCGCTGGGTCGGCCAGTGTATGGCCAACAGCCGTTTTGATCCGGAAAAACTGCAGGTGGTTTACCGCCTCGACAGCGGCACCGAACTACCGGAAGCCGATTTACCTCACCTGGCCGGCTATGGCGGCGCCAGGCCTGTACGCATCGGTAATCAGGCTTACCGCCAACGGCAGTTGGATATCTATGGCGAACTGATGGACGCCATCTATCTGGCCAATAAATACGGCGATACGATCCCGCACCAGGGCTGGCAACACGTAGTGAACACCGTCAACCATGTGTGTGACTGCTGGCAACAGGCGGATGCGGGTATTTGGGAAATGCGCGGCGAACCGCAGCATTTTCTCCATTCGCGCTTAATGTGCTGGGTGGCGCTGGACCGTGCGCTGCGCCTTGGCATGAAGCGATCGCTGTCGATGCCCTATGACCGTTGGGACAAAGCCCGCGCCGCCATCCGCGAGGATATTTGGCAAAACTTCTGGAACCCGGAGCTCAGCCATTTCACCGCCACGCGGCACGGTAAAGATCTGGACGCATCGATGTTGCTGATGCCACTATTCCGCTTTGTCAGCGCCACCGACCCCGAGTGGTTGGCAACCCTGGACGCCATTCGCGCCCATTTGGTGCATGATGGCCTGGTGCGGCGCTATATCGCCGAGGAGACGCCCGCTGACCCCCTGGAGGGCGAAGAAGGCGCCTTTGCCGCCTGCTCATTTTGGTATGTGGAATGCCTGGCCCGCGCCGGGCGTTTGAGCGAAGCGCACTTTGAATTTGAAAAGCTGCTGCGCTACGCCAATCCACTGGGTCTGTATGCGGAGGAATTTGACCGCCGCGGCTATGCGCTCGGCAATACGCCGCAGGCGTTAACGCATCTGGCGCTGATAAGCGCCGCCTTTTTCCTCGATCGTAAGCTCGACGGTAAAGATCCGTTGTGGCAGCCCTAGCGCCGTCGCGCCGCTGGCGATAACCAGGTACCCGCGGTTGCGATACGGACGCTATCCCTTTATGTTAGAAATCACTGCAACGGCGAATTCGGCGTCTGGACGCTTTTTTCCAGCTCGATAAGGTGAGGGCAATGCGCATATTAGTAGTAGGTGCCGGCGCGACCGGCGGTTATTTCGGCGGCCGGCTGGCCGAGGCCGGGCGCGACGTGACCTTTTTGGTGCGACGGACGCGGGCGCAGACATTGCGCCAACACGGCCTACAAATCCTCAGTCCCTGCGGCGATGTGGTGCTGCAGCCAACGCTTGTGGAGGCCGGCGACCGGGCGGGTCACTATGATTTGATCCTGTTGACGGTGAAAGTCTTTTCGCTGGCGGCGACCATGGAGGATATTGCGCCCGCCGTTGGTCCGGAAACGGCTATCGTGCCGCTGCTCAACGGCATGGGGTATCTGGCGTGAACGCTTCGGCGCGGAGGCGGTCATGGGCGGGGTATGTAAAATTGCCGCCACGCTGGACGCGCAGGGCCGCATTGTGCATTTTACCCCGCCGCATCAGCTATTTTACGGCGAGCTGGACGATAGCCGCTCAGTGCGGCTGGCGCGCATCGACGCGGCACTGCGCAACGCCGGTTTTGACGCCTGCGCCGTGTCGTCAATAACCACCGCGCTGTGGGAAAAGTGGATATTACTTTCGAGCCTGGGCGGCATTACCTGCCTGATGCGCGGCACCATCGGCCAGGTCGCGGCGGCGCCCGGCGGCGAAGCTTTCGCTCGCGCGCTGATAGAAGAGGTGGCGTCGGTCGCAGCGGCCGGCGGCTACCGGCGGCGTGATGATGTTATCGCAGAGACCACCGCCCTGCTGACCCAGCAGCGGAACTAAAACATATAAAAACCATAAATATCAATATATTGATTGATTTTTCTGATCATAAAATAGGCGACAAAACACAACAATACACGACATTTTTATCAATAACTTACCGCTCATTTCGACCTGCCGACCACGCCAGAATCGCCCACATTTGACGAAGGAAATTCCATGCGCTATAGTCGCTTTCAGGTGCTGAATACACCATCGTAAGCGGATACCGCGCCCGAAAGTTATGCGGTTTCTTTACGCCCATAGATTGTTATGGTCGGGTAATGAGTAGTGATACAACACCCCTTAGGGGAAAAACTGCTGGCCGACTTACGACGGTGTTCAAGTACCCGACCGCCCCACTGAACATGGGGTAACGTGAACGAATCGTAAGGAATCAAATATGAACACCCAACCAATTTCATTTTCTTTCAAAGAATTCCATGATGTCCGCGTTCAGATAGTAGACGGTGACCCCTGGTTCTGCCTGAAAGATGTCTGCGAAGTTCTAAATATTGAAAATCATCGCGATTTAATGGCAAAACAGCTTGATAACCAGGGAGTAGATAAAATCTACACCCTTACCGAAGGTGGCAAACAAAAACTCGTTTACGTCAACGAACCCAACCTGTACCGTGTCATCTTCCGTAGCAACAAACCCGAGGCGAAGCAATTCCAAGATTGGGTATTCAATGACATACTTCCCTCGATTCGCAAGACTGGCAAGTACGAGCATCCCGTTTACAAGCCAGAGTCCCACGAACTCTTCACCGCTAACGATACCTCCAACCTCGCCCGCCTGATTTGGCATATGAGCCACAACTTCCGCTTCAAGCAGGCATGGAGCAATGGCATATGGTACGCGTTACGAGAAGTCACAGGCATTCCCTCACCGCAACCGATGGAAGTCCGTCATATCCCGTATATCGCCCGAGAGTGCGAGCGGATATGGGCTGTTATCGAACGCCTGCAATCCCCTATGGTAGAGGCTGAGAAGCGAACCATCCGACAACTGGTGCGCAAGAGGGAGAATGTGGATAGCGTGATGGGTGAAATCGATAACTTGCCTACTGAGGCCAGCCAGAGCAACGCCCTCATGCTCACCGATACGCTGACCCGCTGGCATAAGTCCGAACTCGGCCAGTTCGCGCAGAGGCACTGACTGCCGCCCCGGCTCGTTGAGGGGCCGAGTTCATCTGATGACTTGAAGTATTGCTGCCACAACCGATAGTGCATTTACCACCATCGTATCTGCGCTATAGAGTAATCAGTGGAGGCAATGAGCAGAACCAAACACAGCATGCTTAATTTCTATATGGTTAATATCTTAATAACTATTCGCGACACTCGTATTAATTTGCTTTATCGAAAGAGTCGCGTCCGTGAAAACGCCACAATTACCTTTTCTTTATAGTTAGAATTATGGCGTTTCACTATTTCATCACAAATGATGTAATATAATGATTATAAAGGTATTTTAGGTTAAGTTAACATACATAATTTCTTAGGTTTTACGCCCATGGATGAAATGCGGACGCCTCCCAATAAGCTGAAACATTGAACACAAATTGCCGGACAACATAAATTTAAAATAAATAATAGACAAATCATTAATGTTATTAATTTGTTTGCCAGATCGTATTCTTTTGAACGATCGATATAAATATGTTGTGTTATTGCTGAATCCATCTAGATTAATATATGTGATTATGTGTTTTTATTTGATTGCCTTTGAAGTGACGGTTTCACAGCTTGCTGTAAATGAATTTTTTGCTTATTAGTTAATTATCGTAGATTCACAATCATCATTTTTGCAGTCGGAGGAATGATTAATATTCTCTATTTTTAAATGAAACGCTAACTCGCTGACTATGAAGTGACGGTATTTTGATGCTCTAAAAACGCTAGTTTTACTAACCGGCACGCAATTTATTTTCAATATAGAAGGCATATCAATCCATTAATTTAGGAGTGAAAATCATGAATAGTTACTTTGCTCGGATGAAGGCATGCATGGAAAATATACTGCCAGTAAATTTCACGACGTATTCTGCAAAATATCGACATCTGCTCGCATTAATGTTAACCGGTTTAGCATTCTTACCGACAAAATCTTTTTCTGCCGATTTAACCGAAGGGTAAGGAAGTCTTCAATTATGCCGCGCTGATAGTGTTCAAGGAACGAGTATGGGGGCAGGTGGAGAAACTATACTAAATTGCGATTTGAATCATAATCCTGCATTTTCATTAAATAGTGCTGGAACTGAAAAAGGTGGAATGGGTTTTGACCGTTCAAACACTCAAATAACAGGATACAAAGATGGCAAGATGGAAATAACAGCTAAAAAGGGCGTAGAAGTCAAAGGAAAGATAGACATGAAGGACAATAGCATTAATCAGCTTAAACCAGGCTCACTCTCGAAAGATAGCAAAGATGCCGTTAATGGTTCACAGCTATTTAGTACTAATGAGAATGTCAGTAAAAACGCTGATGGCATATCAAAGAACACACATTCTATAGAAAATAATTACAAGGAACTGAGTGGCGGCATAGAAAAGGCAAAAAATGACATTGACAAGGTGAATGGCACTTTGGCCTAAAATAAAAACAGCATTACTGGATTAACAAACAATATTAATGCAGGTAAGTCCGGATTGGTACGCCAATCAGAGACAGACGGCAGTATTACTATTGCAGCTGAAACCAACGGCGAATCGGTCTCCGTAAACGGCACTCAAGGTGCCCGCTTTATCCGCGACGTTAAAGCCGGGGTTAACAGCAATGATGCAGTAAATGTCGGTCAACTTAATAAACTCCTAACTAACAATCAGATGTCGGTAGCACCAGGCTCAAGCAAAGAAAAATCGCAGGCAACTAAGAAAGATGCTGTTGCATTAGGCGTAAGCGCCCCGTGGAGGACGTCTTGAATTATTGGTGGGTTTGTTGTATGGCCCGGTAAGAATATGTTCCACTACGATGCCTAGTGAACCCGCATCCTATAAGGGACGGCTGTCAGATCATGGATAATCCGGCGATGAT
>NZ_JBLKSS010000160.1:0-9821 GCF_047607725.1 Sodalis sp. (in: enterobacteria) | reverse complement strand
ATCGCCGGATTATCCATGATCTGACAGCCGTCCCTTATAGGATGCGGGTTCACTAGGCATCGTAGTGGAACATATTCTTACCGGGCCATACAACAAACCCACCAATAATTCAAGACGTCCTCCACGGGGCGCTTACATTTTTCCCGTTTCGCCGAAAGTTCGCAGCAGGATCACATAGCGATTGAGACCATCGGCAGCGCGCTGAAGGGCACCACGCGCCCGCTGCTGGTGACCGCGGGGTTAGCCCATATCGCGCCGGGACGGGTCGCAACGGAACAGGACGTTGCGCCCGCGGAGCTCGGCTATCCGCGTCAATCCGAGGCCACCGCGAACGCGTTGACGGCGCAAGGCGTGCGGGCATGCATCATACGGCTCGCCGCCTCGGTTCATGGCAGCGGCGATCACGGTTTTATTGCCGCCATGATTGCTCTGGCGCGCGAAAAAGGCGTGTCCGCCTATCTGGGCGACGGGCAAAACCGCTGGGCCAACGTACACCGTTCGGATGCCGCGCGCCTGTATCGGTTGGTGTTGGAGCAAGCGCCCCCTGAGCCTATTTATCACGCTGTTGCCGATGAAAACCTCTCTTGCAAGGACATCGCCGGCGTGATTGGCGAGCAATTGGGCCTGCCGGTCGAGCCACGCGAGCGTGGACATTTTGGCTGGCTAGCCAATTTTCTCGGCGCAGATATGCCGGCGTCCAGTGCGCATACGCGCGCGGGGTTGGGTTGGACGCCCTCCGGGCCGGATTTGTTAACGGATCTGCGCCAGGGCGACTATTTCGCCCGCTAAGATCGCGGCGCAACCGCCAGGGGATCTCCCTCTGGCATGACGTATTCCGCGGCGCGCGCTTTAGATGCCGGCGCCGCCAGAATTAAGGGGAGAGGTGACTGCCTGCCGCCCCCTCAAGGGGCAGTCTGCGGGCTGATTAATGCCGTTGGCGTCCCCCGGGCTGAATAGGCACCCTGTCTCGGGGCAGGGCAAGTCACACCCCGGCGGCTTACCAGGCGCTCGACGTCTTAGCGAAATTTTCCGTCGCGGGTCTGTTCCGACGCCGAAAATCGCTCGTTCCGCGCACATGTCCGCCACCGCCGTTGACCCTTTGCAACTGGATGGGCTGCCCGTTTTCCCAGGCGTTCGCCCCCGCCCGTACGGGGTGAGTGATGATATCGTGGCGCTCCTGGCGGATTTTTTTCGTATCGACGCCAAAACGGCGATCGCGGTCAGCAAGCAAGTTGGGATCCCATTGACCGTCGTCGGTGAATCCCATCATCAGGGCTGGCATACCCAGCGGCAACGTTTTTTCCCGGTCGGTATGCCACGTTTTGCCCTCGGTGTTGACAATTTTCACCATTAACCCTTTCTCTGCCGGGGCAGGTAAGCTTGGCGCAATAAGACTGCCGGATTGAACTTAGTAGGGGTGGCTGTGCCAGCGTTTTTTCTCTTCTAACGGCAATGGCTGAAAAGTCTTTCGCTGATGATCTATTCCACGCCCAATCAGTCTGGCATCGCGCGTATTGCCATCATCAATAACAGCCTGCATCACGTCTTCATTCCAGGCGGTGACGTAAGGGTGCGCTTCCCGTTGCCCATTCTTGTCGCCATTGCAAAAATGAAAACCGTCCAGATAGGCGCTCATGGCATCGACAGGGGGACGCGATTGTCATCGCGCGGCGCCTGCATTGAGAAATTTCAGCGTGGGGGATAGCGGTTTGACGGGCGGGGCGACCCTTGCTGACTCCGCTTCGGATGCATCCCCTTTATTCTCCGTACGCGTCGTGCTGATTATCTCGCCTGTGCAATGATGCGCATGATGACAAAAAAGGGTAATCCACGCGTCGGGGGCGCTGAATAAAGAGGATTTTTTCCTGTGGGGATGTTAAAATCTCACCGGTTGACATGTAACGCAGGAGTGCCAATGGGTTTGTGTTCCTCCTCGTGTACATATTTCGCAATGTGTAGCGAAATAGCATGTTTAACCCTTTGAAATTTAATATTTGTTCTGTTTGTAAGTGATCTTGCGTATGGATCACCACTGCAAATTAAGGAAACCCGCATGCCCGTTATAACTCTTCCTGATGGTAGTCAGCGTCAGTTTGCACATCCCGTTTCTCCCCTTGATGTTGCGCGCGATATCGGTCCCGGCTTGGCCAAAGCCTGCATCGCCGGCCGCGTAAACGGGGAACTGGTGGATGCAGTCGATGTCATTGAGCACGATGCCCAGCTTGCCATCATTACCGCCAAAGATGAGGCGGGGCTGGAAATAATCCGCCACTCCTGCGCGCATTTATTGGGGCACGCCATCAAACAATTATGGCCGAATACCAAAATGGCCATCGGTCCGGTCATCGATAAAGGCTTTTATTATGATGTCGATCTCGATCATACCCTGACCCAGGACGATCTTGACCGGTTGGAAAAGCGGATGCACGAACTGGCCGAAAAAGATTACGACGTTATCAAGGAAAAAGTTAGCTGGCAGCAGGCCCGCGATGCGTTTGTCGCGCGGGGCGAGGATTATAAAGTGGCTATCCTCGACGAAAATATCAGCCGCGATGATCGTCCCGGGCTGTATCATCATGAAGAATATGTGGATATGTGCCGCGGTCCGCACGTGCCCAATATGCGTTTCTGCCACCACTTCACCTTGCAAAAAACCTCTGGGGCTTACTGGCGCGGCGACAGCAAAAACAAAATGCTGCAGCGCATTTACGGTACCGCCTGGGGCGATAAAAAACAGCTCAATACCTATTTGCAGCATCTGGAAGAGGCGGCGAAGCGCGATCACCGTAAGATCGGCAAGCAGCTTGACCTCTATCATATGCAGGAAGAAGCGCCGGGGATGGTGTTTTGGCACAACGATGGCTGGACCCTTTTCAGCGAGCTGGAAGCTTTCGTCCGGATGAAGCTGAAAGCCTATCAGTATCAGGAAGTGAAAGGGCCGTTCATGATGGACCGCGTGCTGTGGGAAAAGACCGGCCACTGGGACAATTACGCCGAGCATATGTTTACCACCTCGTCGGAAAACCGGGAATACTGCATCAAACCGATGAACTGTCCGGGGCATGTGCAGATCTTTAATCAGGGGCTGAAGTCTTACCGCGATCTGCCGTTGCGCATGGCGGAGTTCGGCAGTTGCCACCGCAATGAGCCGTCCGGTTCGCTGCACGGCCTGATGCGCGTGCGCGGCTTTACCCAGGACGATGCCCATATCTTCTGTACCGAAGACCAGGTACGCGATGAAGTAAACAATTGCATCAAAATGGTGTATGATGTGTACGCTACGTTTGGCTTCGAGAAAATCTTGGTCAAACTGTCCACCCGTCCGGAAAAGCGCATCGGCAGCGATGACGTCTGGGACCGGGCGGAGCAGGATTTGGCCGCCGCGCTAACGGAAAATGGTATTGCCTTTGAATATCAGCCGGGCGAGGGGGCGTTTTATGGTCCTAAAATTGAATTTACGCTTCTCGATTGCCTGGATCGTGCCTGGCAATGTGGTACGGTGCAGCTGGACTTTTCGCTGCCCGGTCGTTTAAACGCCTCCTATGTGGAGGAAAATAACGAACTGGTGGTCCCGGTCATGATTCACCGCGCTATTCTGGGGTCAATGGAACGATTCATTGGCATCCTGACGGAAGAGTATGCGGGTTTCTACCCGACCTGGCTGGCGCCAACGCAGGTCGTCATGATTAACATTACCGATAATCAGTCGGAATATGTCGCAAAACTGACGGAAAAACTGTCGGCGGCAGGTATTCGGGTGAAAGCAGACTTGAGAAATGAAAAAATAGGCTTTAAAATCCGCGAACATACTTTGCGTCGAGTGCCTTACATGCTGGTCTGCGGTGATAAAGAGATGGAAGCAGGCAAGGTTGCCGTGCGTACACGCCGCGGTAAAGACCTGGGCAGCATCGACGTTAACGAGATTATTGCAAAGCTGCAGCACGAAATCCGCAGCCATAATCTTCATCAACTGGAGGAATAAAGTATTAAAGGCGGAAAACGAGTTCAACCGGCGCGTCCCAATCGTATTAACCGAGAAATCCGCGCCGCAGAGGTTCGTCTGACGGGTATCGACGGCGAGCAGATTGGTATTGTCAGCCTGAATGAAGCGCTTGAAAAAGCTGAGGAAGCGGGCGTTGATTTAGTCGAAATCAGCCCCAATGCCGAGCCGCCGGTTTGCCGAATCATGGATTACGGCAAGTTCCTCTATGAGAAGAGCAAATCCACCAAAGAACAGAAGAAGAAGCAGAAAGTTATCCAGGTTAAGGAAATCAAATTCAGGCCTGGTACCGATGAAGGCGACTATCAGGTAAAACTACGCAACCTGGTTCGCTTTCTGGAAGACGGCGATAAAGCCAAAATCACCCTGCGGTTTCGCGGACGTGAAATGACGCACCAGCAGATCGGCATCGAAGTGTTTAACCGCGTTCGCGACGATCTGAGTGAACTGGCGGTAGTGGAATCTTTCCCCTCCAAAATTGAAGGCCGCCAGATGATCATGGTGCTCGCACCCAAGAAGAAACAGTAAGGCCTGACAAGTAAGGCGTCGCCACGCGTCGCCTTCGCCTCGCTGATTCATATTATTAACAATGCGGAGTAGAGATAAACTCATGCCAAAAATCAAGACAGTACGCGGTGCCGCAAAGCGCTTCAAGAAAACGGCTTCGGGCGGTTTCAAGCGCAAGCATGCTAACCTGCGTCATATTCTGACCAAAAAATCCACTAAGCGTAAGCGTCACCTGCGCCCGAAATCCATGGTTTCCAAAGGGGATCTGGGTTTGGTCGTACGTTGCCTGCCGTACGCGTAAGCGTCATTTTAACTGGTTTGAATAAGACTTTAGGAGAGAGCATATGGCTCGCGTAAAACGTGGTGTGGTAGCACGTGCACGTCACAAAAAAATCTTGAAACAAGCGAAAGGTTACTACGGTGCCCGTTCGCGCGTTTACCGCGTCGCCTTCCAGGCGGTTATCAAAGCAGGTCAGTACGCTTACCGTGACCGTCGTCAGAAGAAACGTCAGTTCCGTCAGCTGTGGATCGCGCGTATCAACGCCGCGGCCCGTCAGAACGGTATTTCTTACAGCCGGTTTATCAATGGCCTGAAAAAAGCGTCCATTGAGCTCGACCGTAAAATCCTGGCGGATATCGCCGTGTTCGACAAAGCGGCTTTCGCCGCTCTGGCCGATAAAGCGAAAGGCGCCCTGGCGTAAGCCGGTTAAAGAAGAGGGAGCCGGTCTCCCTCTTTTTTTCGCCTAAGGGCGGAACGGTATCAGATAGACATCTTCACGTTAACAAGGTAATGCAAGCATGAATGCTGCTATTTTCCGTTTCTTTTTTTATTTTAGCACCTGTTTCCCGGGGGCTGGCGCGTAAGTCAAGAAACGAAAAATAGCGCTAGAGCCTCCCGGAGTGGAGGCTTTTTTTATTGCTGGCCAGCGGCGCCGGGCGCGCTGTACGAGCCAGACGGCGACCTCGCTCATTTTTACGGTTAAGCCATTTACGGCAGGAAGAAGAGGAAAGCAATGCCACATCTCGCAGAGTTGGTTGTGCAGGCCAAAGCCACCATCGAACAGTCCCAGGATATGGACGCATTAGAGTCGGTGCGCGTCGAATATTTAGGCAGAAAAGGGCATTTTACCCAGCAAATGACGGCGCTGCGGGATCTGGCGCCGGACGTGCGGCCTGCGGCGGGTGCGGTAATCAACCAGGCCAAGCAGGACGTGCAGCAGGCCCTGGCCGAACGTAAGACGACGCTGGAACGGTCGGCGCTGGAGGCGCGGCTGGCGGCCGAGACATTAGACGTTTCGCTGCCGGGGCGGCGCATGGAAAACGGCGGATTGCATCCGGTTTCGCGCACCATCGCGCACATTGAACATTTTTTCGGTGAGCTGGGATTTTCGGTGGCCACCGGTCCTGAAATCGAAGATGACTACCATAATTTCGACGCCTTGAATATTCCCGCGCACCATCCCGCGCGCGCCGATCACGATACGTTCTGGTTCGACACCACCCGGTTATTGCGTACCCAGACCTCCGGCGTGCAGATCCGCACCATGAAGGCGCAGCAGCCGCCGATCCGCATTATCACGCCGGGGCGGGTGTACCGTAACGATTACGACCAGACCCATACGCCGATGTTTCATCAGATGGAGGGGCTGATTATCGACACCGATATCAGTTTCACCAACCTGAAGGGCACGTTGCATGATTTCCTGCGTAATTTCTTTGAAGAAGATTTGCAGGTGCGTTTCCGTCCGTCTTATTTTCCGTTTACCGAACCCTCCGCCGAGGTGGATGTCATGGGAAAAAACGGCCGCTGGCTGGAAGTGCTGGGCTGCGGCATGGTCCATCCGAATGTGCTGCGCAACGTCGGCACCGACCCGGAAAACTACTCCGGCTTCGCCTTCGGCATGGGCATGGAGCGGTTGACGATGTTACGTTACGGTGTCACGGATTTGCGCGCATTCTTCGAAAACGATCTGCGTTTTCTCAAACAATTCAAATAAAGGCGGGATAAACACATGAAATTCAGTGAACTTTGGCTGCGTGAATGGGTGAATCCGGCTATCGACAGCGTCGCGCTGGCGGAGCAAATTACCATGGCCGGACTGGAAGTGGACGGCGTGGAGCCGGTCGCAGGCCGTTTTACCGGCGTGGTGGTTGGCCAGGTAGTGGAGTGCCGGGCGCATCCTAATGCCGACAAATTGCGGGTCACCAAGGTCGATATCGGCGGCGAGCGATGGCTGGATATTGTCTGCGGCGCCCCCAACTGTCGCACCGGCTTGCGGGTCGCGGTGGCCACCATCGGCGCCCTGCTGCCTGGGGATTTCAAAATCAAGGCCGCCAAATTGCGCGGCGAGCCGTCGGAGGGCATGTTGTGCTCTTTTGCCGAATTAGGCATTGCCGGCGACCATGACGGCATCATCGAACTGCCCGCCGATGCGCCTATCGGCCAGGATATCCGCGATTATCTAAAGCTTGACGATAATACCATCGACATCAGCGTCACGCCGAACCGGGCAGATTGCCTCGGGTTGCTGGGCATTGCCCGCGATGTCGCGGTGCGTAACCGCATGCCGCTTGTGCAGCCGGTCATCGAGACGGTGGTGCCGGTTACCGGCGATACGCTGCCTATTCGCGTTGACGCGGCCGACGCCTGTCCGCGCTATTTGGGCCGGGTGGTGAAAAATATCGACGTCAGCGCCCCCACGCCGCTGTGGATGAAGGAAAAACTGCGCCGCTGCGGCCTGCGGTCGGTGGACGCGGTGGTGGATATCACCAACTTCGTGCTGTTGGAACTGGGACAGCCAATGCATGCCTTCGACCGCGATCGCATCAAGGGCGGTATCGTGGTGCGTTATGCCGGGCAGGACGAGGCGCTGACCTTGCTCGACGGCAGCGACGTCACGCTGTCGCCCGATACGCTGGTGATTGCCGACCACGGTAAAGCGCAGGCGATGGCGGGGATCTTTGGCGCCGCCTCCTCCGGTATCAGCCCGACGACCCGCGACGTGGTGCTGGAATGCGCCTTTTTCCAACCGTTGGCCATTACCGGCCGAGCCCGCCGTTACGGGCTGCACACGGATGCGTCGCACCGCTATGAGCGGGGTGTGGATCCGGCGCTGCAGCCGCGCGCTATGGAGCGGGCCACGGCGCTGTTGGTCGCAATCTGCGGCGGTCAGCCGGGGCAGGTTATCGATGTGACCTCCGCGGCCGCGCTGGCGCAGCCGGCCAACATCACCCTGCGCCGGAAAACGCTGGACCGGTTGATTGGCCATGTTATCCCGGACGAGGACGTGAGCGATATCCTCACCCGTCTCGGCTGCCAGGTCAGCCGCACCGAGGCCGGCTGGCAAGCCCTGGCGCCGAGCTGGCGTTTCGATATGTCTATCGAAGAAGATTTGATTGAGGAAGTCGCGCGCGTATACGGTTACGACGCAATCCCGAATGTGCCGGTGCGCGCCGACCTGGTGATGCCGCATCATCGTGAGGCGGCGTTGCCGCTGTCGCGCGTGAAAATGCTGCTGGTGGATCGCGGTTATCAGGAAGCCATCACCTATAGCTTTGTCGACCCCAAAAACCAAGCGCTGCTCCATCCGCAGCAGTCGCCGCTGGTGCTGCCGAGTCCGATCTCCCAGGATATGTCCGCCATGCGTTTGTCGTTATGGACCGGCCTTCTTGGCGCGGTGGTCTATAATCAGAATCGTCAGCAGCAGCGGATCCGTCTGTTTGAAAGCGGATTGCGCTTTGTTCCTGATAACGCAGCAGACCTGGGAATTAGTCAGGATCTTATGCTGGCCGGGGTCATCGCCGGTCCGCGCTTCGATGAACATTGGGATCAGGCGCGCCAGCCGGTGGATTTTTACGATGCCAAGGGCGATCTTGAGGCAATACTTGAGCTTACCGGCAAATTAGACGATATTGAGTTCAGGGCACAACGGCATCCCGCGCTGCACCCTGGGCAGAGCGCCGCAATTTATCTTAACAATGAAGCCATTGGATTTATTGGCGTTATTCATCCCGAGCTTGAGGCGAAACTGAATTTAAATGGCCGTACGCTGGTGTTTGAACTACTCTGGGAAAAGGTTGCCGAGCGTAAAGTGCCTGAAGCGAATGACATTTCCCGCTTCCCCGCTAACCGCCGCGACATTGCCGTGGTGGTGGCTGATGACGTCGCCGCAGCAGATATTATCACGGAGTGTAAGAAAGTTGGCGAAAATCAGTTAGTTGGCGTAAACTTGTTTGACGTGTACCGGGGCAGGGGCGTAGCGGAAGGTTTTAAGAGTCTGGCTATCAGCCTGATCTTACAGGATACCGCTCGTACACTGGAAGAAGAGGAGATTGCCGCGACCGTTGCGAGATGCGTGGCGGCACTAAAGCAGCGATTCCAAGCATCCTTGAGGGATTGAACTTATGGCGCTTACTAAAGCTGAAATGTCAGAATACCTGTTTGAAAAGCTCGGGCTAAGCAAACGGGATGCCAAAGAAATAGTGGAACGGTTTTTTGAGGAAGTGCGCCGGGCGTTGGAAAATGGCGAGCAGGTAAAATTATCAGGCTTCGGTAATTTTGATTTGCGCGACAAAAATCAGCGGCCAGGACGCAATCCAAAAACGGGTGAAGATATTCCCATCACCGCCCGTCGGGTAGTGACTTTCCGCCCGGGGCAGAAATTGAAAAGCCGTGTCGAGAATGCCTCACCGAAAGAGTGAGGCGGACGCCACTCGGGCGCTTACGCGTCAGCTTTTCGCTACACCGCTTTGGCTTGCAGCGGCTGATAGAGCCCTGGCCTTAGGGCCGGGACTTTGATTCTTTTGTGGGCTGGCCGCCGGTCAGACCGACAGGCTTCCCGCGCCTGACCGGCCTGACGCCGAGCGTCAGACAAACCCACACCTAAACCCAGCGGCTGAGCCGCTAATTAGCAGCCCTGCTAACAGACCGACATCTGACAGATCTGTTCACCGCGTGGTCGCGCCGATTCGGCTTGTAAACGCCTTGGCGAGGGGGCCCATAATATTCCCGCCCCCCGTGATCGGCGATATAGCGGCGCAAGCCGCCATAAGCGGTAATATCCTGCGCATCCGCCAGCGCGTAGGGCTCACAAATAACCCTTTCACCCATCCCCCCGTCACGCAATTGCAGCGTGCCCATGCCCAGCGGCGCCGGGATCTCCGCGACAAACTCACCAAAGCGCGCCAGAGGGATATCCCAACGTTCGATATCAATACATTGCCCGTTATCATCCCTGACCTGACCTGACCTGACCTGACCTGACCTGACCTGACCTGACCTGACCTGACCTGACCTGACCTGACCTGACCTGAC
>NZ_JBLKSS010000159.1:0-9923 GCF_047607725.1 Sodalis sp. (in: enterobacteria) | reverse complement strand
TTACCCCACCTACTAGCTAATCCCATCTGGGTTCATCCGATGGTGTGAGGCCCGAAGGTCCCCCACTTTGGTCTTGCGACGTTATGCGGTATTAGCTACCGTTTCCAGTAGTTATCCCCCTCCATCGGGCAGATCCCCAGATATTACTCACCCGTCCGCCGCTAGCCGGCGAAGAAGAACAAGCTTCTTCCCGCTGCCGCTCGACTTGCATGTGTTAGGCCTGCCGCCAGCGTTCAATCTGAGCCATGATCAAACTCTTCAATTAAAAGCTTGATGCTCAAAGAATTAAAACTAGTATTCATATGAATATTCGTTTGTTCACCCTTCAAGACTTGATATTTCGTGTGTCGATATCGTCTTGTGAGTGCCCACACAGATTGTCTGATAAATTGTTAAAGAGCGCCGCGCCGCCGRAATCCGGCTGTCGGAGGTAGCTTATATTACGCCTTCCTCTATTCAGTGTCAAGCAGTTTCGCCTGTTTCTGAACCCTCCCGTTCACTGTGATGATATTCACATGCCCGGTCGATGGAGGCAGATTATAGGGAGCCGGTCTGAAATGGCAAGGGAATATCCTTACTTTTTTTTCAACCGGTCACAAATCATTCGTTACGCGCCGAATTGACGCTGTTTAATCGTGGCCGGCAGCGCGGCCAGGCTATCGATGACCCAATCCGCCGCCGCGCTAGCCTGCTCCGTTACCGCTTTACCGCTGCGCACCAGTACCCGAGTGCCGACGACCCCCGCCGCCTTGCCCGCCAGCATATCGTCCAGCTTGTCCCCCACCATATAAGAAGAAGCCATATCGATATGCAGGTGGCGCTGCGCGTCCAGCAGCATCCCGGGTTTCGGCTTGCGGCAATCACACTCTTGGCGTAATACCTCCACCGCCGCCTGGGGATGGTGAGGGCAAAAATAGATACCGTCCAGATCAACGTCACGATCCGCCAGTGACCAGTCCATCCATTCCGTCAGGTGCATAAACTGCTCTTCGCTGAAAAGACCTCGGGCCAGCCCGGATTGATTCGTGACCACCACCAGGGCGAAGCCCATCTTTTTCAATTCCTGCATGGCTTCGATCACGCCATCAATAAATTGAAAATCGTCAATCTCATGGACGTAACCGTTATCGGCGTTAATCGTACCGTCACGGTCTAAAAAAATTGCGGAAACAGACTGTGCCACTGCAAGGCTCCTGATTACAGGTAAGCCTTAAGTATCACATGTTTTGACATGGGAAGAGAAACCCATAAAATGGAACGTAACGCAGTTGACTTAGACGTCTAGACGCCTTAACATCCACGCACTTCAATGCCGGTCGGCATTGATTTGTTACCTTTACGTTCGCTATGCGGCCTACATATAAAAATAAGCATGATCACATTTTCTCACATCACCAAGCACTTCACGCTGGGCACACGGACCATCACCGCGCTATCAGATGTTAGCCTTCACGTGCCCGCCGGGCAAATTTACGGCGTCATCGGGGCGTCCGGCGCGGGGAAAAGCACCTTGATACGTTGCGTCAATCTGCTGGAACGGCCAACGTCCGGTTCGGTGGTGGTCAACGGTACCGATCTGACGAATCTGCCCGAGCGGAAATTGATCGATGCCCGTCGTCAGATAGGCATGATCTTTCAGCATTTTAATTTACTTTCCTCGCGCACGGTGGCCGGCAATGTCGCGCTGCCGCTGGAATTGGATAAGCGGCCTAAAAGCGCTATCACCCAGCGGGTCGCCGAATTACTGGCGCTGGTGGGGCTGGAGGATAAAGCGGATAGCTATCCGGCGAATCTTTCGGGCGGACAGAAACAGCGGGTCGCCATCGCCCACGCGCTGGCCAACAATCCTAAAGTGCTACTGTGCGATGAAGCCACCAGCGCGCTGGATCCCGCCACGACCCAGTCTATCTTAGCGTTGTTGAAAGATATCAATCAGCGCCTGGGTCTGACCATACTGTTGATTACCCATGAAATGGATGTCGTGAAACGCATTTGCGATCAGGTCGCGGTCATCAGCCAAGGCGAACTCATCGAGCAGGATTCAGTGAGCGAAATGTTTTCCCATCCGAAAACGCCGCTGGCCCAGGCTTTCATCCGTTCCACGCTGCATTTGGATATTCCGCAGGATTATCAGCAGCGCATGCATAGCGAACGTGCGCCCGGCCGCATTCCCATATTACAGTTGGAGTTTACCGGTCAGTCGGTGGATGCGCCGCTGTTGTCGGAAACCGCGCGCCGTTTCAACGTCAACAATAACATCATCAGCGCCCAGATGGATTACGCCAGCGGCATTAAATTCGGCATCATGTTGACGGAAATGGACGGGGATGAAGCGGACGCTGTCGCCGCCATCGCTTATCTGCAGCAGCATCAGGTCAATGTAGAGGTACTGGGTTATGTCTGATGGAATGATCGCCCTATTGGCCCGGGGGATTTTGGAAACCCTGACGATGACATTTGTCTCGTGTTTTTTCGGTTTTTTCATCGGTCTGCCCATCGGCGTATTGCTTTACGTTAGCCGCCCCGGACAGATTGTCGATAACGCCAAACTGTACAGAATGGCATCGGCGTTAGTAAACATACTCCGTTCCGTTCCGTTTATCATTCTGCTGGTTTGGATGATTCCGTTTACCCGCATCATCGTCGGGACTTCCATCGGCCTTAAGGCCGCCATTGTGCCGCTAACCATAGGCGCCGCCCCCTTTATCGCCCGTATGGTCGAAAACGCCCTGTTGGAAATTCCCTCTGGCCTGGTAGAGGCCTCTCGCGCCATGGGCGCCACCCCGCTGCAGATTATCCGTAAGGTGCTGCTGCCGGAAGCGTTGCCGGGTCTCATTAACGCCGCGACCATCACGCTCATTACCCTGGTGGGGTATTCCGCCATGGGCGGAGCTGTGGGCGCCGGCGGCCTGGGACAAATCGGCATTCAATACGGCTATATCGGCTACAACGCCACCGTGATGAATACCGTATTAGTATTGTTGGTGGTTCTGGTCTATTTAATACAACTTGGCGGTGATCGGCTCGTCAGAGCGGTTACCCATAAATAACGCGACCGTCCCTGCGTCGACATAATGGCGTAAGGACACTACATCTCACTGTGAGGAAAGGGATATGTCTTTCAATATTAAAACTCTAGCAAAGGTGGCTGCACTGGTTAGCGCGGTGGCGCTGGCCGGCTGCGGACAGGATGAAAAAGATCCGAACCACATCAAAGTAGGCGTGATCAATGGCGCGGAACAGCAGGTAGCAGAAACGGCACAGAAAGTGGCCAAAGAGAAATACGGCCTGGACGTGGAGCTGGTGACCTTTAATGATTACGTATTGCCGAATGAAGCACTCAGCAAGGGCGATATCGATGTTAACGCTTTCCAGCACAAACCGTATCTGGATCAGCAAATAAAAGATCGCGGCTATAAGCTCGCAGCCGTAGGGAATACCTTTGTGTATCCCATCGCCGGCTATTCCAAGCAAATCAAATCGCTGGACGAACTGAAGCCCGGTGCACAAATCGCGCTACCCAACGATCCGACTAACCTGGGCCGCTCGCTGCTGCTGTTGCAAAAAATTGGGCTGATCGGTCTGAAACCGGGCGTCGGGCTGATGCCAACCGTACTGGATGTGACCGACAATCCGAAGAACCTGAAGCTGGTGGAACTTGAAGCCCCGCAGCTGCCGCGATCGCTTGACGATCAGCAGATCGCTCTGGCGATTATCAATACCACCTACGCCAGCCAGATTGGCCTGACGCCGACTAAAGACGGTCTGTTTGTCGAGGATAAGGACTCGCCTTATGTCAACCTGATCGGGGCGCGCGAAGACAATAAAAACGCCGAAAACGTGAAGAAATTCGTTCAGGCTTATCAGTCCGATGAAGTGAACGATGCCGCTAACAAAATTTTTAACGGCGGCGCAGTCAAAGGCTGGTAATTGTTAATAACAGTTTTTCGCGGTGTTTTAATCAGGCGGGTTACGGCCCGTCTTGTTATTTCTGCCGTAGATTGCTTCAATAGCAGCCGTTATAACAATAACCAGAGGAAAAATGATGCGCGCATTACCTGTTTCGCTGCTCCTTCTCTCGCTAACGGGATGCTCCGGGCTACACCACGCACCTTCCGCCGTACAAAGCGGCCCCAAAAATCCGTTTAAAGACACGACCGCCGCCGTGCATAAAGCAGCGCCCCGCAGCGCGCCCCTGCCGGCTAAATTGTATAAAGATCCTAAAGAGCTAGTGGGCAAGCCGTTCCGCGATTTGGGTGAGGTTTATGGCTCCACCTGCAAAGTCAGCCTGCAAGATCGATCCGCCGCCGAGCATCAGCACCGCGCGTCGCAATATGCAGACCCTCGCCGCCGCGATGAAAGGCAACGGCGTCTTGCTGCATCAGTGCCAGATCGTGAGCGCCGTCGCCGGCTGCTATCAGCAGGCCATTTGCCAGGGGACCGAGCTTAGCGTCTCGCAATGACCTCTACTTTCGGCTTCAGGCAAATAGGTGTTGTCCGCTCGCCCTATAAAGAAAAATTCGCCGCGCCGCGCCAGCCGGGGCTGGTAGCGGATGGCGTCGGCGAGTTGCATTTGCTGCCGCCCTATAATCAAGCGGAAGCGGTACGCGGCCTGATGGAATTCAGCCATATTTGGCTGCTGTTTGTTTTTCATCAAACGCCGGAGGGCGGCTGGCGAGCCACGGTCAGACCCCCGCGGCTTGGCGGCAATAGCCGAATGGGGGTTTTCGCCACCCGCTCGCCTTTTCGCCCCAATCCTATCGGCATGTCGCTGGTGGCGCTGGAGGGCATTACGCTGCGCGGCGCCGACGTCATTTTACGTCTCGGCAGTCTGGATTTGGTGGATGGGACGCCGGTGGTGGATATCAAACCCTATCTTCCCTATGCCGAAAGCCTGCCCAACGCCCGCGCGGGCTTTGCGCAAGCCGGCCCCCGCCGATACCCTACAGGTCATTTTCTCCCCCCCGGCGGAGCGGCAGCTGCGCGCGCAGGCTCACGCCTGGCCCCGGTTGCGGGAATTTATTTGCGATGTTCTGGCGCAGGACCCCCGTCCCGCCTATCACCGTCGGGCAATGCCGGCGCGGGAGTATGCCGCGGCACTACTGGATTTCAATGTCCGCTGACGCGTGAGCGAGACGACAGCCGAGGTTATCGCCATCGATACGTTACCGGGCGGCGACAGTGACGCCGCCGGCAGCGCACGCGGGATAATGGGTTAAATTTTCCGTCGGTCCTTTTGGCCGCCGGCGGGCGCTGGTAGACTATATCACTTTCAATATTTTTGCTGCCTGCCGGCAGCCTACGGCACTCAGCCGCTCTTGTGGAACCTAACTAACATGCGTACTAGCCAATATCTGCTCTCCACCCTCAAGGAAGTCCCCGCCGATGCGGAAGTGGTCAGCCATCAGCTGATGCTGCGCGCCGGGATGATTCGTAAGCTGGCATCCGGCCTTTATAGCTGGCTGCCCACCGGTTTACGCGTGCTGCGTAAAGTGGAAAATATCGTGCGTGAAGAGATGAACAACGCCGGCACGATTGAAGTGGTCATGCCGGTAGTGCAGCCGGCGGATCTGTGGCAGGAAAGCGGACGTTGGGTCCAGTACGGCCCGGAATTGCTGCGGTTTACCGATCGCGGCGCGCGGCCGTTTGTACTGGGCCCCACGCATGAAGAGGCGATAACCGACCTTATTCGCAACGAGGTCAGCTCCTATAAGCAGCTGCCGTTGAATTTCTATCAGATCCAAACCAAATTCCGCGACGAAGTACGCCCGCGTTTCGGCGTCATGCGCTCGCGGGAGTTTGTGATGAAAGACGCCTACTCCTTCCACACCAGTCAGGATTCGCTGCAGGCGACTTATGACGCCATGTATCAGGCCTATAGCGCTATTTTCACCCGCATGGGGCTGGAATTCCGGGCGGTGCAGGCGGATACCGGCTCCATCGGCGGCAGCGCGTCCCACGAGTTTCAGGTGCTGGCCGACAGCGGTGAGGACGATATCGTCTTCTCGACCGCGTCAGACTACGCCGCCAATATCGAACTGGCGGAGGCGGGCGCCCCGGCCGCCACGCGCGCCGCGCCCAGCGAAGAGATGCGGCTGGTGGACACCCCCGACGCCCGCACCATCGCCGAACTGGTGGCGCAATTCGCGCTGCCGGTGGAAAAAACCGTCAAGACGCTGTTGGTCCGCGCCCGCGAAGACGCCGATCATCCGCTGGTGGCGCTAATGGTACGCGGTGATCATCAGCTTAACGACGTCAAGGCCGAGAAATTGCCGCAGGTCGCCGCCCCGCTGACGTTCGCCAGCGAAGAGGAAATCCGTCTGGCGGTCGGCGCGGGCCCTGGCTCGCTTGGGCCGGTGAACCTGCCGCTGCCGCTGGTTATCGACCGCAGCGTGGCGGTGATGAGCGACTTCGCCGCCGGCGCCAACGCCGAGGGGAAACATTTCTTCGGCATTAACTGGGAACGGGATTTTCCGCTGCCCCAGGTGGCCGACCTGCGCAAGGTCGTTGACGGCGATATCAGCCCGGATGGCAAAGGATTGCTGCAAATCAAGCGCGGAATTGAAGTGGGCCATATTTTCCAACTGGGCACCAAATATTCAGAGGCGATGAAAGCCACCATACAGGGTGAAGACGGCCGTAACCAAACGCTGACCATGGGCTGCTACGGCATCGGCATCACCCGCGTGGTGGCGGCCGCTATCGAGCAAAACCACGACGAGCGTGGCATTTTGTGGCCTGAGGCCCTGGCGCCCTTCAATGTCGCGATTTTGCCGATGAATATGCATAAATCCTTCCGCGTGAAAGAAGTGGCGGAAGATCTTTACCGGCAGCTGCAGGCGCGGGGTATCGATGTCCTGCTCGACGATCGCAAAGAGCGTCCGGGCGTGATGTTTGCCGATATGGAGCTTATCGGTGTACCGCACCAATTGGTCATAGGCGATCGCAATCTGGATGCGGAAGAAATCGAGTACAAAAACCGCCGCAGCGGTGAGAAGCAGATGATCAAACTCAGCGCAATTGTTGACTTTTTAGTCAGCGAAATCACCGCCGCGAAATAAAACGATCGGCACTACGCGCCTCACTCATGCGCCGCCCACGATCGTGGACGGCGCGGTTTATTCTGCCGCGCGAAAGCCTGGCGCGCGCGTCTTCTCATCCATCAATACCACATTCGCCGTTAAGCGGCTGCGTTGCAGGCAGTCCGGGTTCAACATAGATCAAATTTTCATCAGCCGAGTCGACCGGTAGTATCGCGCCCCCCTGCTTTTTACCGACTTTGAGACACGCGGTATAGTCGTTTATTTCCTGGGTGATGTATCGGGCCAATTTCCCGTTGCTGTGGTAGCAACCCTGCGGCAGGCGCCGCTGCATGATCATCATCCGCGTGCCATTTTCCAGTATCTGGATAATCACTCGCGGCACCGTCAAAAAGGCGCTCCCCTTTAGGGGCAGTAATATGGCCGGCGCATCCGTTTTCAACCGCAAAGACCTAAAATCAAGGAACGTCTGATAGATTTTACCCCCCTGTTTGGCGACGGTGGGAAACGGGAGCCACGCGTCGGGACGATGGGTCTGCGGCGGCGCATCATCATCAATCAAGGCCCACTGCAAAGTAAAATCATAGGTCGCGTCGGCATCAATATAGATAAGATTCTCTTTTTCACCATCGCCAGGGATAATACGCGTACCGTCCCGCTTGCCGGCCTGTATGGGCACCCCAGGTAAATCATTAAGCGTTTGCGCTACCTTACAGGGCCACCGCCGTTTGTCGGCATCCTGCGTGGCAATATTAACGATGTGTTCCAGTAACGGCTTCTCGTCGCCCGCGCTGAAACTAAGATAAATTTGGCTCAATAGGGGCAGGTCGCGACACACCTCCAAGGGGGCCAGCGCAATGTCATGGCTATCATCAACCGTTATATGACCTATTTCGCGTGGCACGGCCGGCTGAGGGGGGGGTCAGTGTGGCGCAACCGATCGTGGTCGTTCTCCACCAGAAATTGCTGCAGCGCGCACTGCATTTTCCGCTCGCCGTACAACAAAGTGAGTATCGCGCCGAGCAACCCGTCGCTCGCAGCGTCGGCGCCGAGCAGCGTTAAAGCCTCTTTGATCAGCTTGGGCGTCGTAACACCGGGATAACGTTCAAGAAAAGAGTCACTGTCGAGCATGCCATTCAGTAGCCTGAGAATATTCATCGTGATCAAAGTGAACGACATGTCGATAGGCTCTGACCGGGGCCGGCGGGAGCTGACAAGGTGATGCCACCGCAGGTATAGACGCTCTAATAAATTATGCAAATGCAAATGCCAGACGACGCTTTCATGTAGACGTCTAGCGCCGAAGGTATTCTGCGGCGAAAATTCCAATGCGCTACCCTGGCGTTGAAATTTGTGATCCACCACCACCCGGCGATAACTTTTTACCGGTATTTGTAGTCGATTAGCCAAAACTTGGGCGCAAGAGTGCGCCCCGCCATAACCCCCGTAGCAGGAGATAAGTTCTAATTCTTTTAGCGGTCTGCCTTGATTGTGTAATTCATTAATCCCCAACACTACCTCGGCGCATTCCAAAGTATCGTAATAGTTAATGTTGGTGGGTGCGCCGTGGGCTTTCAGCTGCATCTGCACGCTGCCGCCCGGCACGCTGGTATTATGGGTGAAAGCAATGCGGCTGTCAGAACCAAGCAGCGCGGCCACGCGCGTTTTTTCGACGTTGACTTCACCGCTCAAAACCCGATAACAAAGACCCTGTTGCTGCAACAACCCTTTGTTGAACAACCCTAATTGCCGGGCGCTGATGATATTATCCTTCTCCCCCAACTTGTTATTAAATTGATGATTGTTCCAACCGGCAAAACGATTGTCGCCCAAACTTAAAATCATATGGTAACGTTTCTCGGGCGCATAGCAGATCACCAATTTTCCCGGTTCCAGAACCCTCAGCGCCATGCTGTGGGTGATGGGGCGTATATCCAGCAGGACATCCTCCAGCTTATGTTGTGAAAGCAGACCGCAGTTCGACGGATTGACGAGGTGCGCCAGGGTTTCCTGCACGGCGGCGGATTGCTGAGGCGATAGCCAGTTGGCATGGACCAATATATTTAGCGCATACTCACAAGGGGTTTGGGGTGGCGTTGAACGGTGTAATAATTCCTTCGCCACCTGTAGCAATGAACGCGCCGGTGGCGTCTCTCCAAGCGTGTGTTTAACGATATGGAAGCCATATTTGGCACCGCGCGGGTAGAGCAAATTATTTCTAAACTCCCCTAGCTGCTCCATCAGCAATACCCGTTTTTCTTCACCGAAATGGGCCGCGATCTTCATATTATTCATGCCGGCGAACCGGCCGTTGCCCAAACTTACCATCCAATGGCGGATTTGATGGTCATCCTCGCGCATAAACACCATCAGCCTGCCTTGCTCCGTACGCAACATGTCGCTGTAGCTATGCACCGAGATTTCAGGACTCATCAGCTTACGCAGCGTGTGGTGTGCGTTTTGTTTTACATAAAAAACTGCGTTGATTGATTCCCGTTGTTCCTGTGAAGCAATGTTATAAAAGATATACAGCATAAAATCATAATTGGACGTACAGCTGTGATTATCTATCATCAAATTACGAATAACGTGACTTAACCGTTTTTGCAGCACCAGCGGAGAAGAAGTTGAAGGTGAAAGGGCATATTTTATGCCATCGATGCCATTATAATCCGCAATCGCGCTGACCTCAGGAGGTTTAATCAACGTAAGCGCCCCGTGGAGGACGTCTTGAATTATTAGTGGGTTTGTTGTATGAGACAGTAAACCTACGTTACACGCTTATGCTCATTGCATTTTCACATTGTATTGATTTTAATAACTTTTATTTCCATCCCGGTTTGAGTGATATGAAATTAGTGGTTCTGAAGTTTGTGATAGTGT
>NZ_JBLKSS010000158.1:0-9938 GCF_047607725.1 Sodalis sp. (in: enterobacteria) | reverse complement strand
GCGTGGAGCCGGAAGCGTATCTGCGCCATGTGCTGGCGATTATCGCGGATCATCCCATCAACAAAATCAAAGAGCTCCTGCCGTGGAACCTCACCATCCCTGCTGAATAACTGTCAATACGGCGCTGGGTGTACGCTTACGTTCAGAATGGCGGTGAGCGAGCCGGGTGACGATGTGTAACGCCTCTGCCACCCGCCGCGCAAAGCCCGTGCTAACCCGTGGCGCCGGCGCGCGCGGGGTGCGGAGCGCCAGGTAAATCGGCGCCCGCGCTGCCAGCCTGCGCCGTCGCCTGAATTGCGGGCGTCCGTGCGGTGCCCACCTCTGTGATGGAAGCGTTGCTTGGCTTGTCTGGGCTGCGGTGGCGCCTTTGCCTTATCCCCCCCCATCCCCCGCCGTTAACGCTCACGGTTGAACGGGTTCAGCGCCGGTTTCTGCCTTAGTTCAGGCCGCCGCATTCCGCGTAACGCCAAGCATGGAGGCAAAGCGATTCAGCTTCGATGACCTGATTACCCCGGGCGCGGTCGACGTCCCGTCTTTTCGTCTTTACATCCCGGACAATGCGGCAATGGTCGTAGTCACGTCGCCGCCGTTGTCATACACTCGCAGCTCATCAGGGTTTGGCGCCGGCCGGCGCGCAACGACGTGGCGGCAAAGGCGCAATAGGTTATGTTTCAAGGAGTATTATGAATGGATTGCTAATAATCGATAATTACGACTCATTCACCTGGAATCTCTATCAGTATTTCTGTGAACTGGGGACGCAGGTGATGGTGCGCCGCCATGACAGTCTGGATATCGCGGATATTGAGCGGCTGGCGCCGGCGCGTCTGGTCATATCCCCCGGCCCGGGTACCCCGGACCAGGCCGGCGTCTCCCTGGCCGCTATTCGCCATTTTGCCGGCAAGCTGCCCATTTTGGGCGTTTGTTTGGGGCATCAGGCCATCACGCAGGCGTTCGGCGCCCGCATTGTCCGCGCGCGCAAAGTCATGCACGGCAAAACCTCCGTTATCCGCCACGATGGTCAAGGGGTGTTTGCCGGCCTGACGCAGCCGCTGACGGTAACACGTTATCACTCGCTGGTGATTGACGCGGCCAGCGTGCCGTCCTGCCTAGCGGTAACCGCCTGGAGCCAGCGCGAGGGAAAGCCCGATGAAATTATGGCCATCCGCCATCGCTCCCTGCCGTTGGAGGGTGTACAGTTTCATCCTGAAAGCATCATGAGTGAACAAGGTCACCGGTTGCTGGCGAATTTTCTCGACCGCTAACGGCGGTCTAATTTGCATTTCGCCGGCGATAGCACTTGACTTGGATGTGATTTTTTATTCATATTATATGACTATATTTTCATTTCTCATCTCACATTAGACAGAGTAAACTCCTTATGAAAACAGACGATGCCGCAGTCACCCGGGAAACATTCGATCAGGTCATTTTGCCGGTTTATGCACCCGCCCAGTTCATTCCGGTGAAAGGCAAAGGCAGCCGGGTTTGGGATCAGCAGGGCAAGGAGTATGTCGATTTTTCCGGCGGTATCGCGGTCACCGCGCTGGGGCACTGTCATCCGGCGCTGGTCGCGGCGTTAAAAACACAAGGGGAAACGTTGTGGCACACCAGCAACGTCTTCACTAACGAACCGGCGCTGCGCCTAGCGCGTAAGCTTATTGATGCCACCTTTGCCGATCGCGTGTTTTTCGCCAATTCCGGCGGCGAGGCGAACGAGGCGGCGTTTAAGCTGGCGCGCCATTACGCCATTACCCGCCATAGTCCTTATAAGACTAAAATCATTGCGTTTCATAACGCTTTTCACGGCCGCACACTGTTCACCGTGTCGGTGGGGGGGCAGCCGAAGTATTCGGACGGTTTCGGGCCAAAACCGGCGGATATCGTCCATGTGCCGTTTAACGATCTCGATGCGGTGAAAGCCGTTATCGACGATCACACTTGCGCTATTGTCCTCGAGCCGATCCAGGGGGAAGGGGGCATAACCCCGGCGACGCCGGCGTTTTTGCGCGGCGTACGGGAATTGTGCGATAAGTATCAGGCGCTGCTGGTGATGGACGAAGTGCAATGCGGCATGGGCCGCAGCGGCAAACTTTTCACCTATATGCATTATGGCGTGCAGCCGGATATTCTCACCACCGCCAAAGCGCTGGGGTGCGGTTTTCCGATAAGCGCGATGTTGACCACCGAAAACATCGCGTCGGCCATGGCGGTCGGCACCCACGGCACGACCTACGGCGGTAACCCGCTGGCCTGTGCGGTGGCGGAAGCAGCGCTGGACGTTATCAACTCGCCTGAGGTGCTGGCCGGTATCAACGAACGCCATGAGCGTTTTATCCAGGCGCTGCATGACATTAACGAAAAACATCAGGTATTCACGCAGGTGCGCTGCATGGGGCTGCTGCTTGGCGCGGAGCTGGCGCCGCGCTATCAAGGGCGGGCACGGGATTTCCTGCACGCCGCCGCCCTGGATGGGGTCATGATTCTCAATGCCGGCCCCGATGTGATCCGCTTCGCACCGTCGCTGGTGGTGGCGTTTGCGGATATCGACGAAGGCTTGGCGCGGTTTGAGAAAGCCGTGGCGCAGGTGACGGGCGCGGCCTGATAGAGGGACAACGGGAACGCCGGCGCCGCACGGGCGTTCCCGTTGTCCGCCGCTTTTCTGCGCGGGCGGTTTATCACGCGTCCGGCGCAGCGCTTTCAACCCCGGCTTCAGGGCGTTTTACAGGGGCGCCATCGATATCTGCCGGCCTGAGCCGGCAACGGCGCTAGTTCGGCGGCGTATCGCGCAAACGGCGCGCGAGCCAGAAACCGTGCTGCGGCCGCTGCGGCCACGCCACCGACGAAATCGTATGCATCACGCCGAGATGGAACAATATGCGCCGCAAATGGCGTTCCATTAGCGTCACCGGCTGATCCTGGGGGCCATCGGTGTTGAAAATACCCGGATTTTCGGTGCTCGGGCCGTCATATTCCAGCCGTTGCTGACAGCTTTGCAGCGCCACCTCGCAGGAGGCCAAATAGTCGGCCGCCAACGTATCGGTCAGCATATAGTGATCGCGCGCCAGTATCGTCATGGCGTTGATATGTTCGACAATGAACTGACTATGGGTGACCCATAAGCGCACATCGCTCAGGTAGCGGGAGTTAAACCCCGGCTCTTGCATCGCCTGGCTTAGGGAAGTGAACAGGGCATTATGCGCCTGATTGACCCGCATGCGGGCATAAGCCAACGCGGGCGCGCCGGGATCGGGCTGTAGCAGCAGCCGCAGCGCTTCCTGATCCCGCTCCAGCGCCTGATGGGCGTTTTTGCGCAATAGCCCGCTTTGCCATTGCGGCCACAGCCACAGCGTGCCGCCAAAGGCCAGCATACAGCCAATCAAGGTATCCATCAGCCGCGGCAGCAGGAAATGCGCGCCGTTCAACGACAGCAACTGTAGGGTATACACGGTCACCACCGTCATACCGGTCATCGCCAGACCGTAATTTTTGCGCAGTACCAAATAGCCGGCCAGGGTCACCACCAGCATGCCGGTCAGGATGACGCCGTCGCCCATCTTTAACTGGAGCGTACCCGCGGCGATCACCAGACCCGCCAGGGTACCCAGCGCCCGATGCTGAATGCGCACCCGGGTCGCGTTGTAACCGTTCTGACTGACAAACATGATGGTCATCAGGATCCAGTAAGGTTTCGGCAGATTGAACACCAGGCCCAAACTACTGCCGACCGCCAGCATGAGGCCTAAGCGGGCGGCGTTACGTAGCGCCATCGATTTCAAGGAGCAGTAACTTCGCAGCGCTGGCCAGAATGGCAACCGCTGCTGGTTATCCGCCATCACATCGCGACGATAAAGGGGACGCAGGGAACACAACAGGCGGTAGATGCGGCTGAAATGGAAATAGCAGAACTGGCCTACCGGGTTATCCGGATGGTGGCGGGCGATTTTTTCCAGGGCCGACAGGCCCGCATCCGCGGAAAACCGGTCAGGCTGACGATGATAGAGAATATCGTCCGCCAGGACGCGCAGCCGGGCGACGACGATACGCGCGTTGTAGCGCAACACCGCCTCGGCGTGGCTTTGCTGCACCAGCTTTTGTACTTCATCTGGCTGATGCAGACTCACCGCGATATGCTCTTGCAGATCCAATGCGACCTGAAAGGCGCGCAACAGTCTTTTGTACTGGCTGAGATGGTTGGCTGAAAGCATATGCAATTGCTGATACACCTGCGCAATCTGGTCGATGACCTTCTGCTGGCGGGCGAACAGCGGCGGTAGCGCACTGTCCGGATCGGTATGCTGAGTCAGCAGACTGTATTTTGCTTCGATATAATCCGCCAGTTCGCGGTAGAGCAGACTCAGCGCCTCACGCATCGGCTGCTCTTGCCACAGCCGGAACCATAGCGCGTTAAACAGCCCATACCAGGCGGTCCCCGCCAGATAAAGCAGCGGCGGCAGCCAAAGCGGCACATTGCCGGTCAGCCCCAGAGTAAATACTGCGGCAATCAGCGATGCCGGCAGTAAGCGGCCATGTAGCGGGCTTATTTCGCCGCTCACGCCGAACAGCAGTGCCAACCCCAGCATGACAAATGGCAGCGGCACGCCGTGCGCCAACAGCAGCTGGATAAAAATACTGCTCAGGGCGGACAGCGAGCCGCCGATCACCAGCCGCTTAAAGAAACGCTTATGGAGTTGATCGAGCCCGGCTATATTGCAACAGGCGGGCACCAGCGAGAACAGCAGACCTTGCTGCAGGCTGCCGAACATCAGTCCGATGGTGACTGGCAGGCAAAGCACAATGGTCTGCCGCAGGGCATAATTCACTTCGGGGTGGTAGATGAGTCTGCGCCACATAAGTCAGCTAAAGAGGCATGGCCGTCCTGACCATGCCCGTGGTGAAAGGGGATTAGCGGGTACCGTAAACGACAATGGTTTTTCCGTGGGCAGAGATGAGATTCTGATCCTCAAGCATTTTCAGAATACGGCCGACCGTTTCTCGTGAACAGCCGACAATCTGGCCGATTTCCTGGCGGGTGATTTTTATTTGCATACCGTCCGGGTGAGTCATGGCGTCCGGCTGCTTGGCTAAATTCAGTAACGTTTGCGCGATACGCCCGGTCACATCCAGGAAAGCCAGGTTGCCGACTTTCTCAGAGGTCACCTGCAGGCGGCTGGCCATTTGTGAAGACAGGCGCATCAGAATGTCGGGATTGACCTGAATCAGCTGGCGAAATTTCTTGTAGGATATCTCAGCCACTTCGCAGGCCGTTTTCGCCCGCACCCATGCGCTGCGCTCCTGCCCCTCTTCAAACAACCCCAATTCGCCGATAAAATCGCCCTGATTAAGATAGGAGAGGATCATCTCCTTGCCTTCTTCGTCCTTGATAAGTACTGCGACGGAGCCTTTGACGATATAGTAGAGCGTTCCTGCCTTTTCACCCTGGTGAATCAACGTACTCTTCGATGGATACTTATGAATATGGCAATGAGACAGGAACCATTCGAGAGTCGGGTCTGTTTGCGGTTTGCCGAGAACCATTCGCTGTTATCCTCTTTTGTCATCGCCGCCCTGTTTAGGAACGGCGTATTCCCTGTAAGGTAAGGTGTTATTATGATGTCATTCCGTTTATAAACGGAACATCACAAGGGAACTTATCAGGGTCCAATGTTGGTGACATTTTGATCGCTCTCTTGCTCTTTCACTGTCGGTGAGTTCGATCTTGCCTTGTCTTTTAGCATAGCTTTAAGAGACTGTCTTGTGTTGTCTCGCTTCAGCATGATGCATCTGCGGTTACATTGCCAGTTTGGCGGCAAAAAGGTAGTCTTCACAAAGAATTTTATCAGGAGTTAACGATATGCAAGCGCGAGTAAAGTGGGTTGAAGGGCTGTCTTTTATCGGCGAATCCGCCTCGGGCCACCAGATTATCATGGATGGCAACAGCGGCGAAAAAGCCCTTAGCCCGATGGAAATGCTGCTTATATCCGCCGGCGGCTGCAGCGCAATTGACGTGGTATCGATTTTGCAAAATGGGCCGTGCCGATGTGCGCGACTGTGAAGTCAAGTTAACCTCGACGCGCCGCGAGGAAGCGCCGCGTCTGTTTTACCCATATCAATTTGCATTTTGTCGTCACCGGCCGCGATTTGATGGATAAGATCGTCGGTCGAGCGGTCGGCGGAAAAGTATTGTTCGGTCTCGCTGATGCTGGGTAAAGCCGCTAGTATCACCCACAGCTTTGAGGTACGTCACCTCGACTGATAGCGCGGGGCGGCGCTTTGATGCCGGGGCGCTGCGGTAAGCCGCGTAGTGCCCCACCCGATTGGCGCATCGGACAAAGTGGCGCCGCGCGACTCTCCCGCGCGCGGCGGCTGCGTGAAACCGCTTAGCGAATCCGTTTCCCTTCCAGCAATTGCTTGACCAGCGGCGCCATGATCAGTCCCATTGCCAGACCCATTTTGCCGCCCGGCACCACCGTCGTATTGATATTGGAAATGAAAGATCCCTGCAGCATTGCCAGTAAATAGGGAAAATCCATGTCGTCCAGGCCGCGGAAGTGAATAACCACAAAGCTTTCGTCCAGCGACGGGATCGCTTTGGCGGTGAACGGATTGGAGGTGTACACCGTCGGCACACGCTGAAAATTGATATGGGTACGGGAAAATTGCGGCATGATAAAATTGATATAGTCTTCCATCGATCGCACCACGGAATCCATGACCGCTTCGCGGGAGTGGCCGCGCTCGTTGGTATCGCGCACCAATTTCTGGATCTACTCCAGATTGACTATCGGCACCACCCCCACCAGCAAATCCACGTGCCGCGCGACGTCATTATGCTCGGTCACAACGCCGCCGTGCAGCCCTTCGTAGAACAGGACATCGGTAGGCTCCGGCAGGGGCTGCCAGGGGGTAAAGGTGCCGGGGACCTGATTATAGGGAACTGCTTCGTCGTAGGTATGCAAGTATTTGCGCGCCTGCCCGCGTCCGCTTTCTCCATAGTGATAAAACGTTTTCTCCAAAAGATCGAAGTTATTCGCATCCGGGCCGAAATAACTTACGTGCCGGCCTAAATCGCGCGCTTTACGAATTGCCAAGTCCATCTCCGGCCGGGTGAAGTGGTGAAAGCTATCGCCTTCAAGCTCCGCGGCGCGAATGTTCAACTGTTGAAAGATTTTGCGAAAAGCCAGGCTGGTGGTCGTGGTACCGGCGCCGCTGGAGCCGGTAACCGCAATAATCGGATGTTGTGCTGACATGATGAGACCCTAATAGTGTTGATAACCTCTGTCAGATGACGTGCGGGCGAGCGAAGGTTATTGTTATCACGTTTGGCGCAGCAGGGCCAGGGCCACCGTGAGGCTTGCTCGTTTCCGCCATGCTGACGCCGGGCCGGGCCGGACGCGGCGGTGGCGGGAGAGAACCGCATCGCCGCCGCTAATCGGGGCGGAACTGGCCGCGCGGCATGATGTTAATGCTTTCGTGCAGCTCCGACCACACCAGCACCGCTTCGCCGGATTGCACCTGGCGTAACACATCCGCTACCTTTCGCTGCAGGCTTTGTTCCTGCTCGCCATAATCCGTGCCCTCGCGCAGCACAAACGATTCGATCAGATTATACAGCGTGGCGGGATCGATCTGCTCCCAGAGAATGATCATTCTCGGCGTTTCTCCAGTGGTTATCGGGGCGATGGCGTGACGAAATTTCACCGACAATTCGCTTGTCGAATCGGCATCGCGCTGTTAATTTCATAAACGTCATTGTCGGGAGCAATAATGCGGGATATATGGAGCTGGGTCTGTTTTTATCGATGCTGGGTTTTCTCTGGGTTGCCGCTATTACTCCCGGTCCTAACAATATGTTGCTCACCGCCTCGGCCACCCATTTCGGCTTTTGGCGTTCCATGCCGCTGATGCTCGGCATTATGCTCGGCATGCAGTGCATGCTGTTACTGGTGGCTTGCGGCGTCGGCAGTCTCATCACACTCTATCCCGCCCTACATTTTACGCTAAAAGTCGCCGGCAGCCTTTATCTGCTGTGGCTTTCGTGGAAAATCGCCACCGCTGTTTATGAAAAGCTGGATACCGACACGGCGCCGCCGCGGCCGGTGCCATTTTATCAGGGCGGCCTGCTACAATTTCTCAATCCGAAAGCCTGGTTGATGGCCCTCGGCGCGGTGGCAAGCTTTAGCATGGCCGGGGAGGCGTACGCGGGGTCGGTGGTAGCGATAAGCATCGGCATCGCCGCCGTCAATATTGTCTCCGGCGCCATCTGGCTGGTCTTCGGTACGGTGATCGGCCGGCTGCTGAAAGGGCGGCGGGCCTGGACGCTATTCAATCTGGCCATGGGGCTGCTAACCGCGGCCTGCGTGCTGCTGATTTGGCGCTGAGCGCGCTCAGCCCGTGGCGGCTTTGATGCTGCCCGCGGTCCGCGCACTGAAGTTTGACGCTGAGCGCAATCATTCCGCGCTAAATGCCTGCGACAGCGTCTCAAGCTGTTCCTGGGCTTCCAGCCAGCCTAGCTCCGCTTCCTCCAGCGCCGATTTCAGTTTTCCTTGCCGCTGCAGGCAGTCGTTTAGTTCGCTTTTGCGGGCGCTCTCGTACAGCGCGCTGTCGCCCAGCCGGCCTTCCACTTCGGCCCGCTCCGTCTCAAGCGTAGCCAACTGCTGTTCATAGCGGCCGATGGCCTGACGCAGCGGCTGGGTCTCTTTGCGAAATTCCGCCTCGCGCCGCTTCTGATCTTTGCGCGTCTGCGCCGTATTGACGCCGGCGGGGGGCGCTTGTGTATCGTCATCCTGCGCGCGCGGGCGCTGAAGTTCGGCCAGCCACTGCTGATAATCCTCCAGGTCGCCGTCGAAGGCCGCAACCTGGCCGTCATGCACCAGGTAAAATTCATCGGTGGTGGAGCGCAGCAGATGGCGATCGTGGGACACGACCACCAGCGCGCCGGCGAAGTCGATAAGCGCTTCGGTGAGCGCCTGACGCATATCCAGTCCAGGTGGTTGGTGGGTTCATCAAGCAACAGCAGATTGGGACGCTGCCAGACAATCAGCGCCAGCACCAGCCGCGCTTTCTCGCCGCCGGAAAAACGCGCCGTCTGTTCGGTGACTTTGTCGCCCTGAAAGCCGAAGCCGCCCAGGAAATCACGCAGCGATTGCTCAGACTCCTTTGGCGCCAGCCGGCTCAGGTGCTGCAGCGGCGTTTCATCGGCGCGCAAAAACTCCAGCTGGTGCTGGGCGAAGTAACCAAGCTTGATGCCTTTCGCCAGCGACACCGTCCCCGACTGAGGCGGCAGGGTTCCGGCCAAGAGCTTGATAAGCGTCGATTTACCGGCGCCGTTGCGTCCCAGCAGACCGATGCGTGAACCGGGGACTAAGTTGAGCTTGATGGAGCGTAAAATCAGGTTGTCGCCATAGCTGGCGCTGACCTTTTCCAAGGTGAGCAACGGATTGGGCAAATTTTCCGGCGTGCGGAAACTAAGCTGAAAGGGGTTATCCACATGCGCCGGGGCGATAAGCTCCATCCTTTCCAACATCTTAATGCGGCTTTGCGCCTGCTTGGCTTTGGTTGCCTTGGTGCTGGTTCCGGTCACGTCCGATCACTGATTCCGATTTCACCCGATCACTGATTCCGGTCACGCCCGATCACTGATTCCGGTCGCCCGATCAGCGATTCCGATTCTGTCCGATCGTTCATCTTCTGTTCCGCCATACTCTGGAGACTTTTAGCTTCCGGGGGTATGGCATGGCACGTAAAAAGAAGAACACGAGAACATAAATGTGAATATATATCAATGTATTACACGTGAAATTTGAGCAGCGTCGCTCGAATCGCACCATCGCGGCAGCGCTCGGCATCGGCTGTACCACAGTGCACGATATCCTCGGCCGATTCACGGTAGCTAACCTGGTCTGGCCATTGCCGGCGGAACTGTCCCCCGTCGACCT
>NZ_JBLKSS010000157.1:0-9973 GCF_047607725.1 Sodalis sp. (in: enterobacteria) | reverse complement strand
CATGCGCATGGAACGCCGCTGCTTCTTTTTCCAGTCACGGAACAGTGCACAGAACTGTGAGTAGCCGAGGGCATCACCGCCCACGGCGGCCTGATATTCCATCCAGAGCAGCTGTTTGGTCACGCCCTTGCGGCTTAACTTGGTATCGATATCAAGCCAGCTGGGTAAGGTCTTGATAGCCTTGCCAGATTTGCCGGGATAGAGCAGGCGGTCGAGGTCGACGGGGGACAGTTCCACCGGCAATGGCCAGACCAGGTTAGCTACCGTGAATCGGCCGAGGATATCGTGCACTGTGGTACAGCCGATGCCGAGCGATGGTGCGATTCGAGCGACGCTGCTCAAATTTCATGCGTAATACATTGATATAGATGCATACTTCTGTTATCGCGTTCTTCTTTTTACGTGCCATGCCATACCCCCGGAAGCTAAAAGTCTCCAGAGTATGGCGGAACAGAAGATGAGCGATCGGACAGAATYGGAATCGCTGATCGGGCGTGACCGGAATCAGTGATCGGGTGAAATCGGAATCAGTGATCGGACGTGACCGGAACCAGCACCCAGTTGGCCATAGGTAATAAGGGCCATGGTACGGGGCCTGCGGCGCAGCGACATCCACAGTAAAAATTTGGGGATGCGGAAAGTGATGGACTGCACGCTGAGGCGTAATTCCCCCTCTTTGGTCAGCACCAGGCCATTCGCGGTGCCGCGTTTGTCCTGATAGTGATGAATGATGACCACGCTATGGGCGCCCATCCAGCCGGTCACATAATATTCTCGTTCGCTGGAATTGATACGCAAATCGCTCACGATATGATCGATGGTATCGACGGCAAGCGTTGGCCAGGGGGTGGGCTTCACCCGCGCTGTAATAGAGTGACGGCGGCAACGTGGCGTCAGGGGTAAAGAGCGGCATAAAGGCATCCTGAGAGGGAAATATGGCATATAGCTTAATTCAGGTTGTTATACAGATTCCCCTTTAACCCGCCGAAAACTGTGATTAATGTGCGGAAGATCAAGTCAGCGCGCGCGTGGGCGCCGGTTTGCCGGCTATCGCCAGCAGCAGCGCTTTATCCAGCTCCAGCGGGAGGGTGCAGGCGGTGGCAAAATCATTGGTGGTGCCGAGCGGCAAAATGCCGAGGCACGGGCGCTGTTGTGCCGGCAGCAGCGTCAGGGCACCGGCGACTTCATTGATGGTGCCATCGCCGCCACCGGCGATGACGGTGGCTATGCCGAGCTCAACCGCTTCCGCGACATAGCGTTGCGCATCGCCCTGTTCCCACGTGACGCGAACGAGTAGCGGGTAGCCTTCCTGGCGATAAAATTTGACCGCCTGGCACAGCTCTTCATTGCCGGCGCTTTTGCCGTTAAGGATCAGGAGTGACGCCGGCTGTTTTAGCACCTGTGCTTCCATTGAGGCTGTTTCCTTGCTGAAATCGGATGGATGACCTCTTGCGGAGGCGGCATTTATTAAGCATAGATACTATCTTGGGCCACGGGAAAATCGAGCGCCGGCGAAAGGAATTATCCTGATGGGCGCAGGGATTGCCGGGGGTGATAATAGGGATGGAAAAGGAAAGGGAAAATAAAGTGCCAGCTCAAGGGAGGATGAGCTGGCAAAAGAGGTGGTCCTGGTGAGTAACTGATCATTGTTTTCCTTTTTTTCAGCAAACGGATTATACCCCGTTCCCGTCGATGGGATTGTGACCCAATTCTAATTACCGGATAAAAATCAGGCGATGGCGGCGTCTGGCCTGCCGTGCGGCTGACGGGTGGTGGTACCGTCAAGATTGCGCAACAGCAGCGCAAAGCGCACATTGACCTCCGGCGGCACCGGCAGATAAATCGTATGGCCGTTACCCGGCGCGACCTCAATGGCTTCGTCTTGGCCGTTGGTCATACTTTCTACTTTAAAGCGAATATTGCCCTGCGGCTGCGTCAGTTCGACGCTGTCGCCGCAGGAGAACTTATTTTTCACCCAGACTTCCGCCCGGTCGCCGCGGCGTTCGCCGACAAATTGCTGCCGGTCGGATACCGAGTAGCCATAGTCGTAGTTTTGCAGTTCCTGATGGGTATGGCGGCGCAGAAAGCCTTCGGTATAGCCGCGGTGGGCCAGCCCTTCCAGGGTGGTGAGCAGGCTGGGATCAAAGGGTCTGCCGGCGACGGCGTTGTCAATCGCCCGGCGATAGACCTGGGCCGTGCGGGCGCAATAGTAAAACGACTTGGTGCGTCCCTCGATTTTCAGCGAGTGTACGCCGATGGCCGCCAACCGTTCCACATGCTGCACCGCGCGCAGATCCCGGGAGTTCATAATATACGTGCCGTGCTGATCCTCGAAGGCGGACATGTATTCGCCGGGATGTTGACCCTCCTCAAGCATTAAAACCTGGTCCGTCGGCGCTCCTTCGCCCAGCGGCACGTTAATTTCCGTCACCGGGATAGACGCGTGGACGATATTGCCCACCTCGTCTTCTTTACCTTCATACACCTTGTATTCCCAGCGGCAGGCGTTGGTGCAGGTGCCTTGATTGGGCTCCCGCTTATTGATATAGCCCGACAGCAGGCAGCGGCCGGAGTAGGCCATACACAGCGCGCCGTGTACAAACACCTCGATCTCCATCTCCGGCACTTGGGCGCGGATCTCACCTATCTCTTCCAGGGACAGTTCCCGTGACAAAATGACGCGGCTCAGGCCGGCCTGCTGCCAAAATTTCACCGTGGCCCAGTTAACCGCATTAGCCTGGACCGATAAGTGTATCGGCATGGACGGAAACGCCTCGCGAACCAGCATAATCAGGCCGGGATCCGACATAATCAGCGCGTCCGGTCCCATAGCGATAACAGGCTGAAGATCGCGTAAAAAGGTTTTCAGCTTGGCGTTGTGCGGGGCGATATTCACCACGACGTAGAATTTTTTGCCCAACTGATGGGCTTGCGCGATGCCCAGCGCCAGATTCTGGTGATTGAATTCATTATTGCGCACCCGCAGGCTATAGCGGTGCTGGCCGGCATAAACCGTGTCGGCGCCATAGGCAAAGGCGTAGCGCATATTTTTTAGCGAGCAGGCGGGAGAAAGTAATTCCGGTGTCAACATGAGTCTTTCGTCTGATGTTAGGTCAGGCTGCCCTGCGTGGGCAGGCAGTATCGCGGCAGCGATTTTAGCGCCTAAAGGGGAAAAAAGCAGGAGGTAATGTCGGGGAGGGCGGTTTTTCCGCCCGCGGCTTGATCTCGAGCAATAAACGCCGCCGTGCACAACCAGACCGGCGCCGGGCGCCGGCCTGGTGTGGCTAGTGGGTCATATCCTTGATTTCCAGGGTAATGGCGAGGGCCATTGCTGCCCTGATACCCTGTTTTGCCGCCTTGAGCGAGTTATAGGGATCGCTGTGGCCTATTATCTGCTGATTTTTCCCGCGCCGCACAAAATAAGCGGCGTCATCGCTGTTCTGCTTCAGTTCATAATTGGTTTCATCCGGTGCTACGTACCGGGCGAAAGTGATGGCATTCTCGGCGGAGGCTTTGCTGGAAAACGTTTCGCTGTGGAGAATAGTCTCACCATTGTTCCCTTTTAGATGAAAAAGGAAGTGTCCATTTCGCACTTTTTGTAGCTAATAATGACCGGTTGACATACAAGCCCTCCTCTTCTGTTCGGCGCTTTCGCGCTCTTGGCAGTATAGGAGAGGATTCTGAATTTCACCGTGGCTGAATCGGTTATTTTAACTCGCAGGGGGTGGATTCCCAGCGATACCCCACGCCATAGACCGCCCGGATAAACGCCTCCTCCTCCGCCAGGCTTTCAAGCTTTCGGTGCAAATTTTTGATATGGCTATCAATCGTGCGGTCGGTCACCACCCGGTAATCGTCATACAGCTGGTTGAGCAAGGCTTCACGGGAAAAGACTTTTCCCGGCGCGCTGGAGAGAATTTTCAAAAGCCTCAGCTCCGCCGGGGTCAAATCCAGCGGCACGCCGCGGTAGCTGGCCTAGAAACAGCTCTCATCAATGTGGAGCGCGGCGGCCTGCCCGGCGGGCGCGCGGCTACCGCTGCGCCGTAAAATCGCTTTCACCCGCGCCACGACTTCGCGCGGGCTGTAGGGTTTGCAAATATAGTCATCCGCGCTGATTTCCAACCCGAGTAGGCGATCGATTTCCTCGGTTTTCGCGGTGATCATGATAACCGGCACGTCGGAGAAGCGCCGCAGGTCGCGGCACACGCTTAAACCGTCGCGGCCCGGCAGCATGAGATCGAGCAGCACCAGGTCGGCGCGCTCCGATTGCAGATAATCGATGACGCCGTCGCCGCGGGTGAGCCAGTGCGTGCGGTAGTCTGCCGCCTCTAGGTAATCCACTAGCAATTGTCCCAGTTTGGGCTCATCTTCCACCACAAGGATAATCGGCGTAGCGGTTGTATCTTCAGTCATAGACGGTTATGGGTCTGGGGTCGCGGGGTAATTCTAGCGTGATTTGCAACCCGCCTAAAGGCGAATCTGCGGCGCGGATTTGCCCGCCGTGCGCATCGACGATGTTGTGACAAATCGCCAGACCCAGCCCCGATCCACCGCTGGCGCGATTGCGTGACCCTTCCGTGCGGTAAAAACGTTCAAAAATATGCGGCAGCTGGTGCGGTTCCACGCCCGGTGCGCTGTCGAAAAAGCGCAGGGTAAGCGTGCCGTCGCCCACGACGCGCAGCTGACCGCCCTCATCGGTATAACGCAGGCTGTTCTCCAGCACATTATGGAATAATTGGCTCAAACGTTCAGCGTCGCCGAATACCGTGACCGACGGCGGCAACTGCTGGCTGAGCGCGATGTTTTTTAGCTGGAAACGGTCGGCGAAACCCTCTAGTGATCTTTCCAGCAGCGGCACCAGATCCAGCCTGGTTTTGCGGTAACTCAGCGCGCCGGAATCCGAGAGGGAGAGCTGATGAAGATCCGCCACCAGTTTCGTTAGCAGTGCCACCTCCCCCAGCAGCGAGCTCAACGATTCCGGTCCGGCGCGCCTGACGCCGTCCTGCAACGCCTCTAGTTCGCCGCACCGCCAGCAGCGTGCGCAGCTCGTGGGACACATCGGCCATAAACGCTCGGCGCGTGGCCTGATTTTTTTCGAGCGTCATCGCCAGCAGGTTGAAATCTCGCGCCAGCCGGCCTAACTCATCGCGCGAGCTTTCCGGCACGAGGGCCGAAAAATCGCCGGCGTCCAGCCTGTGGGTCGCCATAATGAGACGTTTGACCGGCGCCAGCAGACCGCGTGCGGTGAACCAGGCCCCCGCCGCCGCCAGTAGGGTGGCCAAGGCCACGATAAGCCAGCTGGTACGGCACTGCTGAGTGTCGAAGGTGATATCGGCGTTGCGGGTCAGCCGCTCTATAGGTGTGGACACCAACCAGCCGACGGTTTGGCCATCGGCGCGGATAGCATAGCGAGGCCCTTCAGTGGGCGGAGGGCCGGGCGGACCGACCAGTTTACGCTGGCGGTTATCCAGCACCCAAATCTGCGTGCGCCAGCCATGAGGCGGTAAATCTCGGCTCTCTTCGGCGCTCGGCTCAAACGAGCGCAGCAGCTGATACACCAGCCGCTGATTATTGTGCAGAAATTCCCAACTGCCGTGCAGGGCGTACTGCTCCGCCAGAGCGTTGCCGAGCAGGCTAATACGCTGGGTGTTGCTGCGTTTGATATAGTGGATAAAACCGTGCTCTAAACTGACCCTCACGCCCCACTGCATGGTGATGACCACCAGCATACAGGTGGTAAACAGGGCGAAAAACAGTTTGGCGGTGATCCCGTAGCGCATCAGGATCCCTCGCCGTTACGCTGGGCGAGCGTCGCGTTTTGTCCGCTTCCGCCGGCACGCGGGCGAAAACCAGCGCCGGCAGCGCAATGACCACCGCCATGCACATGTAGGTGGCGATCAAGACGGCATGCATGTTGGTGCTGCCGTCCAGGGTATGGGCCGGTACAAACAGACCAAGCAGTATGCCGGCAATGGTGACCCCGAGGCTCATCGACAGCTGCATAACCATCGATAACAGGCTGTTGCCGCCGCTGGCCAGCGTATCCGGCAGATCTTTTAAGGTCAGCGTATTCATTGAGGTAAAACGCATCGCATTCACCACCCCTTGCACCACCACCACGGGAATCACGTATAGCCAGCCCGCCAGGGCGACCAGGGGGAAAAGCAGATTAATCACAGCCAGTCCCAGCGTAGCGCCGGTCAACACATGCCGATAACCGAAACGGTTGACGATCTGCACTATCAGCCGCTTGGTGCCCATGCTGCCGATGAGCATCGGTATCATCATCAGCCCGGCGTGAAAGGGGCTAAAGCCGAGACCCAACTGCAAAAACAGCGGCGTCATGAACGGCAGCATGCCGCTGCCGATCCGCCCGAGCAAACTGCCGGTCAGGCCCAGGGAAAAGGTAGGGGTGTCAAACAGGCGCAACGTAAACAGGGCATTATCGTTACCGCGCGCATGCAGGTAATAACACAGCAGCGCCAGCACGCCGACCACCACCAGCGCCGCCACGTTGGCCAGGCGGATATCCAGGCTCTTATGCCCGTCAAGCGCCAGCGTCAACGTCGCTATGCCCAGCGCCAGCAGCAGGAAGCCGCCAAAATCGAAGCGCCGGGTTTGCATGGTGTAATTGGGCATCAGCCACCAGGTCACCATGGCGCCGATAATGCCCACCGGCAAATTGATGAGGAATATCCAGTGCCAACTGGCATACTCCACCAGAAATCCTCCCAGCGCCGGTCCCACCAGCGGGCCAATCTGGCCCGGCAGGGTGACGAAGGCCATCGCCGCCATATACTGCGCCCTGGGGACGATTTTCATCACCGTCAGCCGGCCAACCGGCACCATCATCGCGCCGCCAACCCCTTGCATGACCCGGAACATCACCAGCTCTTGCAGGCTTGTGGCGCGCGCGCACAGCAGCGAGCCCAGGGTGAACAGTACAATGGCGCTGAAAAACACTTTTTTCACCCCGAAGCGATCCGCCAGCCAGCCGCTGGCGGGCAGCATTACCGCGACCGTCAGCACATAGCTGACGATGACGGAATGCATGCGCAGTGGGCTTTCGTTGAGGCTGTGCGCCATCGAGGGCAGGGCGGTATTGACGATAGTGTATCCAGTGTTTGCATAAAAAAGCCGAACGCCACGGTCCAAAGCTGCCAGCGCACCGTGGCGGATTGAGCGGGCGGTGTGTGTTCCGTGCGGGAACGAAACAAAAGCCTGAACATAAAACGCAATTACCCCTCTTAGAACTTGGGCGACGGAACGCCGGCGGTGCTGCTGCGCACAGAGTGTATCAAAAAAATAGCCCTTGGCGGCAGGGGCGCCGCCCACCGCGCTCGCGGCTATGCCGCCGGCCAGGTTCCGCCGGCAGGAGAATAACGCGCACGCCGGCAGTCTGCTGCGTTGTCGCGGACGGTGCCGTTTTCGCGGTTCACGTTCACTGCACTGTAAAATGATATTAAGTGTAGCCAATGGCGATAGGGGAAAAATGGAGGAAATAAGGAGGTCTCTCATCTAGCGCCAAGTGCCGCGCGCATCCGCCCCGCGCTCCCGCGGAGATCCAACCCCTAGGCCCGGTGGTGTGGATAGGGGTTGCATTAATGGGTTTTCCGGCACTGCGCTCATGCGCGGGGACGGGGTGAGGCGGTAATAGGTTGTTTCATGCCCTCCACCGAAGCCGCGATTGGCTATTATAAGGTAACGCTTGGGCCTAAGGCGATCAGGGCCAACCTGTCATGCGGGCGTGCCCGGTCGGTGTTAACGCCAAATAAGGAGATTGCGATGGAACAAAGAACGCTTGGCCGTTCAGGTCTACAGGTGCCCAAGCTGGCCTTCTGCGGTAATGTTTTTGGCTGGACCGTCGATCGCTCCACGTCGTTCAGTATTCTCGATGCGCTGTTGGACAACGGACTGAATTTCATCGATACCGCCGATGAATACTCCCACTGGGCGGCGGGCAACCAGGGCGGTGAGTCGGAAACCCTCATCGGCGATTGGTTAAAAAAGAGCGGCAACCGCGATCGGATCATCCTGGCCACCAAGGTGGGAATGCCGATGGGCGAGGGTAAAAAAGGGTTATCGGCAGCCTACATTCGTCAGGCGGTGACCGATTCGCTACGACGGCTGCAAACCGAATATATTGATCTTTACCAAGTGCACACCGATGACGCTTCGGTATCACTCGAGGAAACGTTAAGCGCTTTTGATGCGTTGATCAAAGAAGGGAAGGTACGGGTTATTGGCGCCTCCAATTATAGCGGTGTGCGTCTGGCCGAGGCGTTGCGCATCAGCGAACAAAACGGTTTAGCTCGCTATGAATGGCTACAGCCGGAATTCAACCTCTACGATCGGCGTTCGTTTGAGCAGGATCTATAACCGAACCTGGCCGCCCATGGCGTCGGGGTCATCAACTATTGTGCGCTTGCCAGCGGCTTCTTAAGCGGAAAATACCGCGCGAAAGAGGACGCCGGCAAAAGCGCGCGCGGCGCGACGGTTATCGGACGCTATCTCAATGCGCGCGGGATGCAGATCCTGCAGGCGCTGGACGCCATTAGCGAAGCCTATCGGGTGACGCCGGCACAGATAGCGCTGGCCTGGCAGATGAAGCATCCCGCCATTACCGCACCGATAGCCAGCGCAACGCCGCTGGCGCAGCTAGCGGAACTGGCGGAGGCGACCCGGTTAACACTGAGCGACGAGGATTATCGCACCCTGGATGAGGCCAGTGCGGGCTAAAACAGCTTCACCGCCAGGTCGGCGGGGTGCTCGCGTCCATGTTTGAGTAGATGATCGAAGGCTTTTTCCGCTCTTATCAGCGCCTGCAGAAATTCCTCCGGCGATAAATGTTCCGAACGGCCGGTCGTATACGCCAGCGCCAATTCCTTTGCCTGATAACAGGAAAAATTATACATAACGCGCACCTGTCGACATCCGGGTAAAAACGGTTCGGGCGCTCCGATCCCCGCGGACGAACCGCGGCAGGACATCCACCCGCCTAAGAAAACGGCTCTATGATAGCGCAACGGCGACGCCCTGCGGATGGCTTATACGAATAGATTCAATCGTTAAAGCTTATGACGCCGTCGCGCTCGTTGAACGTATCTGATAGCCCTGCGCCCCGCACCGACTTGGCGTGCTAGCACACCGATGGTGGCCGGAGCAGTGGAGGAACGCCAAAGGGCAGGCGACGGGGAGGCGGGAGTCCGTGTCGAGCGCATCCTTTCGGTCATGCGGTCTGGCGAGGCCGCCAAGGAGAAGCGGCTTTCGCTCCATTATGGGGCGTGGTATGCCGGTGCGATCGTTTGAGGTGCGGAGCGTGCGACTTTTTGGTGCGCCCGCCTTTGCCGCCGCACCGCACACGTCCCGCGCCCGCTGGATCAGAATTTGCATCTCGCCTTGCCATTAGCGCATTTCCAGGATGTTAAACCGCATGTATAACCCGTTACCCGCCGCCGCGTCGCTCTCCGCCAGCCTGTCTGAGCCGGAACCAACCGGCTGGTTGGGCGAGCTGTCGCTGGATTTCAGTGTGCGTGACGGACGTACGCTGTTAAGCCGCCGCCGCCGCGGGCCGTTTACCGTGCAGCGGCCGTTCTATCCCGAGGACGGCCTACCCCATGTTTATCTTTTGGTAAGCGTACGTCCAGCGCCGTCTGTTAATTCCCCATCAAGTTATTGAAGATGATGTCCATTATTTTTTTAATGGGCGCAATTCATGAAACAAACCCCACCAAAACCCTCAAGACGTCGTCCCAATTTCCCGCTGGATTTTAACATTAAGCTGGTTGAGTAGGCGCTCCAGCTCGGCGTATCCATTGCCAAGCTGGCACGGGATAACGGTATCAATGACAATTTGCTGTTCAACTGGTGCCAGCTCTACCGTCAGGGCAAGTTCGGTGTCCAACCTAAAATCCCCACTACACAGCAGGCTGAGCTACTGGCGGTTACACTCACCGCCGAACCATCACCCTTA
>NZ_JBLKSS010000156.1:0-10664 GCF_047607725.1 Sodalis sp. (in: enterobacteria) | reverse complement strand
GCGTGGAGCCGGAAGCGTATCTGCGCCATGTGCTGGCGATTATCGCGGATCATCCCATCAATAAAATCAAAGAGCTCCTGCCGTGGAACCTCACCATCCCTGCTGAATAACTGTCAATACGGCGCTGGGCGTACGCTTACCAGTAAGACAGGCGTCCTTTTCAGTATCCCTTCACTCCCCCACAAGGCACTAGCCAGCGACGGCCGCCGGCCGATACCTGGCTGAACGAGACGGTGAACTCTTTCGCCAACAGTTCAGGGGTCATCACGTCGGCGGCGGTGCCTGCCGCCACCAGCTCGCCTTGCGCCATCAGCCAAACCTCATCGGCGTGAATTAAGGTATAATTAATATCATGCGCGCACATCAGCACGCTTAAGCCCGCGGCGGTTAACAGGGCAATCAGTTGGTCGAGCGCCACCTGCTGGGCGATATCCAAACTGGCGACGGGTTCATCCAGCAACAGCAGGCGGGCGTCGGTGTTGAGCGTCGGCCAGACTTGCAGCATGACCGCCGCCAGCCGCGCCCGCTGCCATTCTCCGCCGGAAAGCGCATCGAGCGGCCGCGCCAGCATCGGTGTCAGCGCCAGTCGCCCGGCGATCGTCGCCACCGCCCGCACCGCGGCCCCCTCGTAGGCCGCCGCAGGTTGGTGCAGGCACAAATAGTGGAACACCGGCTGTGACCCGCCGCTGCGCGTCAACTGCGGCAGATAACCGCGCCGCCGGGCAAGTTCACCGGGCGTCCAGGCGGCGAGCGGTTTGCCCAGCACCTGCAAATCGCCGCGAAAGGGCTGCAAACCGGCCAGGCACCCCTGAAGCGTGCTTTTGCCGGCGCCATTGGGGCCGATGATGTGAATACGCCTGCCGGCGGCGACGGCGCGCGACAGCGGCCGCAAACGGGCCGGCACCTGGATGTCATGGGCGCGCAGCAGCCAGGATGGCGAGGGAGCCGTTAATGCCATCGTTTATTGCGCCAGCGCCCGTTGTAGCGCATCCAGGATAAGCGCGTCCTCCGGCGTCATGTCCGGCGCGAAACGCGCCAGCACGTAGCCGTCGCGGGCGACGAGAAACTTCTCGAAGTTCCACAGAATATCCTCTTTATGCGCCGGGGTTAGCCCTTTAGCGGCCAATCGCGCAGACAACGTTCCCTGGGGCGCCGGGGTAGCCTCGGGGCAGGCCGCGATAAGCTCGCGGTACAACGGGTGGCGATGCTCGCCGTTCACTTTGATTTTACTGAACATGGGAAACTGCACGCCAAATGTCCCGCGGCAAAACGCCAGGATTTCCTCATCGCTGCCCGGCTCCCTGGCCTGCAAATTCGTTGGAGGGAAAACCCAGCACTTCAAATCCCTGGCGCCGCCAGGTTTGATAAAGACGCTCCAGCCCCTCGTACTGGTCGGTAAGGCCGCATTTGGAGGCGACATTGACGACCAGCAACACCGAACCGCGGTAGGGTTCGAGGGTGGTGATGTCGCCTTGCAGAGACTTCAGCGGCAACGTGTAAAGTGTTTCATGCATCCTACCCTCCTTGCTGTCGCGCCGCGACCTTATGCCGAGCCAGGCTAGCCGCGCACGCGGATTAAAAGCCAGATAAACACCGGCGCGCCGAGCGTTGCGGTAACGACGCCCACCGGAATTTCCGCGGCCCGGAGACTTACGCGCGCCACGACATCCGCCAGCAGCAAAATTCCGCCGCCGGCCAGCGCGCAACCGGGTAACAGCGCGCGGTGATCGTTTAGCCCCCATAACCTGAGTATAGAGGCACCACCAAACCGATAAAGCTGATGGCGCCGGCCAGCGCGACGCTGATACCCACCATCCAGCCGAACGCCAGTACGAAGTTGGTGCGCCAGAAATAGACCGGCAATCCCAACTGCTGCGCGGACGCTTCGCCCAGCGCCAGCAAATTAAGTACCCGACCGCAGCTGTATAGCCAGACCAGAAAAGGCAACAGCGACAGCATCAGTCATTTATCGCGCCAGTCCACCCCGCTGAACCCGCCATCAGCCAATAGAGCAATTGGCGCAGATCCAGGCTGGTGCTGAAATAGATGAGCCAGGTCATCACGACGCCGCACAAGATCCCCAGCGCCACGCCGGTCAAAAGCAGACGCGCGTTAGACGCCTGCCGACGCGCGAATGTCAGCAGGGTCAGCGTCAGCAGCGCGCCGGCCACTGCGCTCAGCACCAATACCCACACCGGCAGCCGGCCGCCGCCCAACAGTACCGCCAAGGTCAACGTCATGCCGGCACCGTTGGCAACGCCGAGCAGGCCCGGCTCCGCCAGCGGATTGTCGAAGATGCCCTGCATGACCGCCCCCGCCATACCCAGCGACGCGCCCACCAACACCACCGCCAGCGTGCATGGCAAGCGCAACTGCCAGATAAACAGCCGCGCATCATCGCTCAGCCAGCGTGTCGGCCACAGCCAGATTTCGCCGGCGCTGAGGCTGAAAACCAGCGCCGCCAGCAACAGTAACCCAAGCAGGACCAGCCGTCGCCGGTTGGACCGCTGTTGCCTTTTCAGCAAACGGGCGTAGGGATCGCCCGAGGCGGTCATTTTGCCATCACTCCCTGCCTTCCCGCTCACGCCGGCGCGCTACGCCGCCGGCCCATAATGCCTCTATCCTAACGTTATCCTATTGAAAGTGATAGCGCCGTAAGCGCGCTGGCGGGCCGCGACGATGCCTGACGCACAGATGGCGAAAAAAATCGGGCAATGCGGCGCATCCGTGACGACTAAAGCCCTGCGGACGGTAGAAAAAAGCCCGGGCGACGCTGCCCGGGCCTAAATGATATTGGCGGAAATAACGCTAACGCGTGTTTAAGGCGCTCGCGGTTTGCGGTAGCGATCGTCACCGCTGTGGTCGTGGTGGGCGGGTTTGACGTGATGCCCCTGGCCGTGCGGTCCGCCGTGATGGGGCGCGCCCGCCGGCGGCCGAGGCGGATGCGCAGGCATACGGGGATGATGAACGGGCGGCGGACGGTAAAAGCGCGGCGGCGGTGGCGGGTGATGGCGCCGCGGCGGTAATGTCGTTACCCAGCGCCAACCATTCCAGTAGTAGCCATGCCGATTGCGCTCACCCCAATAGCGGCCGCGATGATCGTGCCACCAGTGGGGCGGACGCCAGTCATACCCGTCCCAATAATAGCCGCGGCGATCCCGATCACCGATGTGCAACACCACCCCAGGGGTGACGATGTCCACGGCAACCCCCGCCAGCGCGCTACCCACCGGCAACAACAACGCCACCGACAATACCCATGCTTTTCCATTCATAAGAGGACCTTATCACGGACGACATAAGCGGTGTTTATAGCAATGGCGCCCAGCGGCCACTATCAGACAGCGTCTGATTTACACAGCGCTTACCGTTTCTTTACCCGATCCTGACAATGATTGCCGCGCGCCGGCGACCGGGCGTCTGGCCATCTCATGTGCAACAGCGCCAGTCGAATGGCTGCCGCCGCGCACAAACCCCTTGGGCGCGCGGGTACTTCATGGGCAACGGTGTCAGGCGCGTGGCGCTAGCCTCCGGCGGCGGATGCGGGGCAATGCAGCAGCGTGGAGAACGTCGACGCGCTGCGCCGCACCGCTTGCAACAGGTGTTCACTCTGCGCGGGGTCAATAAATGAGGAGGGTATGATCGTGCTAATAACGGCGACAATATCGCGCGTGTGGTCCCGCACCGGCGCCGCAATGCTGGAGTAGCCGCTTTCAAAATAGCTTTCCCCGACCACAGACTCCGCCAGCCGATCCCGCTGCAGCAATGCATACAAACTCTCGACGTCGTGGGGCGTTTCCGGTGAAAAACGCTCCAGCGCCGGCTCCGGATACAGCGCTCGCAGCGCTTCCAGGCTCAGCTCGGACAGCAAAATCCGTCCCACCACCGTCCCATGGGCGGGGAGACACGATCCGACATTCATTGCGCCTATCAGCGTATTCGGCGCCGGGGCGCGGGCAATATACACCACCGCGCGCTCATCGCGGATCGCCAGATTACAGCGATAATTAATGGCGTTGGCTAACTGCGCCAATACCGGCTGGCACAGGTCGACCAATTCCATCGACGCCAGATACTCGAACCCCAGCCGCAGTACCGCCCTCTCCAGGCGATATTCGTGGCCGTTCTCACTGGGGTAATAAACCCCAGCGCCTCCAGCGTCATCAGCAGGCGAAACACCGTAGAGCGCGGTACAGCCAGGCGCCGTGCCATCTCCGGCGCCGAAAGCGTCGGCAATGGTGCGGCTGTAGCCGCCCGGTAAAATAGGCCACCCGCACCGTCGCCGCCTGCCCCAGCGACAGCGGCACCATAAAGATGATGTTGGCCACATTCATACAGATCATATGGGTGCTGAGCGACACCGCGCCAAACTGCCCCGCCAGCAGCGAGGAAAGCGAAATCAACCCCATTTCCGCGGCGTACAGCCCGCCGATGGCCGTTCGCAGCTCACGGGCACGCAGCCCCAGTAATCCCGGCGGCAGCCGCCGCTGGCGCGCGCTGTATAGCGCGAGGCCGATGAACATCAGCCACCAGCACAGACTCAGCGCGTAGCCGGCGCCGGCGATGCCCTCGCCCACGCTCCCCGCGCCCAGCACCCACAGCCAGCTCAGCGGAAAATGCACCCCCGCCACGATAAATGCCACCCACATGACAATCCGGGTCCGCTCCAGCGACGCCAGATAGTAACGCCGCGGCGCGCTGCACAACATGGCGGGTATGCCCCAGGCATACGCGCGGTAAAACTGCCCGGCATAGACGGCCACGTCCGCCGTGACGCCAAACAAGCGCAGCAGCGGCGAGATATGGGTCAAAAGCAAAATCAGCGGCAGCGATACCAGCAAAGACAACAGCCACGCTCCCGCCAGCGTACGCGCCTGTACCGCCGACGAATCGCCCCCCCTCGCCGTGCGCCGGCGCGGCGATCGCCAGCAACAGGCGGGTTTCGCCGGCGGGAACCGCGCGCCACAGCACGCGTCGCCAGATTGCCCCCTGGCCACCTTGTCTCACGAACGTTTTCCGGCCCGATTGGCCAACGTGTTAATGATCTCAGTGCTGCTGCGCAGGGCGCCGTGCTGCAAATACTCCATCGCGCGCAGGGAGGCTTCGTGGGCGGCCGGGCTGGAGCCGGCGACACAATCGTCCACCACCCGGCAGTGATAGTCATGCTGATGACCATCGGCAAAGGTGCAATGCACGCAAACATCGGTAAAGCCGCCGACCATAATCACCGTTTCGGCTTTGAACGCTTTTAACATGATCTCCAGTCCCGTACCGAAAAATGCCGAATAACGCTGTTTTTGAATGAAAAAATCCGTCTCGCGCATGCCCATTTCCTCCCAGGCCAGCGGCGTGCCCGGTTCGCCATCAAGGCAATGTATATTCTCATCGCCATCCAGCTCCCGACCATAATCCGCTTTACTGCGATGGTGGATTTCCTGAATAAACACAATGGGCACATCCGCATCGCGAGCGGCGTCGACCACCACCGTTCGCGCGCGTAGCGTTCTGGTGGCATCCGGCATAAATGGCATGGTCTAGGTGGGTTTATAGGGCAAAAAACAGCCCTTTTGAATATCAATCACCAGCAGCACCGGCTGCCCCACCAAAACAGGATTCGGTTTTTTTTTCACGGCACTTGTACTCACGTTGTTACGCTCCATTTTATGACATGCTCCCCATCAACCGCGCCCGCCCATCAATCTGTGCAAGTTGCCTATCCGGGCAATTAAACTAAACGCCAGGATATCCACCAGCAGGAACAGCACCGCGCTGACACACATCGTAGGCTGGAACCCCATCCGCAGGCTGTTGAATACCTTGATGGGTAATGTCTCCACCTGAAATCCCGCCACTAAATATATATTCATTCAGGCTGGAGACGAAGACAAAGACAAATCCCGAACAGACATAAGGCATCACTATCGGCAAGACCACGGTGCGCAGCACATCACTGCCGGTCGCGCCCAAGGTGGTGGCCGCCTCGACCAGTTGCCGGTCAACGCTGCGAAAACCCAGCGAAATAAACGCCAGCGGTATGGCGGCAAACACCACGGCGTGACTGATGACCGTACTGGCAACATGGCCCGCCAACCCGAGTTTGCTCCAAAACACCATAAACACCAGCGCTAACACCACCTGCGGCAGCATAATGGGCAACGACCCGCAGGCCTGCAGCAACCGGGTGAGCCAGGATGGACGCCGCCAGCCGGCCCAGGCGACGGGAAACGCCACCGCGGCCGCAACGGCGATGCCCAGGGAGGTGGTCAGCGCCATGAACCAACTGACGTCGGTATCATCTGCTTACCGTTGAAGCTTACCCCGGTCACCAGCACCAATGGCAGCGCCAGAAACACGGCGAGAAGCGCTAAAAATAGCCCGCGGCCAGCGCGGGTTAGCGTATTCATCCTACGCGCCTCCCGCGTCGGGCAATTAGCACCAGGGTTAACGCCAGCAGCAGCGTTAGCGCCCTCGCCGCCGACAGCGGCATATTCTGCGCCGACAGAGCGACCTTACCGATGATAACCGAAAGCGGCCAATTTTCTGGCCTCCCCAGCACCAGCGGCCCGGTATAGGCGCCCAGGGTGGTGATGGACGACCGCGCGAAGGCCATCATTATCGGCATTCTGGCCAAGGGGATCACCAGCGTGAAAAAACTGCGCACGGGGGTGGCGCCCAGGGGGCGCGCCGCCTCCAGATAACTCCGGTCCAGGCGCGATAACGCGGGATACAGCAGCAGCACGGTAAACGGCAGCGAGATATACAGCAGGCAGTACAGCACCGCGCCGGTACCCGGCACCAGCGACTTGCTGCGGCCCAGCAGCCCGGTCGCCAGCAGCCATTGCGCGATCCACTGGCGCCGGGCCAGCATCACCTGCCAGGAAAAGGCGATCAGTACATCGGACAGCGCCAGAGTGCTTAATAAAAAGATCAGCCCGCCGATTTGCCCGCGCCGGGTCATGCCGGTGATAAACCAGGTAAGCGGGAAGGCGAGGCAAAGCGCCAGCGCCGCTATCGCCAGCGCATAAACGAGCGAATAGCCTATGGCGCTCATTACCCCGTACTGTTGCATGGCGCCGAAAGCCGCCAGCGTGACCCCCTGCCCCCACAACTGTTCCACGTCGGCGGGCGCCAGACTCACCCGGATAAGCAGCATAAACGGCACCAGCATGAAGATGCCCAACATCAGACAGGGCCAGCCGAGTATTACCGTCAGGCCTACACGGCCGCCGCGGGCGGGATCAGACGGCGGTCGGCGCTGGCGCATCATCGTGCTCCCCCTCGTGGGAAATAACCCCTGCCGTCGCGGCAAAGGTCAATGGGATAGCCTCGCCGACGCGCAGATGCCGCCAGGGCGCCGCCGCAACGGTGGCAATGACCGGCATGCCGGCGCAGTTCAGGCGCAGCTCCAGCGAACCGCCCATGTCACGGATGAACTCAATGTCCGCCGTAAGCGCCGGCTCGCCCGCCTCGGCCCCGCGCGGCAGCAGCTCTTCCGGGCGCAGCGACAGCGTAAACGCCGCGCCTATCGGCAGCGTCACCGGCAGATCCTGACGGGTCATGGTCTGTCCGAACAGGGTCAATTGCCGCTCGCCGGTGCGCCGGGCGGGCAACAAATTACTTTGTCCGATAAAGGTGGCGACAAAAAGATTGGCCGGGTAGCGATACACATCCTGCGGCGAACCGATTTGCTGAATGACGCCTTTGCCTATTACCACGATAATGCCGGCGAGGCTCATCGCCTCGCGCTAGTCGTGGGTGACCAGTATGGTGGTGATCTTTAACTGCTGCTGTAGCTGGCGCAGCTCCACCTGCATATGATCGCGCAGTTGGGCGTCAAGGGCCGACAGCGGCTTGTCCATCAAGAACAGCACCGGCTCCTGTGCCAGCGCCCGGGCGATGGCCACCCGCTGGCGCTGCCCGCCGGACAGTTGCTCCACGCTGCGCTCGCCGATGCCCGGCAGACGGATAAGCGCCAGCAGCTCCGCTACTTTCTGCCGCCGCTCGGCCGGCGCGATACCGCGTAATTTAAGGCTGTAGGCGATATTTTCCGCAATCGTCAGATGCGGAAACAGCGCCAACGCCTGAAACACCATGGCGAAATTACGCTGGTGTGCCGGGACACCGGTTATCTCCCGATCGTTAAACCACAGGCTGCCCGCCGAACTGGACTCAAGCCCGGCGATAATCCGCAGCAGCGTGGTTTTGCCACAGCCCGCCGGCCCGAGGAAGCAGACAAATTTACCATGCGGCACCGACAGCGACACATTGTTCACCACCGTCGTGCCGCCGAAGGATTTACTGATATTGCGCAGTTCCAATCCATAAAACATCGACGCGGTTATCCTCTTAGCATGCGGGTGAATTGCTGTTCCATGCAGTCAGCGAACCGCATGCGCGCTTCGGTAGCAATCAAGAAAGGTTTGCGTTCCGATGACACCAGGGCGAACTCCGCGTCGCTGAGGTTCAATTTGCTGCGGGGCAGCACAGGCGCCGACATCAGCTTACGGGTGATAATTTGCTGCGCCTCCGGGCTGCAGCTCCATTCCAAAAATACCGCCGCCTCCGCGGCACGTTTGGAGCTCGAGGGCTGGAACCAGTAATTAATGCCCTGCAGGCCCCCTTCGCGCTGAAATATCGAACGCACCGCTGTGCCGTTATGCTGCAGGTAGACCGTGGTATCGTGGATGAACGTCCCGCCGACCACCTCTTCATTTTGCAGTGCGGTCTGCATCGTGCCTTCATCCTGCCACCACAGTTTCACGTTCGGTTTGATTTCGGCGATTTTGGCGATCACCTGGTCGATGCCCTGTTCGCTATTAAGGATGTCGTTACCGCCAAAATACACATGGCGACTATTTCCAACATCGGCGACTGGCCGCCGCTTTGTACGCCAAAATAGTCAGGATGATTTTCCCACAGTACCTGCCAACTGTCCGGGACGCTGTCGACCATCGGCGGGTTAATGGCCAGGGTGATAAAATAGGCCATTGCGCCGACGCCATCCACGCCCGCCTCTTCGCCGCGGCGATAGTGCGCCTCCAGCCCCGCCACCGCCGGCATTTGGGCGGCATCGAAACTGCGCCACAGTTTGCGCGCCCGCCCGCGCAGTACCTGCGCATCCACCATCATGCATAGATTCATCGGTACATTGCCGCCGGCGTTGGCCTGGGCCAGTTGCAGCAGGAATTGGCTACCCGCAGCCTGCTCCACGCGCCGCACGGGAATGCCGGTGGCGCGGGTAAACGCCGGGAAAAAATGTTCGGCGAACCCCTGGCCAAACGCGCCGTCGAAGGTGGAAATTTTTAACGGCTCCGCCGCCCAGGCTTTACGTAGGAAGGGCACCGGCACCAGTAACGTCACCGCCGCGGCCGCACCGGCCGTTTTCAGGAATTGTCGTTTACTCTTACCGTGAGCGCTCAGCGCCTTAAGGGGGGAACTCGGTTTATCAGCCATGACTTGTCTCATATATAAAACAGCGTTTATTTTATGATACAATCCTTAAGCATTTCTCGTGCCAGAAGCGGAGAATATGGGAGGAGTGGAGGTGCATTAGCTCAGAAAATGATGATTTTTCATAGCGTTAAATTTTATCTAGCGATGATGCGCCCGCCGGCCTTACCAGCCGACGCCGCTGCTTCACCGCGGTGCATTTCACCGTTGTGGTGCGCTTGCAGCCCTGGAAACTGCCCTGCGCATCGATGCAGTTCGCCGCGGACAGCGACGTAATCCCTCATGCCGAAATGTCGCTAACACCCTGATTAAGCAATAACTTATTTTTTTATTGGCGGCCCTTTTCGCGGGCGGTATCAAACTGGCAATGTTTTTGCTTGGCTAAAAAAGCAGGGGCGGTAGCGGGTAACCGGTATCGCCACGCAACACAACGGGTTACTAGGGTTCCGGTTCGCCTAGACGAACGGCTGGACCGAGAGTCACCGACCACCATGACGGTTAACGCCCTCAGGCGGTTACACGGCGGGATAAAAGCCCGGGAGACCAACACGAGGATCCATCCTCGCGGCTGCTTTCCTGTTGGCTTTTCGCCAGGTTAACCCCAGAGGTGTTGTTCATGACGCAATACGCATCACGCAAGCCGCCCCGACCCGAAACGTGCCGTTATCCGGCAGGCCAGCGCCGTACGGCGGCGGCAACGTTCTTTATGCCCCACCCGGCATGGGCGCGCCACGGCAGCCCTTTAACGCCGCAGCCGTTCGCCACCCTCCGCCGGCGTCGATTATCGCTAACGGCAATCTGTCTCTTTACCATCCGGTGCCTCCCCGTCGTCCCAATGTCTCCGCGCGCCGCTCCGCTACTGCGCACACACGCTCCTTTTGCCCGCATGCCGCGGGTCAACCTAAGCACTAAGGAAACACTATGTCTACAACCCAAGATACGTTTTATCAGACCATACTGCCCGCCGGGCAGCATTGGTCTTTTCGCCTGCGGCGCGGCCGCGCGCTGCGGCTGACCGATAGCCTAGTGCAGATTCCGACGTATCCGATCATCTGTTCCGGCGACATCCGATCTGTTATTCCGATATTTTCCGATCACCCATTCCAGTGATATTCGATCACGTGTTCGCTCATCTTCTGACTCAGTTTTAGTCTATTTTTCCTGTGCTGGCTACTCCTTGCTCTTTGCGTAGTGATTCGCCTTTAAGTTCCAGT
>NZ_JBLKSS010000155.1:0-10860 GCF_047607725.1 Sodalis sp. (in: enterobacteria) | reverse complement strand
CCAATCTTTCTGAACGGCCATTACACCTTTATCAGTGAAGGGAAAGAACTCGATCTGGACGCTATGATTGAGGGACTGACGTTGTCATAAACCGTATGGCAAGTCCGCAAAATTTTGGCGGCTTTCCGCTTACAACCCCAGATTGGTTATTATCGGCAGAAGATCGCGCGGACTACTATATTGAGGTGAAATCCGTGACGTTATTGCAACACCAGTCGGGCTATTTCCCGGATGCGGTAACGCTTCGAGGTCAAAAACATTTACGAGAATTACAGGCAATGGCGGAAATGGGGTATCGTGCGGTGCTGTTTTTCGCCGTGCTGCATTCGGGTATCGACCGGGTGTCGCCGGCCCGCCACATTGACCCCCACTATGCCGATCTGGTATTACAGGCTCAGCAGTCAGGCGTAGAAGTCTTGTGCTATGGTTGTCAGTTATCCCGGCACGGCATGCGGATCCACTCCCCGCTGCCGATAATTATTTCATAGGGCGGTTAACCGCGAAATGGCGTAAAATGCGTCAGTTTTCCAAAGTTTACCGTCGCGCCAAATACGCCTTTCCTGACACCCTTGTCAAGTAGGCGTTATGAATAATTGCCAACCTTAACGTCATCTGCTATTTATAGCGGCCTGTTTTTTTCCCCACGTTGGGGATCACTAGTGCGTGTTAGAAGGAGAAGCAACATGCAAGAAGGGCAAAACCGTAAGACATCCTCCTTGAGCATTCTCGCCATCGCCGGGGTGGAACCATACCAGCAAAAGCCTGGTGAAGAGTACATGAATGAAGCCCAGCTTCTGCATTTCAAGCGCATTCTTGAAGCGTGGCGTAATCAACTCAGAGATGAAGTGGGGCGTACCGTCTCGCATATGCAGGATGAGGCCGCCAACTTCCCCGATCCGGTAGACCGTGCCGCGCAGGAAGAAGAGTTCAGCCTTGAGCTGCGTAACCGTGACCGGGAACGTAAGCTCATCAAGAAAATTGAGAAAACCCTCAAAAAAGTGGAAGACAACGATTTCGGCTTCTGCGAATCCTGCGGGGTAGAAATCGGTATTCGTCGCCTGGAAGCGCGTCCGACCGCCGATTTGTGCATCGACTGCAAGACTCTCGCCGAAATTCGTGAAAAACAGATGGCAGGGTAAGTGTGAACCCGGTTTACTGCGGTGTCGTTTAGGGAAAATCATGACATCGTGGTAGCTGCACGGTTACGCCTTTTTCACCATCATGCCAACCTCTGCCCCCTATATCGGGCGCTTCGCCCCTTCGCCGTCCGGCGCGCTTCATTTCGGTTCCCTCGCCACCGCCCTGGGCAGCTATTTGCAGGCACGCGCCTGTGGTGGCCAATGGCGGGTGCGCATTGAGGATATCGACCCGCCGCGGGAAGTGCCCGGCGCCGATCTCATCGCGCCAACGGTGCGCCAATTGGCGCTCTATCGTCAATTAGGTTATAAAGAACCTGATTATGTCCATCTGCCGCTGGCGCTGTCGCCGGCGGGGCTGAAGCTGTCGAAACAAAATCATGCGCCGGCGCTGCCGATGAGCGATCCCCGGCCGCTGCTGGCGCAGGCGCTAGGGCTGTTAAATCAGCCGCTGCCGCCGCAATGGCGCGCTATGCGCCTTGAGAGTATGTTAAACTGGGCGGTGGACCACTGGCGGCTTGACGCCGTGCCGACCGCGACCGCCCCGTAAGGGACAATGCACCCGCCCATTCTCAAGCTTGGCGGGGTGAGCTATCATTCATTAGCCGCTGTTTTACGTTGTTCCTGTTTATTTGTTACTATTGAGGTGTACTATTTTTACCCGAGTAGCCAACTTCTGCCGCAAGGTGCTCAATCGTGAAAGTGTGGAAACGGCACCAGAGGATAGACGCCCTTTGACGATTATCCCGCGCGACCAGCACTCCATCTCTCGTAAAGAGATCAGTGAAAATGCTTTAAAGGTGCTTTACCGCTTGAACAAAGCGGGATACGAAGCCTATTTGGTCGGCGGCGGCGTTCGCGATCTGCTGCTGGGTAAAAAACCCAAGGACTTCGACATCACGACCAGCGCCACGCCGGAGCAGATGCGTAAACTGTTTCGCAACTGCCGACTGGTTGGCCGCCGTTTTCGGCTGGCCCACGTCATGTTCGGGCCTGAAATTATCGAAGTCGCCACGTTCCGCGGCCATCATCAGGAGCTGGAGCCCGAGGAAGGCGCGACGGGGGCCGCCCTCACCGGCCACAACGGCATGCTGCTGCGCGACAATATTTTCGGCTCCATCGAAGAAGACGCCCAGCGCCGCGACTTCTCGGTGAACAGCCTGTACTACAGCGTGGCCGATTTTACTCTGCGCGACTATACTGGCGGGCTGAAAGATTTACGCGAAGGTACTATTCGTCTGATTGGCGATCCGGAAACCCGCTATCGGGAAGACCCGGTCCGCATGCTGCGCGCGGTGCGCTTTGCCGCCAAGCTGGACATGACTATCAGCCGCGAAACCGCCGAACAGATCCCCCGGCTGGCGGCGCTGTTGCACGATATTCCTCCGGCGCGGCTGTTTGAAGAAGCGCTCAAACTGCTACAGGCGGGCTACGGTGAAGCCACCTACCGTCTGCTGTGCGAATACCAGCTGTTTCAACCGCTGTTTCCGTTGATAAGCCGTAACTTTACCGAGCACGGCGACAGTTATATGGAACAGATGGTGATCCGCGTACTGGCCAACACCGATCAGCGTTTGCGCAACGATATGCGGGTCAATCCGGCTTTCTTATTCGCCACCATGCTGTGGTATCCGCTGTTGGAGCATGCGCAGAAACTGACCCAGGAAAGCGGCCTGTCCTATTTTGACGCTTTCTCGCTGGCGATGAACGATATTCTCGACGAACAATGCCGCCCGCTGGCGATACCCAAACGCTTAACCGCCCTAATGCGCGATATGTGGCAACTTCAGCTGCGGCTGTCGCGTCGCCAGGGCAAGCGCGCCCACAAGCTGATGGAACATCCTAAATTCCGTGCCGCTTATGATTTGCTGACGCTGCGCGCTGAAGTGGAAAACAACGCCGAACTGCAGCGGCTCAGCCGCTGGTGGGGGGAGTTCCAAGTGGCCGCGCCGCCGCGGCAAAAGAACATGCTGACCACGCTTGGTGATGACGCGCCAGCCCGCACCCGTCCACGCCGCCCGCTCCGTCGGGCGCCCAACTGCGACAGCGCCTGATGGAGCGTGTCTGGCTGGCTCTGGGCAGCAATCTGTCCGAACCGCTGCAGCAGGTAAGCGCCGCTCTCGAGGCGCTGGCGAGCCTGCCGCAAACCCGCCTTGTCGCCTGTTCGTCCTACTACCGCAGCCGCCCGCTCGGCCCGCAGGATCAGCCCGATTTTCTGAACGCCGTGGTGGCGCTGGACACCGCCCTCGCGCCGGAAACGCTGCTGAATCACACTCAGGCGATCGAATTACGCCAGGGACGTACCCGCAAGGCGCATCGCTTCGGACCCCGTATGCTGGATCTGGATATTTTGCTCTTCGGCGATCGCATTATCGCCACCGCCCGCCTAACGGTGCCGCATTACGACATGCACAACCGCGAATTCATGCTGTATCCCCTTGCCGAGCTGGCGCCGGAGCTGCGCTTTCCCGACGGCGGCGCGCTAGCCGAGCGACTGCGTCAGGTGCCGCGCAACGGCCTCGTCTATTGGGATGAGGAGCACCGCTACGGCAAGGCGTGAACGCCCTTAGCCCGTCAGGCGCCGACGCGACGCATTAACGCGCGCCGGCGCGGCGTACGGCCTTTAAGCCCCCTTGCCGGGTCACCGCGCACGCAGCGCAGGTCTAGTCAAATACCCAAATGTTTTGTGCGATAAACGCTATACCCCCGGCAAAGCTTCCATTAAAATAAGCCGCCACTCCTTAAGCTGACAGCGGGCGCCCCCGCGGTACAGAGGTTGTATACCATGACCACCATTTCTCATTTGCGCAAATGGAAGCAACAACAGCGCAAATTCGCCTCCATTACCGCCTACGACGCCGCCTTTGCCCGCCTGTTCGCTGAACAGGGGATCAAGGTGATGCTGGTGGGCGACTCCTTGGGCATGACGATGCAGGGCAACGACTCCATGCTGCCGGTTACCGTAGAGGATATGGTTTATCATACCCGCTGCGTGCGGCGCGGCACCCCCTCCTGCCTGCTGCTGGCCGATCTGCCGTTCATGAGCTACGCGACGCCGTCTCAGGCCTATGACAATGGTGCGGCGCTGATGCGCGCGGGCGCCAACATGGTGAAACTGGAGGGCGGCGCGTGGCTGGCCGATACCGTTAGCGGTCTGACCGCGCGGGCGGTCCCCGTCTGCGGACACCTGGGCTTGACCCTACAGTCGGTGAATATATTCGGCGGCTATAAAATTCAGGGTCGCGATCCGGCCGGCGCGGAGCAGCTGCTGGCCGATACACTGGCGCTGGAACAGGCCGGCGCCTAGTTGCTGGTGCTGGAATGTGTGCCGGTGGCGCTGGCGGAACGCGTCACCTAGGCGTTGGACATCCCAGTTATCGGCGCCGGCGCCGTTACCGACGGCCAGATCCTGGTCATACAGGACGCGCTCGGCATCACCGGCGATAGCGCGCCCTCCTTCGCCAAGAATTTTCTCGCGGCGGGCGGGGATATTGCCGCAGCCGTGCGCCGCTATGTGCAAGAGGTTGAAGCCGGCCACTTTCCCGTCGCCGAACACAGCTTTCATTCATGAAGGAGACTCCCGTGCTGATTATCGAAACGCCGCCGACGCTGCGTCAGACGGTTAAACAGTGGCGTCAGGAACATAAACGTATCGCCCTCATTCCGACGATAGGCAATCTGTATGAAGGGCATATGTCGCTGATTGACGCCGGGCTCGCCCGCGCGGATAAAGTCGTGGTGAGCGTTTTCGTCAATCCGATGCAGTTCGACCGACCGGAAGATCTGGCGGCTTACCCGCGCACGCTGCAAGAAGACTGCGAACAGTTGACCCGGCGCGGCGTGGACATGGTATTTGCTCCGGCGACCGCGGTGATTTATCCCGACGGTCTGGCCAGTCAGACCTTTGTCGATGTGCCGCGCTTCGCCAATATCCTGGAAGGCGAAAGCCGGCCGGGCCATTTCCGTGGCGTGGCCACGATTGTCAGCAAACTGTTTAATCTGGTGCAACCGGACGTGGCCTGCTTTGGCGAAAAGGACTTTCAGCAATTGGCGCTTATTCGTCAACTGGTGCGGGACATGAGCTATGATATCGACATTAGCGGCGTACCGACGGTGCGCGCCGCCAATGGTCTGGCGCTCAGTTCGCGCAACGGTTACCTGAGCGCCGAAGAGCGCCGTCTGGCGTCGCCGCTCAACCAGGTGCTTACGCGGCTGGTGGCGCAGCTGTGCGCCGGGGAGCGCCATACCGACGGTCTGCTGGCGGCGGCGGAGCAACTGCTACAGGCCGGTCTGACGCCGGATACGCTGGTTATCCACGACGCCGAAACCTTGCAGCCATTGACGGTCGACAGCCGGCGGGTGGTGGTGGTGTTATTCACCGCCTGGTTGGGTAAGGCTCAGCTAATCGATAATGCGCAAGTGGATCTCATTTCATAACGGTAAGAAGGCTTAAGCTCATGCAACGCACGATGTTACGAGGCAAGCTGCACCGGGTGCATGTCACCCAGGCGGATCTCCATTACGAAGGCTCCTGCGCCATCGATCAGGACTTTCTCGATACGGCGGGGATCTTGGAGTATGAAGCGATTGATATCTATAACGTCGATAACGGCCAACGTTTCTCCACCTATGCGATTGCCGCCGAACGCGGCTCGCGCATCATTTCGGTGAACGGCGCCGCTGCGCGCTGCGCCTGCGATCTGCTGATTATCTGCGCCTATGTGCAAATGCCGGATGAAGAGGCACGTCGCCACGCCCCGAAGGTCGCCTATTTCGACGAGCATAATCAGTTGCAGCGCACCGCCAAAGCGCTACCGGTGCAAATGGCCTGAACTCGGCGCGCCGAAGCACCACCGGTTCAGCCTGCACCACCGCAGGTCAGGCCTGACCTGCGGTGGGGTCAACACGACGCGCAGATTAGGTGCGCAGGCCGTGTCCGCGCTGGATAAGCGTCCAGCACAGCAGATAAAACACCACGATGAAGGCCACCAGCACCGCAAGCGTAAACGCCAGCGGCACGTCGCTGATGCCCAAAAAGCCGTAGCGGAAGCCGCTAATCATATAGACCACCGGGTTCAGCCGCGACACCACCTGCCAAAACGGCGGCGGCAGCGACAGCGAGTAGAACACCCCGCCCAGATAGGTCAGTGGCGTTAGCACGAAGGTCGGGATAATGCTAATGTCGTCGAAACTCTTGGCGAACACGGCATTGAGCAATCCCGCCAGCGAAAACAGCACCGCGGTCAATATCAGCGTCACGAGCACCATCCACCAGGCATGGACCTGCAGCGGCACAAAGAACAGCGACACCGCGGTCACCAGAATACCGACGCAAATCGCGCGCGCCACCCCGCCGCCGACATAGCCCGCGATGATCACATGGGTCGGGACCGGCGCCACCAGCAGCTCTTCGATATTGCGCTGGAATTTGGCGCTGAAGAACGACGATGCGACGTTGGTGTAGGCGTTGGTAATCACCGCCATCATAATCATGCCCGGCACGATAAACTGCATGTACGAGAAACCGTGCATGGCGCCGATTTGCGATCCGATGAGATTGCCGAAAATGATAAAATACAGCGTCATGGTAATCACCGGCGGCACCAGGGTTTGTATCCAGATCCGGGCGAAGCGGTTGATCTCTTTACGCCAAATGCTTTTTAATTCCACCCAATACAGCTGCATCATGTCCGTTGACTCCTTGCTTTGCCGTCCGAGACCAGGGTCACAAATAACTCCTCCAGGCGGTTGGCTTTATTGCGCATACTCAGCACCTGCACCCCTTGGGCGCTCAGCTGGTTAAAGAGGCTGTTAAGGCCCTGTTCACGCATCACCTCCACCTCCAGCGTGCTGGTGTCGAGCAATTGGCTGCGATAACCGTTCAGCTTGGGCAGCGCGCTTTTCGCCGCCAAATCCAGGATGAAGGTTTCGGATTTCAGCTTCGACAGTAGTTCCCGCATAGACGTGTTTTCCACCAGCCTGCCGTGCTGGATGATGCCGATATGCCGACACAGCATTTCCGCCTCTTCCAGGTAATGGGTGGTTAAAATAATCGTGGTGCCGCTGTTGTTCAGATCGCGCAGAAAACCCCACATGGAACGACGCAGCTCGATATCGACCCCCGCGGTGGGTTCGTCGAGAATAAGGAGCTTCGGCTCATGCATCAGCGCGCGGGCTATCATCAAGCGACGTTTCATACCGCCTGAGAGCATCCGGGCACGCTCGTCGCGCTTGTCCCACAAATCTAGCTGGCGCAGATACTTCTCCGCGCTTGCCGCGGCCTGCTTGCGCTCCACGCCGTAGTAGCCGGCCTGATGCACCACGATTTGATAGACGGTTTCAAACGGGTTGAAATTAAACTCCTGCGGCACCAGCCCTAGCTGGCGTTTCGCATTGACGATGTCCTTATCGGTATTGTAGCCGAACACCCGCACTTTACCGGCGGTCTTGTTCACCAGAGCGCTGATAATACCGATGGTGGTGGATTTTCCCGCCCCGTTGGGGCCAAGCAGCGCATAGAAATCGCCGGCTTCCACGTTCAGATCGATCCCTTTTAGAGCCTGTACGCCTCCTGCGTAGGTCTTGGTCAACTGCTCCAACTCCAATGCATATGTCATTTGTGACGGGTTACCTTATTCTAAACGGTTTTCAGGAACTGATTTTAAAACGCCAGCGCTTGGCCTATATTAACCCATCGCATTACGACAGTTACAGGCTATTAACATCGATGAAAGACATTTCAACCCTTATCAGTAACAACCAGGATTGGTCCAAGCTTCTGCATGAAGAGGATCCGGGCTTCTTTGAGAGGCTGTCGCTGGCGCAAAAGCCACGCTTTTTGTGGATTGGCTGTTCCGACAGCCGCGTCCCGGCGGAAAGATTGACCGGGCTGGAGCCAGGAGAGCTGTTTGTGCATCGCAATGTCGCCAACCTGGTTATCCATACCGATCTCAATTGCCTGTCGGTCGTGCAATATGCGGTCGACGTGCTGGAGGTCGAGCATATTATCATCTGCGGCCATTACGGCTGCGGCGGCATACAGGCGGCCATCGACAATCCCGAACTGGGGCTTATCGATAACTGGCTGCTGCATATCCGTGATTTGTGGTACAAGCATAGCTCACTGCTGGGCGAGCTTCATCCCGAGGACCGCGCCAACATCCTCAGCGAGATTAATGTGATTGAGCAGGTGTATAACCTGGGACATTCAACCATTATGCGCTCTGCCTGGAAACGGGGCCAGAAGGTGACTATCCACGGCTGGGTGTACGCCCTGCACGACGGACTGCTCCGCGATCTGGAAATTACCGCCACCAGCCGCGAGACGCTGGAACAGCGTTATCGTCAGGGAATGGCAACCCTGCTGCAGCGCTACGGCAGTTAATTCGGCGGACGTCCGTTTAATCGACGGACGTTCACTTAGCCAACAGCTGTCCTTTTTAACCGACCTGCATACGCCTGACGTTCGCTTAACCGATAGGCGTCCGCTTAACCCATTGACGTCCACTTAACCAACCGGCGTTCGCGTTGTCACCTGGAATCCTGTTATCGCTCCGGCCAATGGCCACGTCCACCCCACATCCAAGCGATTCTGTACAGTATAGACATCTCCACGCTCGGTCTTTAACCGTACAAGCCCTGTCGGGGATGCAGTGTGGCCTCCCCCCAGGTCGACATCGGCAGCGCGGCCGACATTTCTTGCGGTAGTTTCGATAGTAAGGTTCATTGTATTTTGGGATATGGGCAACGTTTTCAAGATACCGGCGTCTATTCAGCAGAAAGCGCCACTATTAAATTAAGAGTAAGAGCTTCGCTCTATCCCTTTCCACCTTCAACTGCGTTAAGTGCTAGTGCAGCTTGGCGGGACGTTCACATGATATTCATTCTTATTGGGGCGTAGAGGTAATAGTTATTTGCGTTGAAGTTTTATTCATACATCTGTGTTATAAAACCATTAAATCTACTACCTGCAAATGTCTTTTACTAAAAGATAGGTAAATTCATGAATGTAAACACAACGCCTAATATTTCAAACACGGCTAGCCTGCAAAATAGACGTCCCAATACACAACCTGGCATCCCTGAACCAATAAACGTCGATAACACTTCTATAAAATTACACTCAGAAGCGCCAAGCAAAAAAAATATAAATGATTTACCACCTGAAATGCTCGAGCATATATTTAAATATATCGGCGAGGACAAATTCAACGTGCGTTTAACCTGTCATGCATTCAACGATGTTGTTGATGAAATTCTTACTGACGATGAATTATTTAAGATCGCATATAGTGAACTCCTGCTTGAATTAGGATTTGATGCAAAATTAATTAATGAACTTATAAAACAAAGCGAAGAAAACAAAAGATTTGTTTTAAAAAATTGTAAAGCTCTGCATAAAGCAGGGTTTGATATGAGTCACATATTAACTCTTGCTAAAAAAAGAAGCTAACATTCAGACTTTTGTATTAAATAATTTTAAAGTCCTACATGAGATGGGGGCTGGCGTGGAGTATATTTATTACCTTGCCACCAAGGACCCAGGGACACAAACTTTTATGGTAGAAAACGGAAATGCACTGCTTAGAATGGGGTTCAGTCTATTTCACTCGCATACTTTGTCGCAAAAAAGTATTGAAGTACATAATTTAATATTAAATAATTTTGATAGTCTACATGAAGCTGGACTGGATCTTGTCAATATTGAATACCTGGCTGGACGTGACGTACGTGAACAGAATTTTGTATTAAAAAACTTTAAATTTCTTCATGATGCAGGCGTCAGGGTGAGCCTTATTTTTTCACTGTCCAGTCAGGAAGAAAAAGTACAGAATTTTATATTGAAAAACGTTAATTATCTCCATGAAGAGGGGTTCGACACGGAATTTATTTTTACTTTTGCTCGTCTAGGAGAGAAAGGCCGGGATTTTTTATTAGCGGAACGGAGTAAAAAGCTTGGTAAAGACTTTAGCAAGCTAAATCTTAACTTCTAAATTACCGTTGCCGATATTGCTAAATGAGCAGCTTCATAGCAACTGACCCAAGAATGACAGAAAATATACTTCTGATTACTAACATGACATGCATAGGGTTTTAAATAAAATTGCTGAGAATGTTTACTCTATAACAGACTTTGATGCACAATCGAGAGTCATGGTATTCTCAATGTCTGTTTTGGCATGAAATTTTAATGTCAAACATGGTCTGTGGTTCAGGATCGACAGGATGTTGTGATTTTTATTGTGGCAACAGCACATACCATGGAGTAACAGCATAAATCTATCTATCCCACAAACCCTCAGTGATTATTGTAATTGACCCGCCCCTAGCGCATCCAGCTGGGTGCGCGGTTTAAAGCGATCTGTTTCCTATTCCAATTACCCCTTAAGGGAACGAAAATTTTCCATTCATGGAGCTAGTTCATTGAAGGCAAATACCTTGGCCGCTTTCCACAGGCGTGCCGCGCCTACCATCCCTGTGGTCTTGCTTCCCCGACCGCCATTCTTCCTGGACGACCTATCGGCTTAGGCGGATTCTACGTAAGCGCCCCGTGGAGGACGTCTTGAATTATTGGTGGGTTGTTGTATGAGACAGTAAACCTACGTTACACGCTTATGCTCATTGCATTTTCACATTGTATTGATTTTAATAACTTTTATTTCCATCCCGGTTTGAGTGATATGAAATTAGTGGTTCTGAAGTTTGTGATAGTGTCCATTAAAAT
>NZ_JBLKSS010000154.1:0-10948 GCF_047607725.1 Sodalis sp. (in: enterobacteria) | reverse complement strand
GGTATTTTTATGTATGGCGGGAAAAGTGTCGGGCCAGACGCCTTCAGAATGCCGTGGCGCGATTAAAACCTTTTTCAGTCTTAATGCGTTTAAAAAATTCAGTTTTGATCCGCGTAAGACGCTGGATTTACGCCGTCAGTTACTGGGGCAATGCGCGAGCGCTGATCCAGAGAATGTCAACAAAATATTGAGCCAGTTTGGGCGTGTGCGGGGCTGACGCGCCGCAGGCGGCTTGTCCAACCCGTCCGCCATCAGGAAACACTTTCCTGATGCCCGCCGGGTTCCTTTATCCAGACAGAGAAGATTATGCGCCTTGAACCTGTACTCCGGGTGTCGCTGTGTGCCTGCCTGCTTTGCGGGTGCAGCCGCGCGCCCACATTGCCGACGCCGAAAGGGGCCTTTTTGCCGGTCAATCCGTCCCTGCCGTCTTACGGGATGCTGACGGAGACGCCCGCGCCTGTTCGGACGTTATCCGTGGTGTCGTCACCGTCAGCGAGATTACCGGTCAGTCAAAACGCGGCCAGTTCCCCCTTGCCCGCCGTCAAACTGGCGGCGACGGGAAACACAGTGGCGGACAAACGCCCTGCCGCGAAAACCCCGGCAAAACCGCCTGTGCTGCCGATGAGCGGGACATCGTCCATCAAACCCCTGAAAGGGCCGGGGTCGCCCGTGGTGGTACCGCCGCTTGCCGGCGCGTCGATGGGAAAAAATCCCTTCTCCGGCGGGGCCGTTGCCCGTCAGGGGCCGACGCCGGTGAAACCGCTGCTGCCGCCGCGTCTGTGGACGATAACGCCGGGGACCACATTAAAACAGGCATTTATGCGCTGGGCGGCGGGTGAGACCTGTCAGTCGTCCCCGGCACTGGACGGTACGCTGGCCGGTGCAAACCGATTATCCGGTGGATTCCCCGCTGACGTTTACCGGCAGCTTTGAAGCCGTGACGCAGCAATTATTTTCCTTGTATCGCGACGCCCATACACCGCTGTACGTGGATGGTTATCGGGCACAGTGTTTGATGGTGGTCAGTGATAAAAAATAAAATGGATGAGGTATGAAAAAGAAAAACTGGCTGGCGCTGTCGCTGAGTCTGCCGTTATTGGCAGGGTGTGCGGCAGTTGAGCGCATTCATCAGACACAGCGCACGGCAGAAAAAAAAGCGACGGAGACGACGGCGTTATTAAAAAAAGCTAACCGGCCGGTGGTGCAGTTCCATCAAGACCAGTGGGTCAATCCGGTGCCGCTGGAAAAACCGCACTATGGCCTGCCCGAGAGGCTGCTGCACTGTCATATGGTTTACCGGACGGTCACGCCGCAAGATATTTATCAGTTTAGTCAGGATGTGACCGAGCAATGCCATATCCGCACACGGGTTACGCCAGATGCGGCGGCCCTGTTGTCACAAGGCAGTGGGGCGGGCAGTGCTACCGCCACGCAGCGTTTGCGCGACGTTCCTCCCCCGGTACCGCCGTCTGCGCCCGGCGGCATGCGTCCGCTGGCGTCGTTTGGCGTTGCGGCGAGCGAGAGGGCGGTCAACGGACAGGGCGGGGAGCCGCGCCGCATTGCCGATGTGTCTTATCAAGGCGATATCGGTGGCTTGCTGGATATTGTGACGGCGCGGCTGGGCATTTCCTGGCGCTATGAAGAGGGGGCTATCACCTTTTTCTATCTTCAGACCGCTCGCTTCGACATTGATGCGGGGGATGCGAAGTACAAGCTGAAAAACAACGTGATAAGCGGTGTGTCCACCCTCAGCGGCGGGGATGATGCGGGCAGCGGCGGCACACGGGCAGTCGCGGCGGCGTCAGTGGTCAGGAGGGCTCGACCACGCAGTCTGATGTGGAAATGGGCAACAACCTCTATGCTGACCTGAAAGCCACAGCGGAAAGTATGCTGACGCCGGATGTGGGCCGTCTGAGCATGAACCAGACGACTGGGACGGTGATGGTCACCGATGTGCCGGAGGTGGTCAGTCGCATTGGCGACTATCTGAAAGCGGAAAATCAGGCGTTAAGTCGCCAGGTGCGCTTTGAGGTGGTGATTTACACCATTAATACCGACGCCAACGATACGCTGGGCCTGGACTGGGATCTGGTGTTCCGCTCCCTGTCCGAGCAGTACGGTATCACGCTGGCGAATCACTTCAACGCCAGCACGGAGGCGGTTACGGGGGGTTACAGTATCCTGGATACGGCGAGCGGGCGGACGGGGCAGTTTGCCAGGTCATCGTTGCTGTTCAAGGCGTTATCGCCGCAGGTCACGGTGGCGAATGTCAGAACCATCCCGCTGACGACAACCAATATGGCCTCGGTATCGATGATGACCGGCAAACAGACCACCTATATGAAAAATATTGGCTCTACGCCGGTGAGCAACGGTAGCCAGGTGGTCACCACCCAGACGCTCAACCCGGGTTCGGTCACGACCGGCACCAATATCACCCTGTTGCCCAAACTGGTGAAAGACAGCGATCGGTTGATGCTCAGTATCTTTATTGATATTTCCTCGCTGAAGCAATTAAGAAAACTGACCTCGAAAGACGAAAGTATTGAGGGGCCGGATTTAGACACCAATGCCATTCCCCAGCACGTCTGGATGAAATCGGGGCAAACCCTGGTATTAAGCGGTTATGACCAGAGCATGGAAAATGTGAACAAGCAGGGGGTCGGCTCCGCCAATCACTGGTTTTTCGGCGGCGGTTTGACCGGCAATAAAACCCGGCAGTCGTTCGTGATCACCGTGACGCCGTTTATCCAGTAGCCGGGGGGAGAGTATGGAGACCGTATTACCGTTAGCACAGGATGCGCAGAATCACATTCGGGTGTTGACACTCAATAAGAAACGCTTTGTGGTGGGGCTGCGCTGGCGGGTGGTGAAGGCGCAGCGCAATATCATGAAAGAAATCCGGCGCATTGGCCGCCAGGAAAAGCTGGATGTGGTGGCTATCCGCCAGAGTGACGCGATACAGGCGGGGTTTGCGCCTAAAACGCCGTTTCAGCTACGGGGCTGCTATTCGCTGACCGTCGCGCTCGCCTCGTTGCTGGAGGGACCTTGCATCGCCGTGATCCCGCTCGGGCAGCGCGGCGACAGCGCTGAATATACGCTGGTTGGCCGGACGGAGAAGGGCGGCATACACCCTTTTTCCGATGAACTCTATACGGAAGCGGCGCTTGAGCAGACCGTGATTGATTTAAAGGCGTCGTTAAAAGGCAACCGGACCGACCTGGACATCAAGGTCTTTGGCGATCCGTCGCGTTTTATGTGGGTAACCGACGCGCTGGATCTGACCGCGTTGTTGTCTGACAAGGCGTTACGCAAGGATTTCAAGCTCAGGCCGCTGACCTGGGGCATGACGCCGATGCAGATGCGGGTCATGGGCGGCCTGGTCGGCGTCGGCCTGTTGGGCGTCTGGGGACTGTCGCGTTATTACGATGCGCAGGAAAGCCTCAGACAGCAGGAGCAGGCGCGTGCGTTAGCGCATTAGGCGCGGATTAACCGAGAGGCACGCTATCAGGCGGCGCTCAGTCAACTGGCGCATCCGTGGATAGAGACGCCGTCAGTGCAGGATTTTCTTCATGCCTGTGACGCCCGGCTGTTCAGCATACCGCTATCGTTGCGCGGCTGGGTGCCGACCGCCGTGAACTGTACGACCGGTCATCTCAGCGTGTCCTATGCGCGTATCCCTGGTTCGGCGGTTAAAACACGGGATTTTGTCGAGGCAGTGAAAAGGCGCTATGACGTGCCGGTGGCATTCAACTACCGGGATACGGCCGTGACGACCTTTACCCTGCCGGTGCCGTATCGGCCCAACGGGGATGATCCGATGCAGGATATGGGGGCGCAGATGCTGAAAATGATTTCGTTGTTTCAGGGGGTGAACGTCAATGTGTCCTTTGGCGACATCCCGCCGAAGGTGCTGGAAAAAAGCGAGGAGGCCGCGGCGTTGCCGGTGCAGGACTGGCGGGCCTATTCCTTTGAGTACGACAGTGAGATCCCGCCGAAAATGATTTTCAGCCGCGCCGATTTGACCGGCGTCAGGCTGTTGCAGGTCATTGTCAGTATCAATAACGACGACGGGCATCTGTCCTATCATGTGAAGGGAGAAATTTATGGTAAGGCGTAACGTCTGCTGTGCGGGGATAGTCTTGTTTGCCAGCGTGTCGGTGATGGCCGCCGGAGAGGTGAAAACGGTCGGGGATCTGGATGTGCTGCAAAGCGAACGGATGTATTACGAGTTGCTGGCCGCCGCGAATCGGGCCAAAGCGGAAGCCAGCCAGCCGCTGATGGCGGGGCGTGTTTATAGTGGCAGCGAGGGGGCGGGTGCGCCCCGTGCGACGTTGCCGGACGTGGTCAAGATTTTCGGTAACGGCAAAACGATGAAGGTCACGCTCCGTGATGCGGGCGGCCGTGAAACGGTCAATCAGGCGGGGGATGTGATTGCTGGGACGTTAAAAATTGCCCGTATCACCCTTAACGGCGTGGAGACGGTGCATATCGAGACGGGAAAAACCGTTACGCTGAATTAACGATAAGGTGAAGAGATGGTAAGCGCCCCGTGGAGGACGTCTTGAATTATTGGTGGGTTTGTTGTATGGCCCGGTAAGAATATGTTCCACTACGATGCCTCGTGAGCCCGCATCCTATAAGGGACGGCTGTCAGATCATGGATAATCCGGCGATGATAGTGTCCATTTAAATTTTAATGGACACTATCACAAACTTCAGAACCACTAATTTCATATCACTCAAACCGGGATGGAAATAAAAGTTATTAAAATCAATACAATGTGAAAATGCAATGAGCATAAGCGTGTAACGTAGGTTTACTGTCTCATATAACAAACCCACCAATAATTCAAGACGTTCTCCACGGGGCGCTTACGTGTAGAGCAGCGCTTTTATTGGCTGCAAGCCCGCGTGATATAAGGATTGAGATTGCCCTGCCCCGCGGCGATACGCTGATTGCGTTTGCATTCCCACTCGGTCACCGGATAGGTACGGCCCCATACGTCAAATAACTGCGTTTGCGCCCGGGAAAGACGAAGCTGATAACGATCGCGCATGTAGAAGTAAGTCCGTGCGATGGCGCCGCGCGCGCGGGCCGGCGGCTCCGCCTGCTTGTTTTTGAAATCCACCTTCATTTCACAGCGGCCGTACTGGCCTTCGCCGCCGCGCCATTGACTGTACTGATAGTTGCCGCGATCGCCGTTCACTTCGCCGATTGCGGGCTGCAGGTTATGTAGGTCGGTTTCGATTTGCCGATAAACCGAATCTTTGGCGCAGTTTTTACGACCACCGTTTTGCCAGCATTGGCGCTGGTGGCCGAACTCCCAAGCCGGTACCACATGTTCCCATTCGATGCGGGTGGCGCGCAGCTCGCTTTTACGCACCTGATAACCGCAGGACGCCAGATCCGGGATGCCTTTTTTGCCCTGCCAGCGGATGGGGCAACCACAGTAAAAGGTGCCGGGTGCGTCGCGATTGATTTTCACCGCCGCCGCTTTCGCCTGGTTGAAATTGGTAATCTGCTGCACCTTGGCCGCGGTGGAAAAGGAAAGGAACAATAAGGCAGCGGCCAGCAGGCCGGAAGTTTTATGCAGCATCATCAGCGTGTTCAATTTGGAAAAGCGCAGGTTACCTAATTACGCAGCGACAGGCAAATTGAACGCGCTGCGCGTCGAATGACGGAAATGAAGGAAAGCGCACGTGGAGTCTTAACGTCCCGCCGTACTTGTCTCGGGCTGTAATATGTCGCCGCAGCGTCTRCAGTGGTATTGGGCCTCACCGCGCAGAACGCGGTTATGCCCGCGTACGGTCAGGGCATGCTGCTGACAGCCGCAGCGGTAGGAGAACGTATTAGGTCTCACGACCGCCAGATCGAATTCGTGGGTACGGCGGGCAGGGGTTTGCAGCACGTGACTCATCATCCAGCGCCACTCCCGTCCGTGGGGTGCCACCCGGCCAAACTGGCGAAACACCAGCAGATGCGCCAGCTCGTGCGGAATCACTTCATCAATGAAGGCTTGCTGATTTTCTAGCAGCAATTGCGGGTTCAGGCGGATTTCCCAGCGCTCCAGCCAGGCGGTGCCGGCGTAGGTACCACGCTGTTGATAGGTGATGGTGGGTTCGGGAAAAATACAGTCAAAATACTCCCCTGCCTGTGCGAGCTTGGCCCGCAGGCACTGCATGACGCCCTGCTGCAGGGCTATTGGGATACGTAACGGTTTCATATTCGTCAGCCTAACCGGCGGCGCAACAGGATGCAACAGCGTGAGAACGGCGTGCGGCACCGTCCAGCTGTGCACAGGACAACGTTTCGCTGCCGCAGATGCGCATTGCAATCCGAGCGCGTCAGCGCGTGACATCCGCACCCGGGACGTCGTTGTCGCAAGGGGGGGCTTGGGCAAACCCCGCGCTCAGCGGCCCACAATGAGCATGGAAACAAAAACGCTGCCACGCCCAGGCCATCGAGCAGGCTGCGAAGGCGGGCCTCTGCATCCCGCCTCGGGAGCATAAAAAACGCCGCCGCCCAGCGGGACGGCGGCGTAGGGTCTACACAAGGGGTAGCGGTTAATCCCGCGCGCCAATTTCGCGCAGCGGCTTGCCGGTCATCAAATTACGTTCAATATGCTCAAGGGAAACGTTTTTGGTTTCCGGAATCAGCATAATGGTCAACACGATAAAGATGACGTTCAGCGCGCCGTACACCCAGAAGGTGTTGGCGTTGCCCAGAGTCTCCAGCATGGTCAGGAAGGTCGCGCCGACGATCATGTTGGCAATCCAGTTGGTGGCGGTGGACACGGTGATACCGAAGTCGCGCCCTTTCAGCGGCTGAATTTCAGAACACAGTACCCAAATCAGCGGGCCGGCGCTCATCGCGAAGCCGACGATAAACAACATCAGCATAACGATGGCAAAGTATTTTTGGAATTCGGTGTCGATCCCCAGATGCAGCAGCGTGCCCAGCACGCCCATACCGACCGCCATGACCAGGAAGCCCAGTTTCAGGGTCGGTTTACGGCCCCAGCGATCCACCAGAGCGATAGCGATAAACGTCGCCAACACATTGACCAACCCGACAATCACCGTTCCCCACATCTGGTTGGCGGTGCTGGTAAAACCGGCAATTCTGAAGATTTTCGGCGCATAATACATGATAACGTTCATACCGGTGAATTGCTGCATCACCTGCAGCAGGACGTCGAGAAAGACCGCGCTGCGGAAATTACTGTTGTCTTTGAACAGCGCCCAGCCGCTTTGTTTGACTTTCAAACTTTCGCGGATTTCTTCTAGTTCTTTGCGTACCTGTTCGCTGGAACTGCGCAGCAAATCCAGCACTTTTTGTGCTTCATGGTAACGCCCTCGGGCCGCCCGCCAGCGCGGGCTGCCCGGCAGAAACAGCACGCCGATAAACAGCAACACCGCGGGAATGGTGATGATACCCAGCATCCAACGCCAGGAGCCGCTATAGCTGAAAGCGATATCAGAAAGATAGGCTGCCAGGATCCCGATGGTGATCATCAGCTGATACATGGAAATCATCGAACCGCGGATCTTTTCCGGCGCGATTTCCGACAGGTAAAGCGGGGCGGTATAAGAGGCAATCCCGACCGCTAGCCCCAGCAGAATACGGGCGATGACCAGCGATTCCACATTGGGCGATAGCACCGACCACAGCGAACCGATGATGAACAAAACGGCGCCGGTAAGCAGGCTGAATTTCCGTCCCAATTTGGCTGACATCCAGCCGGCGGCGAGGGCGGCCCACCGCGGCGCCAAACATCATGGAGCTAACGACCCATTCCTGTTGACGATTATCAATGTGCAAGTCCGTAGACAGGAAAGGCAGCGCGCCGGCGATGACGCCAATATCCAGTCCAAATAGCAGGCCGGCCAACGCCGCCATAAAACAAACGAAAAAAATAAAACGAGCATGGGATCTGCCGGATTTATGTGTGGCAGTACTCATAATGCCTCCATGTACTACGTAAATTAATAATTATTAATGTTATGTAAATGTATGCTGACAAAGTGTGAAGTCGATCACAAGTATATAATCGGTTACATACACTTATCCCTGTCTGTCAGCATATTCATCCGTAGCAAAAAGCGTTGTCCCGCTAATATAGGGTATTCAGAGCGGTTGTCATCGGGAATAATCCGGATGTCGTACCCATTTTGTAACAAATGAGAAATGAAGAAATTATTGTTTGCCGTATTCATAATAAATTAATGATAATAATAATATATTTTTCTGTAATCGGTTTCAAAAAAGATCAACGTCTCTTTGGTGTGGCGGCGTGTTTTAGTGTAGATGAAACAAAAATTTTCGCTGAATAAGTTTTATCGCGCTGAACCGGGGCGACTAGACAGTATGAACGCCGTAGAAAAACGTCGCAGCCCTGCGACGGCAGGCAAAATTGCACTAGCCGATATGCGTCCGCCTGGTAAATAAACCCGTATCACCCCGCGTGATGACGGGCCGCAGGCATCCGGGGGGTAGCGCCAGGCCAGACTGCAACAGAGGGAAGGGCAGTGCCAGACCCGATCGCAATAGTGGAGTGTGAAAGCAGGATTTGGGAGGGGCCCGCCCCTAGAACGCAGACTTTATCGGCGGGCGAATATCGGCGGGAAACCTGTCCAGCAGGCAAAAAAAACGGCGATCGTCTCGATCGCCGTTTCGGTGTCGCGGCTTTATGCCCGTCGCGCGTCATAGCGCGTTATTTCAGGCCGGCGGCGTCCCGCAGCAGTTCGGCTTTATCGGTCTTTTCCCACGGGAAATGTTCGCGCCCGAAATGGCCGTAGGCGGCGGTTTCGCGGTAGATCGGCTGCAGCAGATCCAGCATGGTGATGAGCCCATAAGGACGCAGGTCGAAGAATTCGCGCACCATCGCCGTCAGGTTTTCCACCGGGATCTTTTCGGTGCCGAAGGTTTCGATCGTGATGGAGGTCGGCTCCGCCACGCCGATGGCGTAGGACACCTGAATTTCGCAGCGCTCGGCCAGACCGGCGGCGGCGATGTTTTTTGCCACGTAGCGCGCGGCATACGCCGCCGAACGGTCAACCTTGGACGGATCCTTGCCGGAGAAAGCGCCACCGCCGTGACGGGCCATGCCGCCGTAGGTATCGACGATGATTTTACGGCCGGTCAGCCCACAGTCGCCCATCGGGCCGCCGATAACGAAACGGCCGGTCGGGTTGATAAAATATTTGGTCTGGGGGGAGAGCCATTCCGCGAGCAGAACCGGCTTGATGATCTCTTCCATCACCGCTTCTTTCAACTGCGGCAGGGCGATGTCTTCCGCATGCTGCGTGGACAGCACCACGGCATCGATGCCCACCACTTTGCCGTTGTCGTAGGCGAAAGTGACCTGACTTTTGGCGTCCGGACGCAGCCAGGGCAGGGTGCCGTTTTTACGGACCTGGGACTGGCGCGCCACCAAACGGTGCGCGTAAGTGATCGGCGCCGGCATCAGCACATCGGTTTCATTGGTGGCGTAACCGAACATCAGCCCTTGGTCGCCCGCGCCCTGTTCTAGCGGATCGGTGCGATCCACGCCCTGGTTAATATCCGGAGACTGCTTACCAATGGCGCTCAGCACGGCGCAAGAGTTGGCGTCAAACCCCATATCCGAATGAATGTAACCGATCTCGCGGATAGTGCTGCGCGTCAATTCTTCAATATCCACCCAGGCGCTGGTGGTGATTTCGCCGCCCACCAGAACCATGCCAGTTTTAACATAGGTTTCGCAGGCGACGCGCGCCTTGGGATCCTGCGCCAGAATGGCGTCCAGCACGGCGTCGGAAATCTGGTCCGCGATTTTATCAGGATGCCCCTCTGAAACAGATTCAGATGTAAATAGGTGTTTAGCCATTGGTCTTTTTATCTTTGGATGCGGGTTGGAAATGACTGCGTAGCGCTGGGGACGGGGACCCCGCAATACGCGATGCCCAGATGATGACGATACGCGTCATGCAGCCTCCCCCGGAAACTGTCGTTCAGCAGTAAAACAGTTAATCAGTATAGATGGATTAACTTCTGGATGGCTATTTTAGGGTAGGGTCTCGGTTGAATGCCAGTAATTTTTTGGCTGAAATATATCAGCTAGTTTCAACGGAGGACAAAAAAGCGTCAATAAAGTGACATAGGCCAATTTCATTTTGCTTTTTTCCCCTTTGAGCGGTAGTAAGATCGCGCGCGTTTACATCAGGTAACGTAAAAGTTAACCGAACGGGCGCTAAAAAATTTTACACTTATCCCCCGGCGCCCGGTTGAGGGCCTTATTTTTTATCAGGAGACAGGGTTCATGACGCGCAAGATGTCTCTCGTTTCTGCATCCCGTTTCCGACGCGCGGCGCGTCAGGCCGCCTTTGCCCACGACGCCTCGCTCATCCTTTCTTGTCGAAGTCGCCGCCCGACCGGAGCAGCTCAGGACGCCCGGGCGGGCTAGCAGCGGGGTTCTGATTTCGGGTCACACGGTCTTTCATGCAATCCTAATTGATGGTGTTCCGCCATCCTGTAGCACGGAGTTCACCAAGGTGTTTTACAATTACTGTCTGGATAGACCGGACGCCGGCGGCGTCCGGCAGCGTTTCTTGCCACGTTCGTTGCGCGCGGGCGGTCCAAGTGCTGTAGCCGGCGTGAACGTTGAATTGACGGTAGCCGGCAATATAGCGTCGCGCCCGGGAGACCGCCGCCATGAGTGATTCACGATTGGACCAGGAACCGCGCCGTGCAGCTCGACAAGACACTTTGCGCTCAATGCAGGAGGTAGCCATGAACGACAGTGTAAGCGCCCCGTGGAGGACGTCTTGAATTATTGGTGGGTTTGTTGTATGAGACAGTAAACCTACGTTACACGCTTATGCTCATTGCATTTTCACATTTTATTGATTTTAATAACTTTTATTTCCATCCCGGTTTGAGTGATATGAAATTAGTGGTTCTGAA
>NZ_JBLKSS010000153.1:0-11334 GCF_047607725.1 Sodalis sp. (in: enterobacteria) | reverse complement strand
TCCAGCGGGAAATTGGGACGACGTCTTGAGGGTTTTGGTGGGGTTTGTTTCATGAATTGCGCCCATTAAAAAAATAATGGACATCATCTTCAATAACTTGATGGGGAATTAACAGACGGCGCTGGGCGTACGCTTACCTTTTAAGCCTGTTTCACCGCCCGCGCCGGCGCCATCCGCTCTCGCTGCGGGGATAGCGATAGCGTCTTGGGATCTCTTTATGCTGTGTTTTCGCCGAAATGCGGCAATGGCGGGGCCGACGGCAATCTACCCGCACTCCGTTGGAAACCATCACCGTCTTTGACAGCGGGCACCGTCGGCGCGCGCTGGCCCGACGACGACACCCGCAATAAGGTTATTCCACCGTTACCGATTTAGCCAGATTACGCGGCTGATCGACGTCAGTCCCTTTAATCAGGGCGATGTGATAGGCCAGCAATTGCATCGGCACGGTGTAGAAAATGGGCGCCACAATCTGCTCCACGTGCGGCAGCGGGATAATTTTCATATTTTCGCTGGCGGTAAAACCGGCATCCTGCTCCGCGAAAACATACAGCAATCCCCCACGGGCGCGAACTTCTTCGATATTGGATTTCAGTTTTTCCAACAATTCATTGTTGGGGGCGATGACGATCACCGGCATATCGGCATCGATGAGCGCCAGCGGGCCATGTTTCAGTTCTCCCGCGGCATAGGCTTCAGCGTGAATATAAGAGATTTCTTTCAGCTTCAGCGCCCCTTCCATGGCGATAGGGTAAAGATCGCCGCGGCCTAAAAACAGCGCGTGATGTTTACCGGAGAAGCCTTCGGCCAGCGTTTCAATGGGCTTATCCAGCGACAGCATCTGCTCGATGCGGCTCGGCAGCGCCTGCAGAGCATGAACGATATCTTCTTCTATCCCCTGGTCCATACCGCGCAGGCGGCCGATACGCGCCACCAGCATCAACAGCACCGTCAGCTGGGTAGTGAACGCTTTGGTGGAGGCTACGCCGATTTCGGTGCCGGCCCGGGTCATCAGCGCCATATCCGATTCGCGCACCAGCGAGGAGCAGGCGACATTACAGATGGCAAGCGAACCCAAATAGCCGAGGGCTTTGGTCAACCGCAGCGCCGCCAGAGTATCAGCAGTCTCGCCGGACTGGGAGAGGGTTATCAGTAAACTGCAGGGGCGCACCACGGGTTTGCGATAGCGGAACTCGGAGGCGATTTCCACATCGCAGGGCACGCCGGCCAGGGCCTCGAACCAATAGCGGGAGACCATGGCGGAGTGGTAGGAGGTGCCGCAGGCAATAATCTGCACGTGCTGCACCTGGCATAGTAACGCATCGGCGCCATCGCCCAATTCCGACAGCGTTACCTCTCCATGGCTGAAGCGACCTTCCAGCGTGTTTTTGATCGCCTGCGGCTGCTCAAAAATTTCCTTTTGCATATAGTGGCGGTACAGCCCTTTATCGCCAGCGTTGTATTTTACCTGGGATTCAATTTCGGGCCGCGCCACGCTCTCGCCGGCCTGGTCCCATACCCGAACGGTACGGCGGGTAATTTCGGCGATGTCGCCCTCTTCGAGGAACATAAAGCGGCGGGTGACGGGCAGCAGTGCCAGTTGATCGGAGGCCAGAAAGTTCTCGCCGACGCCGCGGCCAATCACCACCGGACTGCCGGAGCGTGCCGCCACCAGCACGCTGGGATCGCGGCTATCCATAATGACCGTACCGTAGGCGCCGCGCAGCGCGCCTACGACCCGCTGCATCACCTCAAAGAGCGCGCCGCCCTGCTGGCGCTGTTCCCAATGCGCCAAATGCGCGATCACTTCAGTGTCGGTTTGTGTAACGAACGTATAGCCGCGTTCACGTAGCAGCTCGCGCAGCGGTTCATGATTTTCGATGATGCCGTTATGGACGACCACGATGTGTCCCGAGACGTGGGGATGCGCGTTATTTTCCGTCGGCTCGCCGTGAGTCGCCCAGCGGGTATGGGCGATACAGGTGCCACCGGAGAGCGGGTGCGCCTGCGCCGCCTCGGTCAGGGCGCTGACTTTACCCACCCGGCGCAGGCGTTGCAGATGGCCGTTATTGTCCACCACCGCCAGGCCGGCGGAATCATATCCACGATACTCAAGACGACGTAATCCCTCCAACAGGATCTCGGCAATATCACGCTGCGCAACCGCACCTACTATTCCACACATCTCGGTTATTCCTGATTAAACGGCTGCAATCGCCGTTATGAGCTAGCACCAAATCCGACCGGTGCGGCGCCGCTACACGCCCCGGGTCTTGCCGGCCGCTTTAGGGTAGCGCGGCGGACAAAACCACCCGCTAAGGGCGGCCGCATCCTCATTTTTTCTTCACCGGCCGCGTCCAGTTGGCAATGGGAAACTGACGGATCCGGCTGATGACCATTTCTCCGTCGGCCACATCGCACGTGACGGTCGTGCCGGCGCCGATGGTGGCACCGCGGCCAATGGTTACCGGCGCTACCAGTTGGCTATCGGAACCGACGAAGACATCGTCGCCGATAACGGTTTTATGCTTGTTGGCGCCATCATAATTGCAGGTGATGGTACCGGCGCCGATATTGACCTGTGCCCCTATCTCGGCGTCCCCAAGGTAGCTGAGATGGCCGGCTTTCGACCCTTTGCCCAGGCGGGCCTGTTTCATCTCGACAAAATTGCCCACGTGCGCGCCTTCCTCCAGCTCACTGCCGGGGCGCAGGCGGGCGAAAGGGCCGAGAGTACTGCGCGCCGCCACGCGGGCGTCTTCGATAACGATATAAGGGCTGATGACCACATCATCACCGATGACCGCATTTTTCAGGACGCAGCCGGTGCCGATAATCACCCGGTCGCCCAGCGTTACCTGCCCTTCAAGAATGACATTAGTATCAATAGACACATCCTGCCCGTGGCGCAATTCACCGCGCAGATCGAAACGGTCAGGATCGAACAGCATCACACCGGCCAGCAGGAGACGCTCCGCCTGCTCTTGCTGAAAAAGCCGCTCCAGACGCGCAAGCTGCAGCCGGTTATTCACCCCTTCAACTTCGCTATACCGCGAAGGCTGCACCGTATTGATTTTACGGCCTTCATTCCAGGCCATGGCGATAATGTACGTCAGATAGAACTCGCCCTGCGCGTTATGGTTGGTTAACTGCCCCAGCCAGCGTTTTAAATCGCCGCCGCCGGCAACCAGAATACCGGTGTTGATTTCCTTTATCTGCCGCTGCTGTTCGCTGGCGTCTTTCTGCTCGACGATACTGGCCACCTCGCCGTCGGCGCGCACGATACGGCCATAGCCCTCGGGGTTGTCCAGCGTTACCGTCAGTAGGCCAATACCTCCCTCCGGCCGTGCCGTCAGCAGCCGCTGCAACGTGTCGGGAGAAATAAGTGGGACATCGCCGTACAGGATCAGGACATCTTCCTCGTCGCGCAGGTCCGCCAGCGTCTGCTGCACGGCATGGCCGGTGCCGCGCTGCTCGGCCTGCAGCACCCAGTTCAGGGGTGCATCCTGGCGGGCAAGCCGTTCACGCAGCAATTCGCCTCCGTGACCGTAGACCAGATGGATGCGCGCCGCGCCCAACTGGGTTGCGGCATCAATGACGTGTTGCACCATAGCTTTACCGGCCAGGGGATGCAGCACTTTCGGCAAGGCGGAAAACATTCGACTTCCCTTTCCGGCGGCAAGGACAACCACGCTTAATGCTCGATTCGACATAACCATCCTGTGGAATTCTGTTTATCAGACGAAAGTAAACCCGTTCGCAGGCGGGATTACTACATATTTTGGCATGAAAAACACTTTACAGGGCGTAGCCGCCTGGCGCTAAGGCTATTTGTCACGATTGTGTTGCCAGAAAGGAAAATGGCGGCGTAACTGACGTTTTTTTCAGCGGCGCGGACGTGAAATTGCCCCTATGGGCCGGTGATTTTTCCGCGACTTAATTAAAGACAAAAAAAAAGCCGGTCATCGCGACCGGCCTTTCATGATTCACACTTGATTACATCGCTTTTTTGGTCAGTTCGATGACCCACAGTTTCGCCAGCGCTTTGGAGAGCTCGGCCGACGCCTGAGCATAATCAATATCACCGTGGGAGTTATTGATATGCTCTTCCGCCTTGCGTTTAGACTCCATCGCCCTAGCTTCGTCAAGATCCTTGCCGCGAATGGCGGTATCGACCAGTACGGTAATCGTGCTGGGCTGCACTTCGAGTACACCACCGGACAAGTAGATATACTCTTCGTTGCCGTGCTCTTTAACGATACGCACCATACCGTGCTTAATGGCGGTGAGCAGCGGCGCGTGGCCGGGGAAAATCCCCAGTTCGCCTTCGCTACCCGTCACCTGGATTTTCTCAACCAGCCCGGAAAACATCTGTTTTTCGGCGCTGACCACATCCAGATGGTAAGTTTTTGCAGCCATATCACCCTCCTCTCAAGGCGTTACAGTTTCTTGCCTTTTTCCACGGCTTCGTCAATGGAACCCACCATGTAGAACGCCTGTTCCGGCAGATGATCGTATTCACCGTCCATGATGCCCTTGAAGCCACGGATCGTGTCTTTCAGCGCCACGTACTTGCCGGAGGAGCCGGTGAACACCTCCGCCACGAAGAACGGCTGGGACAGGAAGCGCTGGATCTTACGCGCACGCGATACCACCAGCTTGTCATCTTCGGACAGCTCGTCCATCCCGAGGATAGCGATGATGTCCTTCAGCTCCTGATAGCGCTGCAGAATGGACTGCACGCCGCGCGCCACATCATAATGCTCCTGGCCTACCACTAACGGATCCAGCTGACGGCTGGTGGAGTCAAGCGGGTCAACCGCCGGGTAAATACCCAGAGAGGCGATTTGACGGCTCAGAACCACGGTCGCGTCAAGGTGGGCGAAGGTGGTCGCCGGCGACGGGTCGGTCAAGTCATCCGCGGGGACATATACCGCCTGCACCGAGGTGATAGACCCGGTTTTTGTGGAAGTGATACGTTCCTGCAATACGCCCATTTCTTCCGCCAGCGTCGGCTGGTAGCCTACCGCGGACGGCATACGGCCAAGCAGCGCGGACACTTCGGTCCCGGCCAGGGTATAACGGTAGATGTTGTCGATGAACAGCAGAACGTCACGGCCTTCATCACGGAACTTCTCCGCCATGGTCAGGCCGGTCAGCGCCACGCGCAGACGGTTGCCCGGCGGCTCATTCATCTGGCCATACACCAGCGAAACCTTATCGATAACGTTGGAGTCGGTCATTTCATGATAGAAGTCGTTACCTTCACGGGTACGTTCACCCACGCCGGCGAACACGGAGTAACCGGAGTGTTCGATAGCGATGTTGCGAATAAGCTCCATCATGTTTACGGTCTTGCCCACGCCGGCGCCGCCGAACAGGCCGACTTTACCGCCCTTGGCGAACGGACACATCAGGTCGATAACCTTGATACCGGTTTCCAGCAAATCCTGGGAACTGGCCAGCTCTTCATAGCTCGGCGCCGGACGGTGAATGGACCAGCGTTCTTCCTCGACGATATCGCCCTTCATGTCGACCGGCTCGCCCAGCACGTTCATGATGCGGCCCAGGGTAGCTTTACCCACCGGCACTTCAATCGCGCGCTCGAGATCGGTCACTTTCAGGCCGCGACGCAAACCGTCGGAGGAGCCCATCGCGATGCAGCGGACGACGCCGCCACCCAGCTGTTGTTCTACTTCCAGCACCAATTTCGCGGCGCCGTTTTCCACTTCAAGCGCGTTGTACACCTTGGGTACGGCGTCTTGCGGGAACTCGACGTCGACCACGGCGCCGATAACCTGGATAACATTTCCAGTAGCCATCTTGAATCCTCTACGTAATTCGTAACCTAAACCTAAACCGCGGCGGCTCCCGAGACGATTTCGGTGAGTTCCTGAGTGATGCTGGTCTGTCGAGCCTTATTGTAAACAAGTTGCAGCTCTTTAATCAGGCTGCCGCCGTTGTCCGTTGCGGCTTTCATCGCTACCATACGCGCGGCCTGTTCGCTGGCCAGGTTTTCAACGACGCCCTGATAAACCTGCGATTCCACATAACGACGCAGCAGGGTATCCAGCAGCGTTTTGGGATCGGGTTCATACAGATAATCCCAGGATTTGGTTTTCAAATCCGCTTCTTCCGCTGGCGGCAGAGGCAGGATTTGCAGAATCTGCGGCACCTGGGACATGGTATTGACAAATTTGTTGCTGACAATATAGAGCTTGTCCAGGCGGCCTTCGTCATAGGCCTGCAGCATAACCTTTACCGGCCCGATCAATTCAGACAGCGTGGGGTTGTCCCCCATGCCCGTCACCTGAGCAACTACTTTGCTCCCGACCGAATTGAAGAAAGACACCGCCTTGGAGCCAATCAGCGCCAGTTCGGTTTCCACGCATTTCCCGTTCCACTCTTTCATGTCCGCCAGCAGCTTTTTGAACAAATTAATGTTCAGGCCGCCCGCCAGACCGCGGTCGGTTGCCACCACCAGGTAACCCACGCGCTTCACGTCGCGCTCGTCCAGATAGGGGTGTTTGTATTCCAGATTACCCAGTGCAAGGTGACCAATCACTTTGCGCATCGTTTCTGCATAAGGACGGCTGGACGCCATGCATTCCTGAGTTTTACGCATTTTGGAGGCAGCGACCATTTCCATCGCTTTGGTGATCTTTTGCGTATTCTGGACGCTTGCAATCTTACTACGTATCTCTTTTTCGCCGGCCATTTCTGCTTCTCCTCATTGCTTTATGGCCTGCCGGAGCAGGCCATAGCGCGTTACAAGGACTGGGTTGCCTTGAAGGTATCGAGAATACCTTTCAGCTTGCCTTCGATATCATCGTTATAAGCGCCAGTCTGGTTGATTTGTTGCATCAATTCGTCCTGCTCGCGGTCCACGTAGGCCATTAGCGCGGCTTCAAAATCGCTGATTTTCGCCAGCTCGACATCTTCCAGATAACCGTGTTCCGCTGCGAACAGCACCAGCGCCTGCTGGGCGACCGACATCGGCGCATACTGTTTCTGCTTCAGCAGTTCGGTCACTTTCTGACCGTGATTCAGCTGTTTGCGGGTAGCGTCATCCAGATCGGAGGCGAACTGGGAGAAAGCGGCCAATTCACGATACTGCGCCAGCGCGGTACGGATACCGCCGGACAGTTTTTTCATGATCTTGGTCTGGGCGGCGCCGCCGACGCGGGAAACCGAGATCCCCGGGTTAACGGCGGGACGGATACCGGCGTTGAACAGGTTCGATTCCAGGAAGATCTGACCATCGGTGATGGAAATCACGTTGGTTGGTACGAAGGCGGAAACGTCACCGGCCTGGGTTTCGATGATAGGCAGCGTGGTTAACGAACCGGTCTTACCCTTCACTTCGCCCTTGGTGTAGTTTTCAACGTATTCCGCGTTAACGCGGGAAGCGCGCTCCAGCAAACGGGAATGTAGGTAGAATACGTCGCCGGGATAGGCTTCACGGCCGGGCGGACGACGGAGCAGCAGGGAGATTTGGCGATACGCCACGGCCTGCTTGGAGAGATCATCATAAATGATCAGCGCGTCTTCGCCGCGATCGCGGAAGTATTCGCCCATGGCGCAACCGGCATACGGCGCCAGATACTGCAATGCGGCGGATTCAGATGCGGTGGCGGCCACCACGATGGTGTTCGCCAGCGCGCCGTGCTCTTCCAGCTTACGTACCACGTTGGCGATAGTGGACGCTTTCTGGCCGATGGCGACATAGATACATTTGATGCCGCTGTCGCGCTGGTTGATGATGGCGTCGATGGCCAGCGCCGATTTCCCGGTCTGACGGTCGCCGATAATCAGCTCGCGCTGACCGCGGCCGATAGGAATCATGGCGTCGACGGACTTATAACCGGTCTGCACCGGTTCATCGACCGACTGACGTTCGATAACGCCCGGCGCAATGGCTTCAACGGCGGAGAAGCCGTCGTGCTCCAGCGGGCCTTTACCGTCGATAGGCGCCCCCAGGGTATTGACCACGCGGCCAAGCAGGCCACGGCCGACCGGCACTTCCAGAATACGCCCGGTGCACTTGACTTTCATGCCTTCGGCCAGATCCGCATACGGCCCCATGACCACGGCGCCGACGGAGTCGCGTTCCAGGTTCAGGGCGATGGCGAAACGGTTGCCTGGCAGCGCGATCATTTCACCCTGCATGACTTCGGCAAGGCCGTGTACGCGGATGATCCCGTCGCTGACGGAAACGATGGTACCTTCATTGTGAGCTTCGCTCACTACATTGAACTGAGCAATGCGCTGCTTGATCAGTTCGCTGATTTCGGTGGAATTCAGTTGCATGCTCCAGTCCCCTTAAGACTGCAAGACGTCTGCCAGGCGCTCCAGACGACCGCGTACGCTGCCGTCTATCACCATATCGCCCGCGCGTATCACGACACCGGCCACGACAGACTTATCAATTTTGCAAATCAGCTTAACTTTGCGTGACAGACGTTGCTCCATCGTGGCGCTAATTTTTGCCAGTTGCTCTTCTTTCAACGCACTGGCGGAAATGACATCCACTTCCATAGTCGCCTCCTGCGCCGCGCGCAGAAGAATGAACTGTTCCAGCACGTCGGGCAGAACCGCCAGACGCCCATTTTCCGCCATGACCCGAATCAGGTTCTGACCGGAGGCATCAAGCTCCTCGCCACAGACCGCGATAAACGTTTGCGCCAGCTTTTCGGGCGCAACGGCGCCCGAAAGCAGTTCGGCTATCCGCTCATTGCGGCTCACCTCGGCGGAGAACGCCAGCATCGACTGCCAGTGCGCCACGTCCTGGTGCTCGACAGCAAAGTCAAAAGCCGCTTTGGCGTAGGGGCGAGCTACAGTTACCAGTTCAGACATCGGCCCCTCCCTCCTTACAGTTCAGCGACAATTTTATCGACGATGTCGCTGTTGGCAGCTTCATCCACGGAACGTTCGATGACCTTCTCGGCACCCGCCAAAGCCAGCATAGCTACCTGCTTGCGCAACTCCTCGCGGGCGCGTTTGCGTTCGGCGTTAATTTCCGCTTGCGCCTGCGCCAGGATTTTGTTGCGTTCCGCTTCCGCTTCAGCTTTGGCTTCATCAACCACTTGCGCTTTACGCTTGTTGGCCTGTTCGATGATCGCCTGGGCTTCCACCTTCGCTTGCTTCAAATGATCGGTTGCTTCGGCCTGAGCGATGTCCAGATCTTTTTTTGCGCGTTCCGCGGAAGCCAGACCGTCAGCAATTTCTTTCTGACGCTTCTCGATGGCGGCCATTAACGGCGGCCACACATACTTCATGCAGAACAGCACAAACAGGACAAACGCGATGGCCTGGCCGAGGATTGTTGCGTTAAGATTCACAACACAATGCCTCTTGTAAAGTTAACGGTTCGATGTTGGTTAGCTTGGCGTTTAACACTAGGCTACGGCGAACATCACGTACAGGCCCAGGCCCACGGCGATCATGGGGATGGCGTCAACCAGACCCATAACGATAAAGAACTGCGTGCGCAGCAGAGGGATCAGATCAGGCTGACGCGCGGCGCCTTCCAAAAATTTACCACCCAGGATGCCGATACCGATCGCAGCACCGATTGCCGCCAGACCCATCATCACAGCGGCAGCCATGTACAGCAGATCCATATTCAGGTTTTCCATGACAGTCTCCAGTTTGTTTCAGTTAAACGCAGTATTAAAGTTATAAAAATCAATGTCCTTCAAACATCATCGAGAGATAGACAATCGTCAGGACCATGAAGATAAAGGCTTGCAGCGTAATAATCAGGATATGGAAAATGGCCCAGGGCACATTCAGAATCCATTGCGACCACCATGGTAACAGACCGGCAATCAGGATGAAGATCAACTCACCTGCATACATGTTGCCAAACAACCGAAGGCCCAGCGACACCGGCTTGGACAGCAGGCTGACGCCTTCGAGAATCAGGTTGACCGGAATGAAAATCGGGTGATTGAACGGCTGTAGGGTAAGCTCTTTAACGAAGCCGCCGATCCCTTTCATCGTCACGCTGTAATACAGGATGAGGATAAACACGCCGAGCGCCATCGACAGCGTAATGTTAACGTCAGCCGACGGCACCACGCGCAGCGCCGGCAAGCCCAGCACGTGCTCGCCGAGATAGGGCAGCAAATCGATGGGCAGCAAATCCATCATGTTCATCAAAAAGACCCAGACGAAGATGGTCAACGCCAGCGGAGCAATGAGTTTGCTTTTACCGTGGAACATATCCCGCACGCTGCCGTCGACAAAGCCGACCACCAGCTCGACGAAGGTCTGCATTTTTCCGGGCACGCCGCTGGTGGCGCCTTTGGCGACGCGGCCAAATATCAGCAGGAAAATCGCGCCCAGCAGCAGCGAGAAGAACATGGAATCAATATTCAGGACCCAGAAAGACGCCGCCGAGTGGGGATTAACCAGTTCAAACGTACGCAGGTCCAACTGAAGGTTGTTCAGGTGGTGGCCTATGTATTCCTGTGGAGTAGCGATTTCTCCTGATGCAGACATGATGCCTCTTACCCTTTGTTGTTAATTACGGCCGGTGCCAATATCTGCACAATCAGCACCGATAAATAGGTCAGGCCCAATGGGACAAACGCGGCCTTGAACATCCCAAGCGCGACGACCAGCAAGGCGATGGTCGCCGCTATTTTCAGCCCCTCGCCGATGGCGAACGACCAGGCGATGCGACCCGAGACCGCGGCCTGGGCCTGATGACGGCATGCGTACAGCATGAACACGACATTCGGCAACCAGGCGACCAGCCCGCCCCCCGCAGCTGATGCGGCGGCGCGGGAGCTTTGCAGAGCGAACAGAACGCTGAACAGCACCAAAGTCATCAACTGGGCAAACAGTAGCTTTCCAGCGACTTTACCGCTGTAAAGGGCTAAGGTCATGACTTTGATACTCTCCCTACCCGCTCAACTCCGGCTGAGTGTGTATAAAACTGCCTTTGCCGCGATCCGATCAGTTAAGCGGTGAAAAACGTGCAAATTATACGGGTCAGTACTACGAATTCAATCGATAAGTAGCGAAAAGGTGAATAATAATTTAAAGAATGCAGATTTCATTTTTTTACCGCAAAAACGCGGGAATCATAACATTCAAAACTTTCCAACGCTTCACCAATTATCGCCTGTAAAACTGTGCACAAAATCACACCACGGCGGATTTAAAAGCGCGAGCCAGCGGTTAATTCGTAAGCGCCCCGTGGAGGACGTCTTGAATTATTGGTGGGTTTGTTGTATGAGACAGTAAACCTACGTTACACGCTTATGCTCATTGCATTTTCACATTATATTGATTTTAATAACTTTTATTTCCATCCCGGTTTGAGTG
>NZ_JBLKSS010000152.1:0-11367 GCF_047607725.1 Sodalis sp. (in: enterobacteria) | reverse complement strand
TTTCATATCACTCAAACCGGGATGGAAATAAAAGTTATTAAAATCAATACAATGTGAAAATGCAATGAGCATAAGCGTGTAACGTAGGTTTACTGTCTCATACAACAAACCCACCAATAATTCAAGACGTCCTCCACGGGGTGCTTACTTTAAGACATCAGCGCAAATATAGCGCTGAGAGTCGGTTGAGCACTGTTCGGCTAGGCAGCGCTTTCTCCATAGACTTTTCTCCATATGCATAGAGGTGGTTAGATGAAGCTCAATTTGGGGCTTTTGGCGCTTGCAATAGGCTCTTTTGCGATTGGCGTTACAGAATTTGGGCCTATAGGATTACTGCCCGTCATCGCCGGCGATCTGGATGTCTCAATCCCGGCTGCAGGTGCGGTTGTCAGCGCCTATGCGTTTGGCGTCATGGTTGCCGCGCCGCTCGTCACGCTAAGCACAGGCCGATTATCACGCAGAACGTTGTTGATGGCGATGTCTGCGATCTTCATCCTCGGCAGCATCTGGTCTGCAGTATCGACTAGCTACGAGATGCTTATTCTATCGCGTGTCTTCACGTCCATTAATCATGGCACGTTTCTCGGCGTCGGCGCCATTGTCGTGGCTGGCCTTGCGGCTCCAGAGCGTCGAGCGGCTGCCGTCTCGACGATGTTCATGGGGCTGACGCTTGCAACCATCATAGGCGTGCCAGCCGCTAACTGGATAGGAGAATATCTTGGGTGGCAGGCTGTCTTCTGGGGAATAGCTGCAATTGGCGTCTTGCAGGTGAGCGGAGTTCGCGTCGCTCTGCCCGATCTTCCCGGCAACAAGACTGCCAACGTTCGGTCGGAACTTCGAATCCTGATGCAAAGAAACGTCCTGACGCCACTGTTATTGACTGTTATAAGCAACAGCGCCATGTTCACGATCTTCACTTACCTCGCGCCGATCCTGCAGACCGAAGCGCATGCATCGATCAATTTCGTCACAGCTATGCTTTTGACCGCTGGGGTTGGCATGACACTTAGAAGCTGGCTCGGAGGCAAGTCCGCAGATCTCTCGGTTGATCGAACAATAATCGGCTCGCTGGTCCTCATTGCGATCATGCTGGTCGCGCTCACCCTGTTCATGTCGAATGTCTATGTAAGTGGCGTCATCATCTTTCTTTGGGGAGCCGCAAGCTTTGCGCTTGTTCCGCCCATACAGGTGCGGGTCATGTCGGCCGCGAGCGGAGCTCCAACTCTGGCTTCAGCTGCAAATATCGGTGCGTTTAATCTCGGCAATGCGATCGGAGCAGTGTTTGGCGGATGGGTGATTGACGCTGGCCTGGGCTACCGGGCTGTAGCGCTTGCCGGGGCCGCGATAGCGGTGATTGGTTTGATCATAGCGGTATTTTCGCGCGGTCATACACCGTCGGATTGCCCCCTCCAATCATGGGTCACTAAGAGATGCTCTGACCGGTTCACCGGAAAACGTCTAACGTCTAACATTAAGGAAGCACTCATGTACAAGCACATCCTTATCTTGACCGACGGCTCAGAAGTTGCTCAAAAGGGCATCGACCAGGGCCTGTCACTGGCACAAGGGCTAGGCGCCAGGGTAACGATTATTACTGTCACCGAGCGACTTCATACCTATGCAGGACCGGCCGGAGGCGTTGGCTGGATTCCCGCACCTGATGAGATGATGGAATATGAGGCCGGCCGAAAGGAGGCTGCCGACAAGATTCTTGCGAAAGCAAAAGCCACGGCCGATCGGCTAGGTGTGGAGATTGAGACAGTTCACGTACCGGACGCGCTACCAGCAGAAGCTATTCTTGCGGCTGCAAAGGAGCGCGGCTGCAGCCTGATCGCTATGTCCTCACATGGTCGCCGAGGTCTTGATCGTTTGCTCCTGGGAAGCCAGACTTCTGAAGTCCTCGCCCATAGCCTCATACCAGTCCTGGTCATTCGCTAGGCTACTATGCATATCCAGAATGCAGCCTGTCATTGATGGGGTGCTTGATGCACACGTTCGCAGTCCTTTAAAGACATCCCTATATTCTGCTGGTTTGCAGCATACGGAGATTTGTTTTGCATCGGGCCCTGAAAACACCCAGCGGGCTACGCTCGTCAGTTCCTGAGACTTTTTAAAGAAGGGAATACCGCGATTGAGCTGAACCACTAAAGCCAAACAGCAGCATCAGTGTTTTAAAGTCACTTTACGTTTCTTCCTTCAGAAAATTCAGTAGTGACTTTATTTTTCTCTCGGTTTCGCGTCTGTCGTTATTAATGGGTGGTGATGAGCATCATTCCCCTGATAAAAATCCAGTACCGATGGGTATTCCTCTTTACAGACCTCTGGTTTTATCGATTATTTATGCCGTGATACCCTGCGCAGAAGTCGGGCGGAGGCTTGTTTCATCCTCGCTGAAGTCCAGTGTGGCTTTAACAGTTGCGGCGTTAGCGGCAATAGAGGGAGAGATGACATAAATCGCCAGCTCGTTTTTTTTCACCCTGATGGGCGAAATCAATGAGGCAGAGGGAAGGGGGCGTACCGTAAAATAAAGCTGACAAAATCAGGCGGGTTGTACACCCTATTTAGGGTGAGGAACGCTTTTCACCCGGTCACGCCTTTCCACTAACTGATAAAGGCGTACCAGCTGCATCTGCTGGGCAGTAATAATTTTGCTGTTTCGCTTCGAGCTGATGACATAACAGCAACCACCTTTATCAAATATCAGCTTAAGTGAGAATCCTTTCGGCGCGTTGATGGCATGGATCCAATGGATAGGCAGAGAAAGTCTTCAAAGCAAAAAGCCCGCTCAGGGAAACCTGAGCGGGCTTTTCTAAATTTGGCTCCTCTGACTGGACTCGAACCAGTGACATACGGATTAACAGTCCGCCGTTCTACCGACTGAACTACAGAGGAATCGCGAGAACGGGGCGAATGATAGCGGGACACCGAAGGGGTGTCAATGGATAACCGAATGAAATCGCGCAATTGTGCAAGGCTTAGCCGAATTGGTGATTTGCAGCGCCAGATAGAGGCAAGAGGCGCTGTTTTTATCTGACATTTGCGCCCACATCATGGCTTGCGCTGGCTTAATCTGGTGCCTGGATCACATGCTGCGCGCATCCTGCATGCGACCGGCACGCAGGGCTGTGAGCCTTGAGAGCGGATCTTGGCGGTAAAAGCGGACGAAACAGCCGTAAAGATCGGCGAATCGCTCCGCCAGCAGTTCGGGAGAGCTGAAAAAGTATTCCGACAATACGGCAAAGCACTCCGCGGGGTCGCTTGCGGCATAGGCATCCATACTGGCCGCGTCTTCCCCGACCAGCTCAACCTCATCCTGCAAGTCCGCCATGGCGCCATGGAGCAGTTGTTCCCAGCGGGCGACCTCCCGTAGCGGGATAAATGGAACGCCATTGACGACGCCCGCGTTACGTAAATCGAGTTTATGAGCGGTTTCATGGATGACCAAATTGAAACCCGACACATCAAAGGAATCCTGGATTTCGAGCCAGTTGAGGACTACCGGGCCTTGATCCCAGCTTTGCCCGGAATGAACCACCTCGCCCTGGTGTACCAGGCCAGAATCATCCTGCCAGCTATCTGCTACCACGAAGGGCGCCGGGTAGATCAATACTTCATGGAAGCCATCCAACCATTCCAGCCCCAGCTCAAGCACCGGCAAGGAAAATAACAGCGCAATACGTGCCCGCTGCTGGGCATTCAATTCAAGTGCCTGCAAGGGAACGAGTTTCTTTTGCCAAAGAAATTTCTTTGCCAGCGCCACCAGTTTTTGCTGCTCATCCACCGAGAGCGGGGTCAATAGCGGAATTGAAACCGCCTGATCCCAGTTCGTTTCATCTGAGCTGGCGGGATGCGTGCTTTGCCATGGCCATTTGATCATCATGTTGCTCGATAAGTCGTCACTTGAATCGTGAGGGCGGATTAATACTGTTAAAATGCCGCAAAACAGGGCATGATAGCAACCGCAAAAAAGGAGAGATGCCGGAGCGGCTGAACGGGACGGTCTCGAAAACCGTTAAGGGAGCAATCCCTTCCAGGGTTCAAATCCCTGTCTCTCCGCCACTTTTCAACCGGTTACAGACAAAACGCCTGGTTACCCTTCTACGCCTGTTAATTTCTGAGAAAAAACGCTAAAAAGATTTCGCTTAAGCCGGGTGCTAACGCGCGCCTTATTAAGCTGCGGCGTGGCCGCCTCATTGCATTCATACACAAGCCGCGGTGATGTGGTTTTATATCCACTCAATTGCTGGACTGTCGCTGCTGGCACCCTCTTGACCGTAATACCTTTTACCTTAATCATGACAGATACAATGTAAGAGGCTATTTCAGGCTTGCTCAACGTAACGCCACCAACCGTGCTTTCCTCTCAAATCATCAAAACCTTGATAGCAAAACCCTTCCCCAGATGACTTTTAATCGCTGCGGCTATAATTCTAAGTTGATGGCGGGGGCGGCCAATCGCCTCACGCGCACATTCCCCGCGCGCGACTGCCCCGTGGTGTGCAGTCCGCGCCGGCATCATTGCCTCTAAAGAGGGGGTCGTGATTTATTGCTGTTTTACTATGGACAAAAAGGCCGTACCAGCAGACGCCAAAGCAGATGTTTGCATTTTACCCGCCACGGCGCCTGGGCTTTTAATGATTGCCAGATGGCATTGCGCGCCGCGTCAGGTTTGGGAGTAATACTGATGTGTGACTGAGCCGCATGGATGCTATGCAAAATGACCGGCGGCCCCACGGCACGTACCTGACAAAGGGAGTAATCCTGAAAAATGGAAAATTTGTCGGCCACCATCCATACCGGATAGAGGCCCGCCACCATGTTCCGCGCGGCCGTGCGATTGATAATGTAACCGTGCGTCATGGCGGCATCGATTACCCTATGCAGACAGTGCGACTTATCCAACGCCTGAATCGGTTTTTTTAGGTATTGATGGCTGGCGGTCAGCAGCGTTAATAGCGGCCTGCTGGGATCATCGCACAGCGCTATTTGGGGGAGAAGCGAAATGGCTTCCGGGGTAAGCTTTGCATCATCCTCAAGGATTAACGCTTGCTCAAGCCCTCGCTCACAAATGAGGCGGTAGATATGGATGTGGCTAAGGGCGCAACCAATTTCACCCGGACGGGTGGCATAATTAATTTTACGGGTATGCCGCACAATTTCCTCGCCGCTAAGCAAATGGCCATTTATGGCTTCGATAAACTCATAATCAAGAGAGTAATTTTTTCACTGGTATTCTATACATTGACGGCGTTTGGGCGATGCTTTGAGGTTGATGATGAAAACTTTCACGCCTTCTCCAATATGTGGATAATAAAAGGTGCGAGGTTTTATTTCGCTATAAAAATAAATATAGAATGTAAATTAATTATCTTTTTTATATATCTCGCATGCAAATATTGAGTTGCATTTACTTGTTCCCGTGGTTATTCTTGAGGCTAAAAGCGTTGTGAATAATACCAGCAAAACTTGCACCTTGGCGAGAAAATTACGAACTATTTATCTGCGATTTTGTTATCTAAGGTTATATGTTTACTGAATTATTTTTTAATAAAATACTATTTCTTTGCGAATGTAGAGAGTATTCCCCATTTAGCCAGGATGGACAGGGGACTCAATCGGACAACAATGACGCCTTTTACCCGTGATCGGCACCACCTTGCTCCGTCATCTAGCGCTCGTTTACGTCAATATTGGGGAAAGGGAACGACGTTCGTTCGATTGTGGCACGAAATTATGATTATGCTAATGGATAAGGGGCTGTAGCTCAACGCGTCAAGCGGGCGGTTACGAGATCAATGTCATAAACTGCGTGCGGTTGCTTCGACGAGCGAAATAATTAGCATTGCTTGAGATTTCTTCGACGGACTAAACATGAGCGCCGTGGCCGCCCGCCCGTGGCGCGCATTGTCCGGGAGGCTATTAAGTACGCACTGGGTGAGAATTATTTATTGAAATTAATTCCAATGAAATTATATTTGTCTTGGTGAGTAACTGACGCAGATGCAATAACGCCATTAAGACAATTCGATCAAATTAACACTTGCTAGAATAAAAGGATTTTTCTGATGGCGCTCAGATGATTCTTGTGGATAATATTGGCCCATCGGCCGCGAAGACAATTCTTTTAGAAATAAATCTTCAGGGTGGCGGGAAATCTATTGACAAGCGCCACATTACGTTTAATAGTTATTCTCTGATGATCGAAAAATGCAGGCCAGGTCACTTAATCTCTATAGGAATAGGCTGGCGTTTCCTGTAGTGTTGAATGATGATTTAAAATTATTTGCTTCAATTAATTAATAAAAATGATACGGTCTCTGTGTCAAATTTAATGGATGTTACCGCATAAGGTCGTTAAGGACTGTACTCTTAACGCCTGAGCCGTCAGCGCTAACCTTATAAAAGAATCAAAAGTATTAATCGTTAGAATAGATAGTCTTCTCCAATGCGTAATGCATTTGCTATTAGCGATGGTTAATCAATTGCATTGATGGTGCTTGCGGCGGGCACACAACAAGGATAGACGGGGGAATATTTAGAATTTTCTTTAGTAGTTTAACGTATTTGACATCGTAATGATTAGCGACACCGTGTCGAGTAAGCATTGCGGCAGGTATAAAACGGTGCGGCCGAAAAACGACGGCACCAAGCCAGGACATTACCATGAAAAAAATGATAACTTTGGTCGACGATAATGCTCAGAAAGCGAATGTCGCGCCTGAAATAAATAGTCAAGAATGGATGGAGGCGATAAATCGAGAGTTGACCACCATTGTCAAAAACGCGGGAATCACCGTTGAGGAAGAGAATGAAGAAGCGTTATACGCGGCGCTGAGTAGATTGCTGCGTCGGGCAGGGGAGTAACAGCAATCCATCCGCCGCAAATCAAGCACATATTACGACGATGCGTAATACATTCGTATAAAAGTTACACGATGTCTCACCTGGCCTTCAGCAGCGCAGTGCGTTAGCGGCGTGCGGTATTTTTAGATACTTGATGTAAGAAGCGACGACACTGGCGTGGGTGGCCGGGCGGTATCGCGAAAAAATGTCGTAAAATACGACATCTTCCGTGCCACCACATGATGGCATGATATTCTTTTGCCGGCTATCGTCGTCGTGAGGCGGTCGTCAATTAATTTCATTCCCATCCGGCCGGCGTGGCGACTTACTGTTTTAATGTCGATTGTGCTTCTTCAAGTTCTTGTTGAGCGCGTGCGACTTTTTTTTGTTTTTTGCGAATTTTATCGCTATTACCTGTTTGCTGGGCTTGCGTTAGTTCGTGCTGCCGTTGCGCCAGCTTGCTTTTCTTGTCGGCAATGTGGCGCTGGCGGTCTGCCTGCAGCTGGTCATCGCGACAATGCGCGGTAATTTCAGTCAGCGCCTTTTCCAGACCCTCTACCAGAGCCGCATTGCCCTGAGCGCGAGCATGAGAAAGCTGTGTTTGCACAGACTGCTGTTTTGCTGCGCTGCCGCTTGCCGCCAGCGCACTTTGTCCGGGGAATACCATCAAAGCGCCAATCAACGCAAGATAAGGGAGTATCGTCTTCACCGTTAATCCTTTTCTGTTAATCCTTTTCTAAGGAAAAGATAAATGTATGCATAATAATTTCACCTTAATTTTATCAGAATTTAAGGCCGGGTGGAAATAGTGCGTACCTCGCTTGCGGCGCGAAATAGGTAATGTACCCAACGGGGCCACAATAAAGCGTGATAGGCTGACCATGATGAGCCAGAGGTGTAGGGATCCGTTTCGGCAAATCATGTCCAGAGTCATTAAAATTAGACCCTAATGATGTCGCAAGACAGACATTTATTCGCCTGCTGACCTTAGGCGCCGTTGTGGATTAAGGCGCCGGTACGGTGGGCGGATACGATAATCCAGCCGGGGCGACGCAAACGTGCATTAAAAATGAGAGTGATTATTTCTACGCACGAAAGTCTCATCCTTTCATGGTTTAAACACCAAAAAGAGCCAATTTAAGCAGCCGGTTTTTATCACGCAAGTGATAGGTGCTGATGCAACGTGTTAAATTCACGGTATCCAGAAGGACTCGACGTTTTATGTGTAGAAAATGGGCGGAAAGCGGCTTGAGAGCCTTTGGGGCGTTGCGCTTTAGTCATGGATGTTAATAATGAATACGTGGTTATTCTATTGTTGTTCAGTGCAAAGGAGAACCGGCAAAGCGTTTATTTAGCGCTTACACTTTCTCATGAGTGAAAAAAACTGTTTTTTTAATTCTCGAACTAACATAATAAACAGTTGAATTTAATTATTTTATAGCGTGTAGGGTAAATGATTATCATCTGGATAAAGCATTATGATTACTAAGCTGCCTAAAAAAAGCCTGACGCGTTTCGCCTCGCTGGTTTCGCTTGGTGTCGCGCTAACGTTGGTGTGCATCAAAATTTGGGCATGGCTGGAAACGGGCTCCATTGCATTACTGACCTCGGCGGCGGATGGTTTAGTCGATGTATTGGCGTCAATGGTCACGCTGGTGGGCGTATACTATGCACAGCGGCCCGCGGACCGCGGCCATCGTTTCGGCCACGGTAAAGCAGAAGCCATAGCCGCGTTTGTGCAGGCAATGCTCTTGGCGGCGGCCGGGGTCGCGCTCGGGATAGAGTCTGTCAGCCGTCTCATTACCCCGCAGGCGCTTGCCGCGCAGGGGCTGGGCATTATTGTAATCGTCGCCAGCACCCTTTGCGCCAGCTTACTGGTGACAATGCAAACGCTGGTGGTGAAGTACACGCAGTCCACGGCAATCGCTGCCGATCGCGCGCATTACATCACCGATATCGCGGTGAATATCGCGGTGCTCTGCGCGCTGGTCCTTGAGCATCAGTTTGGCTGGATCAGGGCAGACGCCAGCGGTGCGCTGGCGATTTCGTGCTATATGGTATGGAATGCGCGCGGCATGATCCGGTCAGCGATGCTGCAATTGCTCGACCGCGAACTTGATAGCGCCGATCGCCGGCGCATTACCGCCGCGGCGCTGAGTTGTCCCGGTGTGGAAGGGGTACATGACCTGCGCACCCGCAACGGCGGAGATCGGGTATTTGTCGAGCTGCATGTCGAAGTGGATGGGCAGTTGACCGTCGATGCGGGTCACGCCATTTGCGATAATGCGGAAGCGGCGGTCAAGGCACTGTTCAGCGCAGCGGAGGTTTCCGCACATCTTGAGCCGGCCGGGATTGCGGACGAACGTCTCGATGATCTCATCAAATAGCGCTGGGGGTCACACATCGCGGCGGCGCTTGGCGCCCGCCTGGGGTAAAAAAAACACCCACCGAAAAAAACGTGGGTGCCCAACATCACTTTCGCCATCACCGGAGCGGGATGACGTAATGAAACTATCATCTAACGGCATCGCGAATAAATTATAAATGATAATTATTCTCATTCAAATATTTATCGATATTATAGCCTTAGCCTCTATCGCAGAAATGGCGCGCCTTTGCCCTGACGCCGCTTAATTTCTGGCGCTGAGCGCCTGAGGATAGCGAATTCGCCTTGTGCCGCCGGAGCGGAAGCCTCGGTAAATATCTTGTTGTCCCGTATTGTCGCGAAATAATCCGCCGCTATACAGGCAAAAAATTAGCGATGCTGCGAGTTTGCGCTAAAATTATTGCATGTCTGATAAAAAGGAGTGGGTCATGAAAAAAGTATTCTCTATGTTATCAGGGGTAATTTTTTCAGCCTTTATCGCCGGTTGCTCAAGTAACTACGCTATGCATACAACGATGGCAGAACTATCGTCAGCGATGGTAAGCCCAAGGTCGATGATCAGACCGGGATGATCAGTTATAAAGATGCCAACGGCACCAAACAGCAAATAGCCCGTACCGATGTGAAAGAAATGGTCGAAATGAAGTAACGCTGGGCAAACGTTTTGTCTTCTCTTTCATCCCCGCCGCGGCGGGGTTTTTTTTGGCATCAGCATCTAGGGTCCTGTGTTAATGCCTTTGGCTGGCATGTTGCGCGCCGTCGTGAAAGTTTTTCCAGTCAAATTGCAATAAAATATAACCAAACAGTTAGGAATGCGTAATCACCGACTAAAGATGTGTAAAACGCCTTGCGTAACCGGGCGATTGGCGCTTTTATTAGTGTATTAATAGGGTTGATAGATGCGATATGAGAAAATTACTGGTACTGCAGTTATCCGCCAGCCAGGTGGCGGCGATGCTTGCCGGTCCTGGTGGTTACCATGGCGGCCCTGGGCCCGGCCGCGGAGCACGCTTTCCTTTCCTGCCTGGCGCGGCGGAAACTGTGTTAATCACCGGTCTGACCTATTATGTGCTCAACGGGATCTATTATCAGCGGCAAAACGATCAATATGTGGTGGTGCAGCCGCCGCCTGCGCCGCCAACCTATGTGGGGCCGGTAACAATAGTAATATGACCGTTGTGGATATGAACGGCGAACGCTTTTACGTCAACCAAGGTCACTATTATCGGCGCACTATAAATGGCGATTACTTGGAAGTCCCTCGCCCTCCGGGCTTGTGACGTTCTCGCCTTATCGCTAAGGCCTGCCGTGGCAGGCCTTTTTTTTGCCCGTCTAACGGCACCCTAAACATTTTGTTACCCGCCTGGCGCCGCTCTGAATATGCATTAAAATTACATAATAATTAAGAAGGGCATTAACCCCGCGAATTACGCCTGTGCGTGACGGGGTATCTGGGAGGTGGGGGTGAGGACATATAAAAAGTCTCGCCGTGAACGCTGGATGAAAACCCGGCAAAAGGATTTTCTTCACTATATCTTGGTTCGCAGCCTGTTGGGTTGGGGCGTGACCAGCGTGGTAGCGTTGCTTTTACTGGTTTATTGGCTATTTGATACGCCGGTAATCAATTTTGCCGGGTTGCTTACTTTCATTGTCTATGTCCTTATCAGCGTGCTGCGCGGTTGCATTAAATGGGTCATGATGGAAAAGGAGCTGAAGTCAGGAACGAAGTAATCTGGACAAACGTCGGTGACTGCTCGCTGGGACAAAGGGGGGTCCTGCAGGCAAAACCGATTATTATTCTTGCCGCCGTTGAGAAACGTACCCACACCGGTGCCAGCCGTTATCCCCAAGGATGCCTTCATGTCTGATGCGATCGAGAGGTAAGCGTACGCCCAGCGCCGTCTGTTAATTCCCCATCAAGTTATTAAAGATGATGTCCATTATTTTTTTAATGGGCGCAATTCATGAAACAAACCCCACCAAAACCCTCAAGACGCCGTCCCAATTTCCCGCTGGACTTTAAAATTAAGCTGGTTGAGCAGGCGCTCCAGCCCGGCGTATCCATTGCCAAGCTGGCACGGGATAACGGTATCAATGACCATTTGCTGTTCAACTGGCGCCAGCTCTACCGTCAGGGC
>NZ_JBLKSS010000151.1:0-12266 GCF_047607725.1 Sodalis sp. (in: enterobacteria) | reverse complement strand
GCTTGCCTTTGCCCGGTTGCAGCACGTCCACCGGCGTGTCGTCGACGTGGACTTTACCCGTCGACATCACATAGTCGCATACCGCGTCGGCCAACGGCGCCAGCAGGTTGCCGCATAACCCCACCCAGCCGGCCATCGTGGCCCGGCTCAGTGTGACGCCCTGGCGGGCGAAAATTTCCGACTGGCGATACAGCGGCGAGTGCTCCGCGTATTTCGCCGTCATCACGCACGCCAGCAGGCCCGGTCCAGCGATGCCGCGTTCGATGGGTCGCGACGGCCCGGCACCTGGACGATGACATCGCAGCGGGCACAGGCCTTCTTTTTACGCCGGATTTTTATCACCTTGAACGCGCTTTTGATAAGCTCAAGCTGTTCTCTCACATCCTCGCCCAGCGGTTTAAGGTCGCCGCCGCAATCGGGGCAGGCCGGCTCCTGCGGCTCCAGACAGCGTTCTTCACGCGGGAGTTCCGGCGGCAGGGGCCGACGCACCGGCGAGGGGCGTAAGGCCGGCGGCACCGCCGGGTCATCGACACGCACAGACTGCACCTTATCTTCCGTCAGCAGCTCTTCGAGGCGATGCTCCAGCTGGACTATCTGCCGCCCGGCCTTTTCCGAGCTGCGCCCGAAGTACAGACGCCGCAGTTTCGCCAGTTGCGCCAGCAGGCGGTCGATTTCCGATTTCCGTGCGTTAAGGTCATCGTGCAGGGATGAGATGGTCGCCTGTTGTTGCAGTATCAGCGCCTGCAGCGCGGGCACATCAGTGGGCAGGGCATGATTTTTTCTTTTCATGCCGGGATGTTAAGGGAGGCTATCGGGTTATTACAATATCGCCAGGTTAAACGAAGTGCGTTCCTGTTGTTTCCAATTTATTCCCTCAAGCAGCATCGACAACTGGGCTTGTGTCAGGAACACCTTGCCGTCCTGGGCCAGCGGCCAGACAAAACGGCCGCGCCTCTTCCAACGTTTTTTTACAGCGCGGGTGTATGTATATCCGTTTGAATCCCCGCAGGCAGGATATGCCATCCTCTACGCTGCCACTCCACTTTGCTGCGGGGCTAATGTTGAAGCCCTGTCGCCGCAAATAACTGATAGTTTCCGGTCTGCTGTTATCTGCCTTGATTGGCCAACGCCGTGACTCAGGCACTCTGTCGTAAAATCCGGCCAGGGAATCCAGTTCAACCGCCCCGCCCCACGCTTCGTATTCGACGTACAGATCACTACCCAGTATAAAGCTCCGGATTAACGTACTGTACTGGGATCGCAGGCAAAACCAAAGTCAGCGCCGCGCCGGTCATCGACGCCAGTAAGGCGGCAATAACGAGGAAGATTTTCCAGTGCATCAGGGATGTCCTTTGAGGCACAGTTCACGCTCAACGTCCCGGCGACTGACCAGCCCTTTCCATACACGGCCATCGGCATACACCCAACGGCGCATCTCGTCACAGGCTCCTTGCGTGTCTCCGGCATTGAGTTTTTTAAGCAGAGTCGAACGCGCAAACGCGCCGCGGCCGACGTTGTAGACGAAGGCGGCGAGCGCGGCTTTCTGTGTTTTGGTGAGTGACGCCGTCACGCTGCGTTCAACGACCGACAGCGCAACGCGTAAATCGCTGTTGAGAAACAAACGGCATTCTGCCTCGGTGTAGCGCTTGCCGGAGACGACATCCGGCCCGGTATGGCCGTAACAGACGGTCAGCACGCCGCCGCCATCGTGATAGGGCGTAGTGCGTAGCCCCTCATGCTATTGAATAAGCACGGCGGCAATAGCCAGCGTCCCGCCGGTCGATGCCTGGATAAGGCTTTTTCTGAGTGCGGGATTCATTATTGCGCTCGCGTACGAAAGCGGTATTCCTTGTAGCGGTAATACCAGTTGAAGCCAAAGGTGGCGACGATCAAAGCCCGGGCATCAAAAAAATATTTTGGCCTTGGGAAGGGCGTGGTGGCTTACATACTGCTGTGTAACCATATTCCACTAAATGGTTATCTTATCGGTGCCCATGAGTATGAAGCACATCACGTTTTCGATATCTGGTACAGGAATACCAGCGGGATTGTACCCACGGCGATAACCGGTGACATGCACAGTATTAACCGGGCCAATTTTGCCATTCTTCACTGGTTTGGCCGGCGTTTTGAACCCCGCTTTACCTCGACAGAGGACATGCTGAAAGAGCTATACTGCGCGGATACTCCGGAACGTTATAAAAAATGTCTTATCCGGCCAGTGGGGCAGATAAATCAAAAAGTTATCATTGATGAAAAACCGCATCTGGACCAGATTATCGCCACGCTGGGGATGAAAGAAATTACTCAGGGCGCCCTGATCCGGAAATTATGCACCTATTCAGCGGAAAACCCGACAAGGCAGGCCCTGTTTGAGTTTGATAAACTGATCCGCAGCCTTTACATCCTCCGATATCTTCGTAACCCACAGATTGCCAGAAACAGCCACCGGTCGCAAAATCGCATCGAATCCTGGCATCAGCTTCGCTCAGCGATCGCACGGGTCGGTGGCAAAAAAGAGCTGACGGATCAGAACGATATTGAGCTGGAAATCAGCAATCAGTGCGGGCGGCTGCTCAGCATCATTATTATTTATTATAACTCAGCCCTGCTGTCGTGGTTGCTGCAGAAGTATGAATAAATCGGTAACACCCGGGGCCTTGTCCTTCTCAGACGAATGTCGCCCGTAGCCTGGCAGCATATCTTTCTGAACGGACATTACACCTTTATCAGCGAAGGGAAAGAACTCGACCTGGACGCCATGATTGAAGGTCTTACGTTGTCATAGTCGTATGGCGTAAGCCCGCAAAATTTTGGCGGCTTCCCGCTTACAACCCCGGTGGGGCCACAGAAGTCGATGAAGAGCTTTTCGCCGGCCTTGTGCTCCATGCGCATGGAACGCCGCTGCTTCTTTTTCCAGTCACGGAACAGTGCACAGAACTGTGAGTAGCCGAGGGCATCACCGCCCACGGCGGCCTGATATTCCATCCAGAGCAGCTGTTTGGTCACGCCCTTGCGGCTTAACTCGGTATCGATATCAAGCCAGCTGGGTAAGGTCTTGATAGCCTTGCCGGATTTGCCGGGATAGAGCAGGCGGTCGAGGTCGACGGGGGACAGTTCCGCCGGCAATGGCCAGACCAGGTTAGCTACCGTGAATCGGCCGAGGATATCGTGCACTGTGGTACAGCCGATGCCGAGCGCTGCCGCGATGGTGCGATTCGAGCGACGCTGCTCAAATTTAATTCATAATACATTGATATATATGAATATTTATGTTATCGCGTTCTTCTTTTTACGTGCCATGCCATACCCCCGGAAGCTAAAAGTCTCCAGAGTATGGCGGAACAGAAGATGAGCGATCGGACAGAATCGGAATCGCTGATCGGGCATGACCGGAACCAGCAATAGAACGGGATTTCGCGCAATTGCTGGGTTTGGGAGTCAAACGCCTCGACATGCAGCAAATCAATTTTCAGACCGTTTTTGCGCAAAGCAGCAATATCGCTGGCGAGCCGCTGAACGCCGAAAAATAGCAACGCATCCAGTGCCGTCACCAGCAGGCCGGAGGTCAGTGCCAGCCGTAGCCGTTCGGGCGGTACGCTCGTCTGCCGGGCGATACTGGTGTAGCTGTTTTCTGTGCCACCTTCGGCGCCGGAGCGAAAAACCGTGAATTTGCGCGTGTAGTGAAATGTCTCCGGCGCGACGACATAGGCATCAAGGTTGTACAACACTCCGCGTTTGCTGCCATTAATTTCCACCCGGTGGCTATGGATGGTCAGCTCGTCGCGCAGTTTTTCGATAGCTTGTGGCGCACGGATAAGCAGCAGCCGAAACGGCAGTTCGTAGCTCGTCACATACGGCAGGCTATGCAGCGCCAGTCTGACCCGGGCAATTTCCCCGGCGTGCTGTTGCTGCACGATAAACCATTGTTTGGCCTGATGCGGGGTTTCGCTGGTCTCGGTGATGTGGTTGAGTGCGATTTGGTAATCAATGCGATGCACTAGCGCCCGTCGTCGAACAGGGAAGCCAATTCGTCATCAGACAGGCCTGTGCACGCTTTAACGGCGTCGCGTGGAATTCCACGGGTGAGCATTTGCCTTGCAATTTTCAGCGAGGCGCTATGCTCGCCTTCTTGGCGTAGCTGCTCTGCAATCGTCATGGCGTCCTCCCGGTAGCACGGCGTTTTTTCTGCCAGCGCACGAATGAATTTTTTCCCTTCAACGGTGTTTCCCGCCTCGGCCAGATAGTATAGCAAGCTGCGAAACTGCTCTTTGGGGTACGCCCACTGTTCGAGCAATCCGGCCAGTTCGTTAACCAATTCCAGCATATCACGGGTACGGATGTGCTTCTGCACCAGTTCCAGCAGCGCAACCCGGCGATGAGTCAGAATTTCATCATCCGGTATGGTGGTAATATCGACCAGCGGAAATGCCTGATGATAAACAGTGGCCGCCAATTCTGGCTCGGCGAAGCAATCCAGCCACTTTGTACTGTACGGATACGGTGATGTCGTGCCGTGATAGAACAACAGCGGGATTACCACCGGTAACTGGTCATTGCCCTGCTCAATATGCCGCTGCATTGCGGCGACGGCATACCTCATCAGGCGAAACGCCATGAGATTTTCCGGTCGGCTCGGGTGCTCGATAAGGCAATAGACGTAGCCATCATGGCCCGTGGTAGTCTTCATCGAGTAGAGCATATCCGAGCATTGGCCCTTGAGATCGTCCTCGATAAACGAGCCGTAGGCCATCGCCAGTGTGCCGAAATYGCAGTGCTTGCGCAGATGCGGCGGCAGATRGATTTCCAGAAAGTCCCGAAATTCACCTCGATACTCTCTTCACTATGAAGCATCTTTCGGGCAACCGCCGTAATCGCTTCATCCGTGACATCGTATTTCTTGCCCGTAAAGCGCGTGGTGTTCGCTTCTTGCGTGGAATATCCGGCCAGAATACGCCATGAAAATGTTGAATAACCGACAGAAATTGTATTTTTCATGCTCATATCTTCTCAATAGCTCGTACTAAATCGGCTCGTTTTCCTATCTAGTCCTTTGTGTATATCCCCATTCGCCTTTGGCACCCATACAAGGCAAAAAGCACCAAACGGACGTGTATCACAGTCAGTAATCCCGTTAATGACTTTGTCTCAAATTGGGATTTTGCTTGTGAAATTAAGGTATTGACCGTCACCAATGAAACACCACGCACCGCGGCGATTTTTTTCTGCGAAAGGCCGAATGCATGAAGCAATGAATTCTCAAACTGACCCGGAGTTAACGCCGGGAAGAGATTGTGTAACTCTGGATAATCATTAGGGTCAAAAATTTTCATACGTTACCCCTGCTCCCCTCAATGACTTGCGCTATATCGGCTCGTTTGCCGTGCCTGTAACTGACACCCCATCGCTGCCGCTCGTTGCTGGGCCTCAAAATAGCGGGTCTCTATCGAGTTATCCGGGAAGCGCCAGCCTGTGCCGGAGCTGTTCGCCAGCGGGATAATATTCAGGGGTGGCCTGGCGCCTTGAGGGCGTCCCTCAGCCATCGCCACAGATGTTTTAGTCTCTGCATGCGCGTAAGCCTCTCTACGGTGTCTTCCTATCCTTGCTGAGGTTTGGTTCATCTTCGCCAGTAAAACGCCTCTGTAAGCTTCTGAGAGCGTTTTGGTGATTGTTTTGCAGTGCTCGACAACCGCCTGATAACTTTCCTCGTCGGTAGCGTCATCGAAAGCGATAAGCGCAGCTTCAAGTGCGGGCGGCGACACCTCGGGTTCTGGGACCGGATTTTCAGGCGGTACAAGCGCAGTTTCTGGCGCTGTAGCCTGTGGCGCCGGAGTGAATCGGTGGTTGTTCAGCACATCGCGCAGTCGGGGGCGCGCATTGGCTGCCGGCCTGTGTGCCGCACCTGTCTCGGTACGCCCCTCGGCTGGCGTATACTCTGTATCAAACAGCGAGTACGTTTCCGACGCATAGGGCAGGCGATGGGCGAGACGATGCAGCACCGTCTTGAGCGCCATGCGGTCGTACCACTTCACCCAGGGGCTACTGCTATTCCCGGAACTGCTGACGGTAGCGCGGACCTTATCTACCTCGGCGCGGCCCATCACCTCTACAACCAGTTCGCCGCTGGTCAGTTTGGCGAAGGCATACACCAAACGGAGTTCACCCCGATCTTCAAACGCCGGGCGGTGCTTCAGGTGCTCGCCGCGTTCATCCACCCAGTAATCGAACTGGTCGGCGGCGTACACCACCTTACTGACGATATTGGCGACCTGCCCGGATTGACGGGCGCGCTTGAGCACGCCATCGACCATCGGCATATAGACGACTTTATGATTACGAACCACCTGGGCGGCTTCCCGCCCATCCGGTATCAGGCCATCGGTAGCGCATTTCGTCAGCGCCTGTACCAGAGAGGGCTTATCCGCAAACTGAAGGTCACGGTTCTCCATCAGAGCATTGGCGGCGGCGCGGGTAAACTGCTCCGGTGTGACGTGCACCGGAAGCAGGGCGGACAGCCCCTGCTGAAGTAACGTTGCCTGAAGGTCGCTGTGAATACTGTTCATCGCATCAAATGAGGTGCCATTCATGCCATCACTTCCTGCGCTTCACGGCGTTTTCTGTCCGCCTGTTTTGCCCACCACTGTCGGGAGAACGTCGCCAGCCCCGAGGCGGGATGCCTATTGCCGGTCGCCAGATGAAACAGTGTCGTCTCAATCAACTGGCGACCCGTATAGCCGTCTTCCTCATCCAGAATCCCCAGCAACACCGGATAGCGCCCGCATTCCTGACGTTTGCTAATCGCGCAGAACGCGAAATCCACGCCCAGACCAAAGACCTTCTCCATCACAAACTCATAAAACGCCGCTTGCAGGTGGTAACCGAACTTCTCTACCGACTTGCCAAAATCCAGCACGTCATCCGTGGTCTTGATATCCAGCAGGAACGGCGCGCCCGCGAATTCGTCCAGCCAGTCCGGGCGAACCTTGAGCAACAGCACGTTTTCCAGCAACGACGCCACCGTCGGATAGGCCAGCGCCGAATCCCGCATCAGGCACACGGTATCGAAATCGTCACGCTTGAGCGGCATAATGCCGCGCTCCGCGCAAGTGGCCTCAAATGCCGCAAGTCGTTCCTTGCCCTCGTTGCTACGCAGATTCATCGGCTTCAGGTCGCGAAGGAATGCAGGCATGTCCGTTTCCGGCGAGTACTGAATCTCGGATTCGACGTCCTCGGTGTTTAATGTTTCAAGTTCAGCGATAGCTGGCACATCAGCCGTTTCGCTTGCTACAGAGGTTTCCGGCTCATCCTCGGGCAAACCCGGCACCCACTCATCATCCGCATCCGGGCTTTCTGGCAAATCCACTGCTTCCGGCGCCAGGAATTTCGCCAGCCTTTGTGCGTCGCGTTCAAGCATCGGCGGCGTTTCTGCGATTTCATCCGACACTGAGTCCTCGTCTACCGCTTCCGGCTCGACGAAACTGGCGACATACGCATCGATAGCTTCCGGGGTCAGATAGATTTCCGGGTCATGCGGGGAACGAATCACCATGAAGATAAATTCTCGGCTGCGCGACAGGACATTCGGCACCTCACGCAGGGCTAGATACCAACGCCGCATATTCCCATCGCAGCGTTTCACCAGTTTTCGCGCCCATTGCTCAACCTCAGAGGGAATGGCCTCCCAATGAAGTTCGCCCTCCCAAAGCGCACGGGCGATGTCCAATTCCAGGTCAGGCCAATCCCGAGGCTTGTCGTCGTCTTGTTCTGATGACCGGCCATCACAAAATGGTTAATTATTAACCGATTCGTCAATTTCTACAGCCTCAACACTTTCCGTTGGCTTCGACGCGTTTTCCTCAGGCTTGTCCACAGATTCCGGGGGTAATTCGGTGTTCGTGTTTATAATCATGAGGATATCGTCGGATTTATGCACAATATCACCACCAACTTCCCCGCCCCGATACAGGCACAACGCGGCGGATTTGATATCCTCGAGCGTCGCATCCTTCGCCATCGTTCCCCTGTGCGTGCTAACCTTTTGCAGCAGCGCGTCATAGCGGGCAACGTCTTCCGCCTCCTCGCCCTTGGGATTATTGAGCAACGCCTCCGCGTCCCGCACTTCGTCCTCGCTGTAACTCTCTTCCTCGCCGAACAGGGACAGCAACGCGCAGTACTGCTTGATGGCGGATTCGTCTACGTGATCGAGCTGCTTCTCGGTTTTGCTGATGTACAGCTCTTCGGTGATTTCCTCGAAACGCGGAGCCTTGTAGTAAATCGCGAATTTTCCATCCTGCTCGTAGAGATATTCCGCCGCTTTCACCTTGGCCACCGTTTTATTCTCGGCCGCAATGTAGCCCTCAAGCGTTTTCCGTCCGTGCGGATGGTCGGTGTTGCGGATAAATTTCACTTTGAGATACATCATGCAACACCTCCCTGGCTCAGAACGTGGCTCGATAGCGGCAACAGGGATGGCGGGATATAGCGGTCCGTCCCGTTTTCGCGGCAGTACATGGCTAACTCTCTGGCGCTGTGCGTGCCGCTCTTTTGGTAAATATCCTGAAGCTTGTTCTCGACCGTGCGGTTAAATATCTCCAGCCGCCGGGCAACATCTTTGGCTGTCAGACCATGCAGGGTGAAGAAGAGGACTTCCCATTCTCTTTGCGCAAACAGCTCACCCGGCTCAAACGTCGCCGGACGCGGCGCTTCCCCGTCCACGCATTCCAGCGTCGAGCTGAACGCAAACGGGCGCGCATGGCGGGATGGTGCCGATGCACTCGAATTCCACATCCTCCGACTGGTCATCAACGCAGTCGAATTGCGGGCAGAAATCGAACAGGTAGGATTACAGCGTTTGCTCTGGGCCATAGATACACTGATTCTGCACCGAGAAAAGTTGGCCGTTTTCGCGGGCTTTCTTTTCCTGAGCGTGGAAAAGCTCAAGGGCCATGGGGTGTGCGTCAGAATGTGCTATGCCCGGAAAGCCGAGTAATTATCTCATCGCCGGATTGAAAAACGGTATGCCGCTCTTACCCGTTACCGCGCAGGGTGTGGTCAGATTCAGGCAGGTGAACATCGATATGTGGTTCATGCTGCACTCCCCGGTTTTCTCGTGGGCTGGTTTCGTCGCCTGATACAAATCAACTTGAAGCCGAAGGATTCTCCCATCCCCTAAATTCCATTCGATTCCTTCATCGTCATGGCCAAGCTTTTCAGCAACAACCGCCATAACTTCATGCGTCACGTCGTATTTTTCGCCAATGAAGCTCTTGTTATTTTTCGAGTCCATCTTTGAATAGCCCGCGAGGATACGGCCGGATGAAGAATAACCGACGGTAATTTTCTTTTTCATGCTACACCCCCGTTTCTCACACGCAGCCGAGTTTCGCAGACGTGCGCACGGTGTGCCGTCCAGTCGAGGTTGGCTTTCAGAACCGCGAGTTCGTTGGCTTGGCGCCAGAGTTTTTGGCATCGTCGAGATAGCCAAGACGCTCACATTGGGCAGCAGAGCGGGCAATTTCGGAATAACGTGAAGTCCTCATGCGCCACCTCCCATGCTCAGGAGATACGCACGCTGGCGAACGGTCAGATAGCGCGATTTACGAGCAAATAGCGCAAGAATCGATTGCGGCGCTTCATTAGCGCGCACGCGGAAGGTAGACTTTTTCATAGTCCGACTCCTAGGTTGCTTAGGTTTTGGATTAGTTGCCTAGCTGGGATTCGAGCCCAACTAGGTAGCAAACAATGTACTCTCTACTGTCTATAGAGCATATTTTCACAATCAAAAAATAAAGTAAATAAATTTACTAAATTTATTTTATGTGTCAGAATGCACCATAACATAGAGGAAAAAAATGATCCAGTTTAAGGATTTCATGAAGTTACAGGGTCTTAGCAACACTGATATAGCCAAGGCTTTTGGAGTGACATCTCAGATGGTATCTCAGTGGAGAAATGATGCCCGTCTTTTTGTTGATGAAAAAAACTTTAAAATCATAAGGATGACAGTAGTTAGAGACAATATAAATGATGTTTTAAACTTAAAATAACCGCTTTTTGGTCACACTTGAGGGTTGGCACCCCCCCCCAAACAAGCATAAAAAATCGATAAAAATCGCCAATATACTCCGTGCAAAGCCAAATTTTTTTGTTTTTAAACGCATTTTATTGGAGAAGTTATCTACCGCTTTTTAGTCACCCAAAGCCGCTTTTTGGTCACATGAGCACCGCTTTTTAGTCACACCAAATAGCTATAAAGTGTTGATTAAAATCATTTTTTTTCGACGGTAAAGTAGTAAAGATCTCAAAGATAAACAAACAGAGCCTACGGCTCATGATTTATGAAGGAAGCGATCGTGACAGATATCGAGTCTTGGCAAGATGACAATAAGAAGTTGGTCGTACAAAGCAATGATCTGATTACCGCGAAGTACGAACTCGATATCGATGGATTTCGAGCACTAACTCTGTTTTTATCAAAGGTCAATCAAAGACTAGAAAACCCTGGCTGGGTATCATTTACAGCTCATGAGTTTCAAGTAACTTTCGATCTTAATAAGAAAAACGTCTGGCGATGTATGAAAAAAGCAGTAGTTTCTCTTTCAAAGAGCCAGATCACTTTTTTCGTGATTAATAAAAGAAAAGAGTCATATACTGTTCTTAATTGGTTATCTGGATACAAATACGAAAAAATAGACGGTAAAAGTACAGGGCTAAGTCTTCGTTTAAATCAAGATCTTGACCCATTCCTGTTTAACATAAAAAACAATTTTTCATGGTGTTTTCTTAACGCAATAACAAGTGTTAAAAGTATGATGTCTTTTAGGATGTACATGTATATTTTAAGCCATAAAAACCCTCCCAGATGTAAACGTGATGGTTTTTTTGAAATAGATTTATCTCTAGTGGATTTTAAAGCCTTATTTCCAGAATCTAGTGCCAGATTTGTTGATTTAAAGCGTAAAACTATAGAGCCAGCCATCCGAGATATTAACGAGAATACAGATTTATCGGTGCATTGGGAACCAATAAGGCAAGGTAGAACTGTTGTTGGAATGCGCTTTGGCTGCGTAGAAGAAAAATCCACAACAACAAAACCTAAACGTCCGAGACTGGTAAAACGTCTTCACGTAAAAAGCGGATCGCACGCAGAGGGGGAGTGGATGAAGAAGAATACAGAGATACTTTACCAGTATGAGAAAGCGCTGAAGGAATACGATCCTGCTCTACGCCTTGATATGCCAGATTTACGACGAGCAGTCGAGTATTCAAAGCTGTTCAAACCTTTTTGGCACAAGGAAAAAAGCCAGGAACTAAAGATGAGAGAGCGTATAAACTAAAAAGTTTTATGGAGGAAAAATGGCTGCAATTACACTTAATGTACACAATGCCATCAAAGCATTGAAAGAATCTGGTATGGACGAGAAGCAAGCTGAAAAACTTGTCGAAGTAATAGCCGATCTACAAAACGTCTCTATCGCTACGAAGGAAGACTTACGAGCTTCTACCGACAGCTTGAAAACGGATTTAGCTTCGATAAAAACCGATCTGGATTGGATTAAAAAGTTAATTCTTGCAGTTGGCATAGCCGTTGTCATAGCTGCACTAAAATATATTTTTCTCGGATAAAAATGCAAAATCTGATGAGGTGCTAAACATCGCTAGCCGAAAAATCAAGATGCCACCGACTCTCACGCGCAGAGGTTTCGCCGCCAGACGCAGCCTAGTTTCACAAACGTGCGCACGGTGTGCCGTCCAGAACCGCAAGTTCGTTGGCCTGACACCACAGCATCGCCGCATAGCTCAAATCCCCTTCGCGCTCAGAGAACGCAGCGAATCTGGCGATGGTCGAAAATTTGGATTTGGTCCTCATGCGCCACCTCCCATGCTCAGGAGATACGCACGCTGGCGAACGGTCAGATAGCGCGATTTACGAGCAAATAGCGCAAGAATCGATTGCGGCGCTTCATTAGCGCGCACGCGGAAGGTAGACTTTTTCATAGTCCGACTCCTAGTATGGATAGTTGTTGGATCAGATGCTTGTTGTGGTGACAGCCACTACAAGCGCCGACTATTAAGTTAAATCATTCCAGATTCTTAATATCGTTAAATGATTACCGACTCCTCCATAATGGATCACTGATGGATTTAAAAGATAAGTTCCTGAGCGCTTTTGCTTCAAATATCCATTATCTTTTAGCGCCTTAAAAACACGTGCGACAGTTGCTACACCGACATTTTCCTCCTTGGCTATTTCTCGCTGCGTTCCG
>NZ_JBLKSS010000150.1:0-12546 GCF_047607725.1 Sodalis sp. (in: enterobacteria) | reverse complement strand
GCACAGGAAAAATAGACTAAAACTGAGTCAGAAGATGAGCGAACACGTGATCGAATATCACTGGAATGGGTGATCGGAAAATATCGGAATAACTGATCGGATGTCGCCGGAACAGATGATCGGATACGTCGGAATCTGCAGCGGGCGGCGCGCACAGCGCAGGCACGAGCACCGCCGCGGCGTTTCTCTCGCATTTTGTGGAAAATTACCGCCAGGGCTGGCTGCACATCGACTGCTCCGCCACCTATCGCAAAGGGGCGGTGGATCAATGGTCCGCCGGTGCCACCGGGCTGGGCGTGCGTACGCTGGCCAATTTGCTGCTGGCGCGGACGCAGGACTTATGCCCGTTTTGGCTCCCGCGCGGGCCGTTCAACCGCTTGACATGACGACCGTTCAGGCGGCGTCTGGAATCGCTAAGTATGACCACCTCACAAGATAATGCGCTGGAACAGGCGCTCGAACGCGCCGCCGGCGAGCCGGCTTTTCGCCCGGCTTTTTTCAAGCTGTTGCTGGCGGCGACGGTCTATGTGCCGGGCGAAGCCGGCGATGATTGGATAGCCGGTGCCGCGCGTGATGACGGCGTGTCGCCGGTAACCTTGCAGCACTGGGAAAAACAGGACGGCGGATCGGCGATTCCCTTTTTTACCTCGGTGGCGGCGCTGGAAAGCGCGGTGGCGGGACCGCAGCCTTTCGTCGCGCTACCGGTGCGCACATTGTTCGCCATGACCGCCGGGGCTGAGCTGTTTCTCAATCCCAAACTACCCTACGGCAAGTCCTTCGCCCCGGATGAAATAGCGGCACTGCTGAGCAACGACGGCGATGCGTTGACCGAACGGCAGGTTCTGGAAGGGGAGATGCGCATGACCCTCAGCGAACCGGCGGACATGCCGCAACAGATGGTGGACTCGCTGATGGCGTTATTCGCGCAATATAAGCAGGTGCGGCGGGCTTATTTGGTGCAAGTGCGGGATGACGCGGAACAGGAGCCGCACTGGGTTATCGCTCTGGAATGCGACTGCGCTGCCGAGGAAGCTATTCAAGCGACGGGTCAGGTGGCGACCGATAGCGCGCCGGACGAGCAGCCGGTGGATATCTGCTTAATTGAGGTGGGCGAGGCGGGCATCAGCCATTATTTCATCCACCACCTGACGCCTTTTTACGAACGGCGCTGGGGCAGTTGGCTCCGGTCGGTGAAGGACGGCGCCCCGTCATAAGGCGGCCTTGGCGGGCTCGCAGGGCGGTGGGATTGCCATCCCGTGTCAACGTCTGCTGCCCCGCGCCGCTGTCCCCTCTCGGCAAAAGGCCTATCGCCACGGCGGCGACAGTCGTTCGACGGTGTGTCGTCACGTGAAAAGGGCCGGCGGGCCTGCCAACGCAAGACCCGCGCCGCCGCCGAAGATCATTGCGCGCCGGCGATAGGCGTATCGTCCCGGGCGCCCCATTCGCTCCACGAACCGTCATACAGGCTGATGTCCTGCGCGCCGAGCGCCGTGAGGGCCAACACCGCCACCGCCGCGGTGACGCCGGAACCGCAGCTGGCGACGATAGGCCGCTTGATATCTATCCCCGCCTGGCGTATTTGCTCTTCCAGCAGCGGCAGGGGTTTTAGCTGCCCGTTTTGCACTAACTGGTCCCAGGGGAGATTCAGGCTGCCGGGGATATGACCGCGGAGCAGGCCGGGACGGGGCTCCGGCGCCTCGCCGCGAAAGCGGGCAGCGGGCCGGGCATCGACAATTTGCGCTGAGCGGTCGACACTGATACGGCGGATATCGTCGAGCGCACGCACGCGATTAGCCGCAATGCGCGGCGTAAAGTTCTGTGGCGCGGGCGTCGGTTGCCCCTCTTCCAACGGCCCTCCGGCGCGCGACCAGGCGTCAAGGCCCCCCGCCAGCAGCGACGCCTGCCGGACGCCGCTGCTCAGGAGCATCCACCAGGCGCGCGGCGCTGAGAACAGCGAACCGTCGTCGTAAATCACGCAATGCTGGGCGTCGCTAACGCCGAGTGCGCCCATATCCCGTGCGAACTGCACCGGCGATGTCAGCATATGGGGCAGGGAAGAGGCGCTATCGGACAGGGCTTCGATATCGAAAAACACCGCGCCGGGCAGATGGCCCGCGCGAAATTCAGCGACGATATCACGCGGCCCCTGATAACCGGGCGGCAGCATGCGCGCGTCCAGAATACGCACCTGAGGGTCATCGAGATGTTGTTGTAGCCACTGCTGGCTAACGAATAACGATTGGGTCATTATGGGCTCCGCATCGGCGTGCGTCGGGCACTGTGCCGGCGCTATCGCATTGCCGGGCATTGTCGGCTTTTTTGCCGTTGGCTTCAAGGCGCAGACGGCCACCGCCGGGTCAGGGCAGGCGAAAAAGCGGCCTGTGGGGCGCTGGAGGCGCCATTGGCGACGCGGGGGCGTTATTTTTAATTAAATGTTATTTTTAAGGGTAGCGGAGCGCTGCACGCGCCCCTATAATCTGCGCCACTTGCACCGGCCGGCGTAACAGCGAATTAGCGCGGCCATAACAAAAACCACCTAGAGGTTCTCATGACCATCGAACGCACCTTTTCCATCATCAAGCCGAACGCCGTGGCCAAAAACGTCATCGGTGCCATTATCCAGCGCTTTGAAAGCACCGGGCTGACCGTGGTCGGCGCCAAAATGCTCCAGCTCACCCGTGAGCAGGCCGAAGGGTTCTATGCCGAACATAAAGGCAAGCCTTTCTTCGACAGCCTGGTGGATTTTATGATTTCCGGCCCGATCCTGGTGCAGGTGCTCGAAGGGGAAGACGCCGTGTGCCGCAATCGTGAAATCATGGGCGCCACCAACCCCGCCAATGCGCTGGCCGGCACCCTGCGCGCCGATTATGCCGACGGCTTTACCGAAAACGCGGTACACGGTTCGGATTTCGCTGAATCCGCCGCGCGTGAAATCGCTTATTTCTTCGCCGACGGCGAAATTTGCGCCCGTATTCGCTAATCGTCGCCGCACAACAGCGAAAAAAGGGCTGCTTCACCTTTCAAGCCAGGCAGCTCTGCGCTAAAATCAGTGTCCAATGCGCTCCGGATGAGGTGGTAATCCGCACTCGGCCGGGGCATTTCTTTATGTATTTCGCGCCATAACGTGTAATAACGAGGCCTGCAACAAAATGATGTCTGAACAAATGGTATCTGAACGCTCACCCGTGGCGGCAATGTCCGCTTCTCCCGCGCCCGCGGCCCAGCAGAAATTAAACCTGCTGGATATGAACCGCCAGCAGCTGCGCGAATTTTTCTCGTCGCTGGGGGAGAAACACTTTCGCGCCGATCAGGTGATGAAATGGATCTATCACTATTGCTGCGATGATTTCGATCAGATGACGGACATCAACAAGCATTTGCGCACCAGAAGTCGCCGAAGAGCAGTGTTCCGCCGACGGCACCATCAAATGGGCCATCAAGGTCGGCGACCAGCAGGTGGAGACGGTTTACATCCCCGAGGACGACCGCGCCACGCTGTGCGTTTCCTCACTGGTGGGCTGCGCGCTGCAGTGTACCTTTTTCTCTACCGCGCAGCAGGGCTTTAACCGCAATTTGCAGGTGTCGGAAATTATCGGCCAGGTCTGGCGCGCGGCCAAGGTCACCGGCCAGCGTCCTATCACCAACGTGGTCATGATGGGCATGGGTGAGCCGCTGCTGAACCTCACCAACGTGGTGCCGGCGCTGGAGAAGCTTGGCGACATGATAGATGTGGCGCTGGCGATTTCGCTCCACGCGCCGAACGATACGATTCGCGACGAAATTGTGCCGATTAACCGCAAGTACAACATCGACACCTTTTTGTCGGCGGTACGCCACTATCTGGACAAATCCAACGCTAATCAGGGGCGCGTGACGGTGGAGTACGTCATGCTCGACCACATCAATGACGGCACCGAGCATGCGCATCAACTGGCTGCATGTTTGAAAGATACGCCGTGCAAGATTGACCTTATTCCCTGGAACCCGTTCCCCGGCGCTCCTTTATGGCCTCAGCTCCAACAGCCGGATGGATCGTTTCACCAAGGTGCTGATGGGATACGGGTTCACCACCATCGTGCGTAAAACGCGCGGTGACGATATTGACGCCGCCTGTGGACAGCTGGCGGGAGAGATGATCGACCGTACCAAGCGGACGTTGCGTAAACGCATGAACAGTGAACCGATCGAGGTAAAGGCGGTCTGATTGTCGGCGCTGGCACTGATTTCTGACTCTCGTTAACGGATGTAGCGATACTGATACGGGAACCGGCATGAAGCTGATTCGGATGGGTGGACTGGCAGTCATGATTGCCCTGGTGGGCGGTTGCGCCGGCGATAGCCGGCAAGCACGGGACGACGCGCCGTTGCCGCAGGCGACGCCGCAGTCCGCCCCGACCCGTCTGCAGTTGGGGATGGCCTATCTGGCGGCGGGAAATCTTGACGCCGCCCGGCAGAACCTGTCGATGGCGGTGAAGGCCGCGCCCGGCGATTACCCCACCCAGTTAGGGATGGCGCAGTATGAACAGCGGGTGGGGGAAACCGCCGCCGCGCAGAATCGCTATCAGCTGGCCCTGAAACTGGCGCCGCAAAATAGCGAAGTTCTTAATAATTACGGTGCGTTTTTATGTGGTTTAGGGCAGTATGTACCGGCGCAACAGCAGTTTGCCGCCGCCGCGCAATCGGCGGATTACGGTGAGGTTGCCGATAGTCTGGAGAGCGCCGGCTACTGTTTTTTCAAGGCCGGGGACGATGCGCAGGCGCGTAGTTTGCTGATGCGCGCGCTGAAGTATGATCCTGAAAAGGGTGTGGCGCTGGTGTCTGAAGCGAACCGGCAATTAACGGCGGGTCGGCCTGACAGAGCGCAGCGGCTATTGGATGTTTACCAACATGTGCTTCCGGCCAGCGCCGAAAGTTTATGGTTACAGATTCGTTTCGCTGCGTTAGCCAATCGGCCCGATGACGTGCAACGTTATGGCGCACGGCTTGCGCGAAGTTTTCCACAATCCGAACAGTACCAGCAATTCTTAGCTAATGAATACTGAAGCTCTCCAAGATCAAGCACCAACCACCACGGGTGGACGCCTGCGTCAAGCCCGCGAGAATATGGGATTAAGCCAGCAGGCGGTGGCCGAGCGGCTGTGCCTGAAGGTGTCTACCGTGCGCGATATCGAAGATGATCACGCCAATCCCAACCTTGCCTCGACGTTCCTGCGCGGTTATATCCGCTCTTATGCGCGCCTGGTACATATTTCCGAAGAAGAACTGATGCCGATGATGGCCAAGCAGGCGCCGATAAAAGCCTCTAAGGTCGCGCCGATGCAGAGCTTCTCGTTGGGCAAAACTCCCAAGAAACACGACGGCTGGCTGATGGGGTTCACCTGGCTTATCCTGTTTGTGGTGATTGGTCTGACGGGCGCCTGGTGGTGGCAGAATCATCAGGCTCAGCAGCAGGACATCGCCAACATGTCCGATCAATCCTCCGCCCAGCTATCCCAGGGGGATGAGGCGACATCGGTACCCCTTGGCGACGGCGCTGACGACGTCGGCCAGCCGCCGGCGGATCAGCCGGCCGACGCCGGTGCGCCGAGCGCAGCGCCGTCTGCGCCCGCCGCGCCGGAGGCCGGCGCCGCTAACGCAGACGGCAATGCGCTGGTAATGAATTTTACCGGCGATTGCTGGCTCGAGGTGTTTGACGCCGGCGGTAAGAAACTGTTCAGCGGTATTCAGCACAGCGGCGCCACGCTGAATCTTACCGGCCAGGCGCCGTACAAATTGAAAATCGGTGCCCCGGCAGCGGTGCAGGTTCAATATCAAGGCAAACCGGTGGATCTGAGCCGGTTCATCCGATCAAATCAGGTTGCGCGACTGACCGTAGCCGCCCAGTAAGTAAAGAGTAAAGCCAGTCGGCAAGGTTGGAGAAAGATCAATGCATAATTCCGCACTCATAACCCGTCGAAAATCGAAACGTATTTACGTCGGCAAGGTGCCAGTAGGTGACGGCGCCCCCATCGCGGTGCAGTCAATGACCAACACGCGCACCACCGATGTCGCGGCGACGGTGCAGCAAATACAGGCGCTGGAACGCGTCGGTGTTGATATTGTGCGCGTGTCGGTGCCCACCATGGACGCCGCCGAAGCGTTCAAACTTATCAAGCAGCAGGTCGCTGTGCCGCTGGTGGCGGACATCCATTTTGACTATCGCATCGCGCTGAAAGTCGCCGAATACGGCGTGGACTGCCTGCGTATCAATCCCGGCAACATTGGCAACGAAGGGCGCATCCGTTCAGTGGTGGATTGCGCGCGCGACAACAATATTCCGATCCGCATCGGCGTCAATGCCGGTTCCCTTGAGCGCGATCTGCAGGAAAAATATGGCGAACCCACGCCGGAGGCACTGCTGGAGTCCGCTATGCGTCATGTGGATATCCTCGACCGACTCAACTTCGACGCGTTCAAGGTCAGCGTGAAAGCCTCCGATGTGTTTTTGGCGGTGCAATCCTACCGCCTGCTGGCGTCACGCATCGATCAGCCGCTGCATCTGGGCATCACCGAGGCCGGCGGTGCCCGCAGCGGGGCGGTGAAATCGGCTATTGGCCTGGGGCTGCTTCTCAGCGAGGGCATCGGCGACACGCTGCGCATTTCGCTGGCGGCGGATCCGGTGGAGGAAGTGAAGGTCGGTTTCGACATTTTGAAATCGCTGCGTATTCGCGCGCGCGGTATCAATTTCATCGCCTGCCCGACATGTTCGCGCCAGGAGTTTGACGTTATCGGCACCGTCAACACTTTGGAACAGCGCCTGGAGGACATCGTCACACCGATAGATGTCTCCATCATCGGCTGCGTGGTGAACGGTCCCGGCGAAGCGCTGGTTTCCACGCTGGGGGTGACCGGCGGCCATAACAAAAGCGGCTTTTACGAAGACGGCGTTCGCCAGTGCGAGCGTTTCGATAACGAACTGATGATCGACCAATTAGAGGCCCGCATTCGCGCGAAAGCGGCGATGTTGGACGAGAATAATCGCATCGCGGTCAATCTGATAGAAAAATAACACAGGTAGAGATTCGACATGGCAAAGAACATCCAGGCCATTCGCGGCATGAACGACTATTTGCCGGAAGAGACGGCATTCTGGCAGCGTGTTGAAGGGACGCTTAAGGGCGTGCTGGCCAGCTACGGCTACAGTGAAATCCGCCTGCCGATCGTCGAGCAGACCCCGCTGTTCCAGCGGGCTATTGGTGAAGTCACCGATGTGGTGGAAAAAGAGATGTACAGCTTCGCAGATCGCAACGGCGACAGCCTGACCCTGCGTCCGGAAGGTACCGCCGGCTGCGTGCGCGCCGGGATTGAACACGGACTGTTGTACAACCAGGAACAGCGGTTGTGGTATGTAGGTCCCATGTTCCGCTACGAGCGTCCGCAGAAAGGGCGCTACCGCCAGTTTCACCAGATGGGCGCCGAGGTGTTTGGTCAGCAGGGGCCGGACGCCGACGCCGAGCTTATTTTGCTCACTGCCCGCTGGTGGCGCGCGCTGGGCATCAGCGAGTATGTATCGCTGGAGCTAAATTCCATCGGGTCGCTGGAAGCGCGTGCCCAGTATCGCGAGGCGTTGGTGGCGTTTCTCGGTCGGCACGAAGACCGACTGGACGAGGATTGCCGCCGCCGTATGCACACCAATTCGATGCGGGTGCTGGACACCAAAAATCCCGATATTCAGGCGCTGCTCAACGATGCGCCGGTCATGATCGATTATCTCGACGACGATTCCCGCGCTCACTTTTCCGGTCTGTGTGAACTTTTAGACCTGGCCGGCATCCCATATACGGTTAATCCGCGTTTAGTGCGCGGTCTGGATTACTATAACCGGACGGTTTTCGAGTGGGTGACCACCCGCTTGGGTTCGCAGGGTACCGTTTGCGGCGGCGGCCGTTACGATGGCCTGGTGGAACAGTTGGGCGGCCGGGCCACCCCCGCCGTCGGCTTCGCCATGGGGCTGGAGCGGCTGGTGCTGCTGGTGCAGGCGGCCAACCCGGATTTTGCCGCCGCGCCGCGTGTCGACGCCTATCTGGTGGCGGCGGGGGACAGCGTGCAGCGCGAGGCGCTGCGGCTGGCGGAGCAGCTGCGTGACGCGCTGCCTTCCCTGCGGCTGATGACCAATTACGGCGGCGGCAGCTTTAAAAAGCAGTTTGGTCGTGCCGATAAGCACGGTGCCCGCGTCGCGCTGGTGCTGGGAGAAAGCGAGGCGGCGGCGCAGCAGGTGGTGGTGAAGGATTTGGCCACAGGTAACCAGGAAACGCTGGCGCGAAGCGATGTCGCCGAGCGGCTGGCATCGATTTTAGGTTTAGGTTAAGGAGAAGGACACCGTGGAAGTCTACAGCACTGATAATGAACAGCGCGAGGCGCTGCGTCGTTTCTTTGTCGATAACGGCAAGGCGCTGGCAATAGGCGTCGTGTTAGGCGTTGGCGCCCTGGTGGGCTGGCGTTACTGGCATAATCATCACAACGACGCCATGACGGCAGCATCAAGCGCCTGGCAGCCGGTGAACACCGGTCTTGCCGGTCAGGCCAGCCAGCCGCAGCTGGACGCCGCCCAGCATTTTGCCGACGCCAACGACAATAATTATGGCGGGCTGACCTCTCTGGGGCTGGCGCGGCAATACGCGGAGAGGGGCGATTTCGCCGCCGCCCAAACGCACCTGCAAAAGGCGCTTGGCCAAACCCGCGAGGCCAATCTGCAATCGATCATTAATCTGCGTTTGGCGCGCGTGCAGCTGCAGCAGAAAAATGTGGATGGCGCATTGAAAACCCTCGACGGCGTGAAGGAGCAGGGATGGACGGCGCTGGCGGAGGATACCCGCGGCGATGCGCAAGTGATCAAAGGCGATCATCAGGCCGCGCGCGCCGCCTACGAAAAAGCGCTGCAGTCCGGCGCGCCTCAGGCGCTGGTGCGCATGAAACTGAATAATCTGTCCAGCTGAGAGGGACCCCATGCAATTGCGTAAGACGATGTTTATAGGACTGTTATCGGTCACCCTGCTCAGCGGGTGCGCGTGGTTCAGCGGCGAAGAGAACGTGGTGACCATGTCGCCGCTGCCCAAAGTGGACAATCAGTTTCAGCCGACAACGGTATGGAGCCGCTCGGTCGGCGGTGGCTCCGGCGATTTCTATTCCAATTTGCACCCCGCCTGGCAGGATGCCCGCGTGTTCGCGGCCGACCGTCATGGCGTGGTGAAAGCGCTGGACGCGGATAGCGGTAAAGAAATCTGGTCAACAAATCTTTCCATCCACACCGGCTTCTTTTCGCGCAACCGTCCGGCTCAGCTCTCCGGCGGCGTAACGGTGGCGGGGGATCGGGTCTACGTGGGCAGCGAGCTGGCTAAAGTCTACGCCTTCGACGCACAGGATGGCAGCCTCGCCTGGGAGACGACGGTTGCCGGCGAAGCGCTGTCCACGCCGGTGGTGAGTGACGGCGTGGTGCTGGTACATACCAGCAACGGCATGCTGCAGGCGCTTAATGAGACCGACGGCGCGGTGAAATGGACCGTTAACCTTGATGTGCCGCCGCTGACGCTGCGCGGCGAATCCGCTCCGACAACGGCGTTTGGCGCCGCGATCGTGGGCGGCGATAACGGCCGTGTCAGCGCGGTCATGATCAATCAGGGCCAGCTGATTTGGCAGCAGCGCATCTCGCAGCCGAGCGGCGCGACTGAAATCGCCCGTATCCACGATGTGCAAACGACTCCGGTCGTGGTCAACGGAGTCGTTTACGCCCTAGCCTATAACGGCAACCTTGCGGCGCTGGATCTGCGCTCCGGCCAGGTAATGTGGTCGCGGGAAATCGGTTCCGTCAGCAATCTGCTGGTGGACGGTGGGCGAATCTACCTGGTGGACCAGAACGATCGGGTGATTGTGGTGGACACCCAGGGCGGCGTGACCCTCTGGCGCCAGATCGATCTGCTGCACCGCAATTTGACCTCTCCGGTGCTGTATAACGGCTATATCGTTACCGGCGACTCGGAAGGCTATCTGCATTGGATCAACACCGATGACGGCCGGTTTGTCGCTCAGCAAAAAGTGGACAGCACCGGCCTGCTGGCGGCCCCCATCGTTGCCGGCGATAAACTTATCGTGCAGGCGAAAAATGGCGAGGTTTACGCCATTACCCGCTAAGGCGTGCTATCATCCGGCGCCGGTAGTCGGATAGACGCTTCCCGCAACGGCTCCTGACATATTCAGGAGCCGTTTTGTCTTATATAATCAGTCCTGTTGCTGTATTACCCGTTTTTTACCTGATGAGGTTGTAATAATGATACCTGTCGTCGCGCTGGTCGGGCGCCCGAATGTAGGAAAATCCACTCTATTCAATCGACTGACGCGCACCCGTGATGCGCTGGTGGCAGATTTTCCGGGGCTGACGCGTGACCGCAAGTATGGTCGTGCCGAATGGGAAGGCCATGAATTTATCGTTATCGACACCGGCGGTATTGATGGCACGGAAGAAAGGGTCGAGACCCATATGGCCGGGCAATCGCTGGTGGCAATTGAAGAGGCTGATATCGTGCTGTTTATGGTGGACGGGCGCGCCGGGCTGATGGCGGCCGATCAAGGTATCGCCAAGCATCTGCGCAGCCGCCAGAAAACCATGGTCATCGTCGCCAATAAAACCGACGGGATCGATGCCGATAGCGCCGTGGGCGATTTTTATGCCCTGGGCATGGGCGACATCGTGCCTATCGCCGCCTCGCACGGGCGCGGTATCAACAGCCTGCTGGAGCAGGTCCTGCTGCCGCTGGTAAGCGACGGCCTGCCGGTGGACGACGCGGACGACGAGGACGAATTTGAACCCTGGCCGGACGATGAAACCGAGGCGCTGGCGCAGGAGGAAGAGGAAGAGCCCTTTGACCCGCAGTCTCTGCCGATAAAGCTGGCGATCGTCGGCCGTCCCAACGTCGGTAAATCCACGCTGACCAACCGCATTCTCGGCGAAGAGCGCGTGGTGGTGTACGATATGCCCGGCACCACCCGCGACAGCATTTATATTCCGATGGTGCGTGACGAGCGGGAATATGTCTTGATCGACACCGCCGGCGTGCGCAAGCGCGGTAAGGTCAGGGAAACGGTGGAGAAATTTTCCGTCATCAAGACCCTGCAGGCTATCGAAGATGCCAATGTGGTGTTGCTGGTCATTGACGCCCGCGAAGGTATCTCCGATCAAGATTTGTCGCTGCTGGACTTTATTCTCAACAGCGGGCGGTCGCTTATGATCGCGGTCAATAAATGGGATGGCCTGTCCAGCGAAACACGCGACGACGTGAAACAAGCGCTGGATCATCGTCTCGGTTTTATCGATTTTGCCCGCGTGCATTTCATTTCGGCCCTGCACGGCAGCGGCGTCGGCAATCTGTTTGAATCGGTGAATGAAGCGTACCAGTGCGCCACCAAGCGGGTGAGCACGGCATTACTGACGCGCATCATGCGCATGGCGGTGGATGAACATCAACCGCCGCTGGTGCGCGGACGGCGCGTAAAACCCAAGTATGCCCATGCCGGCGGTTACAATCCGCCGATCGTGGTGATCCACGGCACTCAGGTTAAAGATCTGCCGGACAGCTATAAACGTTATCTGATGAACTATTTTCGCCGCTCGCTGGAGATTATGGGCACGCCGATCCGTATTCAGTTCAACGAGGCCGCCAACCCCTTTGCCGGCCGGCGTAATACCCTGACGCCAACGCAACTGCGTAAACGTAAACGGTTAATAAGCCATATCAAGAAAAACAAATAAGCGGGGGAAGCATGGCGCAATGTGAGGTCTGCCGACAAACGCTGGTGGCGCGGGGCGATGCGCTGAACTGTCCCGCCTGCGTGCAGGATTACCGTGAGCAGGCGCAGTGCCCAGATTGTGGGCAGCCGCTGGATATACTCAAAGTCTGCGGCGCGGTGGACTATTTCTGCCCTCATGGCGACGGTCTCATCGCCAAAAAGCGGGTGACGCTGTCCTTTGTCCCCCGCTGATGAGGTCATTGCGCTGTCGGTGGCCGGTCGGCGTCCAACTGTCGCTGGCGCCATAATAGCGCCTGTAGTTCGGGCGGCGCGCTTTGTTCCGGCACCAACAATTCCAGGGCGGCGGCATATCCGCCAGCACGAAGCGCTGCGGACTCGCCAGCGCCGGGATATAGGCAAAGCCGCCTTCACGCGACACCGCAATCACGCTACAGTCATCCAAAACAGGTAATCTGTCCATGCTGTTCTCCCGGGGGGCTGCGGCATCTTCCGCAGGACTGGCCCCATTAGGATAAGACACCCACCTGTCGCCAAGCGTTCTCCACCGCATTGCCGGCCTCTGCGTCGAATTGCTCTGTGGCGTGGCTCACGGTCAGTTTAGCGAAATCAGCGAAACTGGCGTTTTGCAGGTAAGCGCCCCGTGGAGGACGTCTTGAATTATTGGTGGGTTTGTTGTATGAGACAGTAAACCTACGTTACACGCTTATGCTCATTGCATTTTCACATTGTATTGATTTTAATAACTTTTATTTCCATCCCGGTTTG
>NZ_JBLKSS010000149.1:0-12754 GCF_047607725.1 Sodalis sp. (in: enterobacteria) | reverse complement strand
ATACCGTTATCCCGTGCCAGCTTGGCAATGGATACGCCGGGCTGGAGCGCCTGCTCAACCAGCTTAATTTTAAAGTCCAGCGGGAAATTGGGACGACGTCTTGAGGGTTTTGGTGGGGTTTGTTTCATGAATTGCACCCATTAAAAAAATAATGGACATCATCTTCAATAACTTGATGGGGAATTAACAGACGGCGCTGGGCGTACGCTTACGAACAATTGCACTTCGCCCACGCCGTTGGTGCAGCTTATGGGATCCTTGATGGAGGAACCGACATAATCCGCGATATCTTCCTGGGTCATGTTTTTATCATCGCTGATAAAACTGGCGACCATAAGGAAGCTGGCGCTGGATTTCTGCACCTGTACGCCTTGTTGCTGAATTTCTTGAGGCAACAACGGCATCGCGAACTGCAGTTTGTTCTGCACCTGGACCTGGGCGATATCCGGATCGGCACCCGATTCAAAAGTCAGGGTGATGGTCGCGGTACCGGACGTGTCGCTGTCGGACGCCATGTACATCAGATGGTCGATGCCGTTCATATTCTGCTCGACTATCTGCGTCACGCTATCCTGCAGCGTTGAGGCATCCGCGCCGGGGTAGGTCGCGGTAATACGGATCGTCGGAGGCGTGATAGCCGGATACTGTTCGATCGGCAGCTTGAGTATCGACTGCGCCCCCGCCAGCATGATGATAATGGCAATCACCCATGCGAAGATGGGACGATCGATAAAGTACTTAGACATAAGGATTACCCGTTCCTGTTAAGACTTGCTGGCGGTGTCAGGCTGCGGTTGTTCCGGTTGTTTTTCCTGGTTGGTCACCTCTTTCGGGGTGACCTGCATGCCGGGTTTCACCTTTTGCACGCCGGCGACGATGACTTTGTCACCTTCGTGTAATCCGGCGGTGACTAACCATTTATCGCCGATGGCCTGCGGCGCCGTGATCTGGCGGATCGCGACTTTATTGTCGCTCCCGACCACCATGGCGCTCGCCTCGCCACGGGGCGTGTGGGTGACGCCCTGTTGAGACACGAGTAAAGCGTTTTCATTGATATCCTGGTCCAATTTGGCACGCACAAACATACCCGGTAATAGCGTATGCTGCGGATTCGGGAAAATAGCGCGCAGCGTAATGGAGCCGGTGGTTTCATCCACCGTGACATCAGAGAATTCCAACGTACCCGTCTGTGCATACTCGCCGCCGTTTTCCATCAGCAGGCGCACCGTCGCTTTACCGTCGTGCTGTTTCAGCGTGCCGTTTTCCAGTTCTTGACGCAGACGCATTAAGTCATTACTCGACTGGGTAACGTCGACATACATCGGGTCCAACTGCTGAACGGTCGCCATCGCGGTCGTTTGCGCGCTGGTGACCAAGGCGCCTTCGGTAAAGGCGGACTTGCCGATGCGGCCGCTTATCGGGGAGGTGACGCGGGTGTAGGCCAGATTGATGCGGGCGGTTTCCAGCGCCGCCTGCACGGCCGCATCGTTTTGCGCCAGCGTTGCCACCGCCTGATCATAGTCCTGGCGGCTGACATAGTTGGTTGAGAGCAGTTTTTTATAGCGGTTTACCGTCACCCGCGCGATGCCCGCATTCGCCTGCGCCAGATCGCCCTTGGCGCTGTTATAGGCGGCCTGATAGGTGGCCGGATCAATCTGATACAAAGAGATGCCTGCCGTGACATCGCTGCCTTCGACGAAATTACGTTTCAGGATAATGCCATCGACCTGTGGACGGACTTCCGCGACCCGGAAAGCGGCGGTGCGGCCCGGTAAGTCGGTGGTGACATTAAGCGCTTGTTTTTTTTAGCGTCACAACGCCCACTTCGGGAGCCTGCTGCTGATTACCTGCCTGCGCGGCTTCTTTATTATCACAGCCTGAGAGAATAAAACTGCCGGAAAGCATCAGAACGGCTGCCAGGGGCAATAGCCCTCTGTTTTTGTTCATAGATAAACCCCAAGATTCCGATTTGAAAAAATTGATCAAGTGATCACAAGCCTCAAAGACAGTGCTGCGCTACATTTTTCGTTATGCTATGTTACATACATTCTTGAATGTATGTAAATCCAAAGACCACTCCAAAACGGCACTATGGCACGAAAAACCAAACGACAGGCTCAGGAAACCCGCCAGCATATACTGGACGCCGCAATCAAGGCCTTCTCCGAGAGAGGGGTATCCGCCACCTCGCTCAATGATATCGCGGCATTGGCCGGGGTGACGCGCGGCGCGATTTATTGGCACTTCAAAAATAAAGCCGAGTTATTTAACGAAATACTTCACACGGCCGACAGTAAGGTCCGAGATTTTGAAACAGAGTATCAGACAAAATATCCAGACAATCCACTTTATGTGTTAACCGAGACAATGATTTACATTCTTGACGCTACCGTATCCAATCGCCAGTGGCGCGAGCTTATGGAAATAGTGTTTCATAAATGCGAGTTTGTGGGTGAAATGGCGCTGTATCAAGAAGTGCGTTCGCAGCTTTTCGACGAATGTTACGGCCGGCTTGAGGCCACGCTCGGTCGCTGCATCGAACAACGGCAACTGCCCGCGACCCTGCACTGCCGCCGTGCGGCGATCATGTTGCGCGCTTCTATGTCTGGCCTCATGGAAAACTGGCTGTTCATTCCCGGGAGCTTTGATCTGCAGGCCGAGTCGCGCACCCTGGTTTTCGCGCTGATCGACATGTTGCGCATGAGCCTGATGCTGCGCTGCGGGCAAAACGACGCGCCCCAAACCGTCTGACGGCGTGCTCAGGCAGAGACGGTAAACGTTTATTCCGCCGTATCCGCTTTGCGCAAATAATCATTTTTGACAATCTCCAGCGCCGCCAGCACCAGCTCCGGTGCCAGTTCGTTCTTCTCAAGCAGCATAATCAAATCGACCGCCAGTTTGATTTCGGGGGATTCGTCTTTGAGGGTCACCTCGCTCTCCTGCTCAACTCAGGCTGTAAACTCAAGTATAGAGGATATTATTTACACTATAAAAGATGAATAGGTAACCAATTTGTGCTGCCGGCCGGATTATTTTTTTTATTCGCCCTGCTCGCGCCGCTCTATCTGGTACTCAAGACGGGTCAGCGCCTGCCGGCAACTCTGCAGGCGGCCTTCAAGCGCGGCGATTTCCTGCTGAAGCTGCCGCGCGCGGGTGAGATCGTCCGCGGCGGCGAGCAGGCTATCGCGATCGCGGATCATCGCCAGCAGCCGCCGCTCATAGTCCTGATGCTCGGCCAGGCGGGCGTAAATATCCTCCGGCGCGGCGGCGGGGGACGCCTGGCGCAGATTTTGCGGGGCCAGTTCACGGGAAAGCGCCAACATTTGATCGGTTAGCCGCTGGGCCAGCCAGGCCACGCGCTCGGTACGGCCCTGTTTCACCGCGCTGGTCAAATGCGCAAGCGTTGCGCGGCTCTCGGACAAATAATCGCCAAGGCGGTTGCCGCGGGTGCTAAAGAGCAGATGATCGAAACGGGATTGTTTCACAACAGGGTGTCCCTGGGCTTCGATGCGTACGGCCAATTCGTTAAGACGGGCGCCAAGAACGGTAATCAGTTGAGATGCGTGCACGTCATTTACCTGTAATGAATGACATCGGAGTCGACTTTTATGATAATACCTCGTCGTTTTCTGCGATGCACAGCATTAACGCGCGGGGGCGGCCGGCGCGGCTTGCGCCACGTCAATATTTGCCTTCTCTGCGTTTGCCGGAGGTTGCATTTTCGCGGCAGTTTGCATAGATTTGGGCGCTTTCGTGCGCGGTCAGTCTTATTTAGCCATGACAAGATCCGCGTTAATAATGAATAAAGGCTTTCCAGGCATACCCATTATGACCGCTACGGAACAACAATTAGCATTAATACAAGCAAAGCATTAAATCGGTTCCGGACTATCCGAAACCCGGTATTTTGTTTCGCGATGTCACCAGCCTGCTTGAAGATCCGCATGCCTATGCCGCCAGCATCGCGTTGCTGGCCGATCGTTATCGTGATGAAGGGCTGACCAAAATCGTCGGCACCGAAGCGCGCGGATTTTTGTTCGGCGCGCCGGTCGTGCTAGCGTTGGGGCTAAGGTTCGTTCCGGTGCGCAAACCCGGCAAGCTGCCGCGTGAAACCATCAGCGAAAGCTACGTGCTGGAATACGGTACCGACAGCCTCGAAATCCATAAAGACGCCATCGTCTCCGGCGATAAAGTGCTGGTGGTGGACGATCTGCTCGCCACCGGTGGGACAATCGGCGCCACGGTGAAGCTTATCCGGCGGCTCGGCGGCGATGTGCAGGATGCGGCCTTCGTAATCAATCTGGCCGACCTCGGCGGTGAAACGCTTCTCAACAGTATCGGCGTAACGAGTTACAGCCTGGTGTTCTTCCTCGGTCACTGATGACAACAGCCTCGCGCTGCGGTGTGAGGCTGTGTTAGCATGGCCCTCTGTTCCTTCGACGTAAATCGCGACTCATGAGCTATCAGGTGCTTGCCCGTAAGTGGCGTCCGCAAACATTTGCCGATGTAGTAGGTCAGGAGCATGTCCTGACGGCGCTGGCGAACGGCCTATCATTGGGCAGGATCCATCATGCCTACTTGTTATCAGGCACCCGCGGCGTGGGTAAAACCACCATCGCCCGTCTTCTGGCGAAAGGGCTGAATTGCGAAACCGGTATCACCGCCACCCCCTGCGGCCAGTGTGATAATTGCCGCGAAATCGAGCAGGGCCGCTTCGTCGATCTGATTGAAATCGATGCCGCCTCACGGACCAAAGTAGAAGATACCCGCGAGCTGCTGGATAACGTACAGTACGCGCCGGCGCGCGGCCGCTTTAAGGTGTATCTCATCGATGAAGTACATATGCTGTCCCGCCATAGCTTCAACGCGCTGCTAAAAACGCTGGAGGAGCCGCCGGCACACGTCAAATTTTTACTGGCTACCACCGATCCGCAGAAACTGCCAGTGACCATCCTTTCCCGCTGTTTACAATTTCATTTAAAGGCGCTCGACGTCGAGCAAATCCGCGGCCAGCTGTCGACGGTGTTACTGCAGGAGCATATCGCCGCCGCGCCGCACGCGCTGCAGCTGCTGGCCCGCGCCGCCGACGGCAGCATGCGTGACGCCCTGAGCCTGACCGATCAGGCTATCGCCATGGGGCAGGGGGAAGTTAGCGCTGAGGCGGTAAGCCTGATGCTCGGCACGCTGAACACCGAGCAGCCGCTGGCGCTTATCGAAGCGCTGGCCGACGCCGACGGCGGCGCGATGATGGCGCAGCTTGCGCAATGCGCCGCTCGCGGTATGGATTGGGAAACTCTGCTCCTTGAGATGCTCTCTTTGCTGCACCGTCTCGCGATGGGGCAGCTATTGCCGGACCAATTGAACGATGAGGAAGATCCCGCCATTGTGCCGCGTTTGCGGGAATTGGCCCGTCGCCTTCCCCCGGCCGATTTACAGCTGTATTACCAAACCCTGCTTATAGGACGCAAAGAGCTGCCTTTTGCACCGGACCCCCGGATGGGGGTTGAAATGAGCCTACTGCGCGCGCTGGCGTTTCATCCCGCCGCGGTGGAAGCGGCGGTGATACCGGCTAACGCGGAAAAAAAAACGGCTGAATTTAGCCCCGACGCAGGCCAGGACGGCCCTTCCACCGGCGCAGCTGTCGCATCAGGGGCCGCGTCCGCGGATCGCGTAACGTCGCGCGCCGGCGTGAATGTCCCCCCCCTGATTAAGGGCCGGCCGAGTGCGGCGCCCGGCCTAGCCCCCCTGGCGGCGTCTGACAGGGTGCCGAGTCCCCATGGGAGGGATGGGCGTTTCACGGCGTCTGACAGGGCGGCAGATTCCCATGGCAGTGACGAAAACTTCATAGCGTCTGATATGGCGTCAGTTCCCCATGGCGGCGGCCATGTCGCCGCGGCGTCAGTCGCAGGGCAAACAGGGTCCGCGTTTGGGTACGCCGCTTATAGCGGCGGTCGCGCAGGCGTTTCTCCGCCACCCGACACCGCAGCGCAAAATGCGGACGCCGGCCATGTCGCTGGACAGGCGGCACCGGGGCATAAGCCGGCCGCTGGCGTTTCTGCGGGAGCGCCAGCGTTGACCGGCGGGCAGACCCCTTCTCTACCGAGCGGCGGCGCGCCCGTTACCCGTCAAGCCACTGCGGTTGACAGTGCGGATGAAAGCCTCATGCAGGCGTATGCCGCCAGCGGCTTCGATGATGATGAGGCGCAGGTAGATTGGCAGCCGGGGGCGATAATGTCGGAAAATGCCGAGCCGCCAGCCTCGCCCACCGGCGGCGATAGTCCATTGCCGGACGCGACCGCGCAGCTCTTGCAGGCCCGCACCGCCTTGCTGCGACGTCAGGAGAGCCAAAAAACAAAAAAGGCTGAATCGGCGCCGGCGCGCCAGAAAGCGGCCATCAGCGCGCTGGAGTGGCTGGCCACGGTGGGCGAACGCGCCCAGCAGCGTCAGCCTGCCGCCGGCCGGAAAGACCCGGTGAAAGCACCGCGTCCGGAGGCTTACCGCTGGCGTGCCAGCCAGCAGCCCGAAGCCGAGCCGGCGCCGGTGACCACCCCGAAAGCGCTGCGTACGGCGCTGGAGCATGAAAAAACACCGGAACTGGCCTTGTCTCTGGTGGAAGAGTCGCTGGAACGGGATCCCTGGGCGTCGCAGGTGCATCGGCTGGCGGTGCCCAAACTGGTGCAACAGCTTGCCCTGAACGCCTGGAAAGAAGATTTGGCGCCGGGCAAGGTCTGTCTGCACCTACGCGCCTCGCAGCGTCATCTGAATTCGGCGACGGCGCAAAACGCCCTGTGCGACGCGCTAAGCGCCGATTTGGGCGCGCCGGTTGAATTAACCGTAACGGAAGATGATAATCCGGCGATGAAAACGCCGCTGGAATGGCGCCAGGCGATTTACGAAGAGAAACTGATGCGGGCGCGGGAAGCGATGATGAACGATTCGCACATTCAAATGCTGCGGCGCTTTTTTGACGCCGAGTTGGATGAAGACAGTATCCGACCCGTATAACCCGCCGTGCTGGGGCAACATGCCGCCAGTGCGGCCCGACGCAACTGAGAGATAAGACTATGTTTGGTAAAGGCGGAATGGGCAATCTGATGAAGCAGACCCAGCAAATGCAGGAAAAAATGCAGCGGATGCAAGAAGAGATCGCGCAGCTGGAGGTGACCGGTGAGTCGGGCGCCGGCCTGGTCAAGATCACCATCAATGGCGCGCACAATTGCCGCCGTGTCGAAATCGATCCCAGCCTGCTGGAGGATGATAAAGACATGCTAGAAGATCTGATCGCCGCGGCGTTCAACGACGCCGCCCGCCGAGTCGCTGAAACCCAGAAGGAAAAATGGCCGCCGTTTCCAGCGGCATGCAGCTTCCTCCTGGTTTTAAAATGCCGTTCTGATGCAAACCAGTCCATTACTGGAGGCATTAACGGAGGCCTTGTGCTGCCTGCCTGGCGTCGGGCCGAAATCGGCGCAGCGTATGGTTTTCCACTTGCTGCAGCGCGATCGCAGCGGCGGGATGCGCCTGCCGCAGGCGCTGACCCGCGCGATGTCGGAAATCGGCCACTGCTCCGATTGCCGTACCTTCACCGAACAAGCGATCTGCACTATTTGCGCGAATCCCCGCCGGCAGCAGTCCGGCCAGATCTGCGTGGTGGAAAGCCCGACGGATATTCACGCTATTGAGCAGACCGGCCAATTCGCCGGGCGCTATTTCGTGCTGATGGGGCACCTGTCGCCCCTTGACGGTATCGGCCCGGACGATATCGGTCTCAGCCGGCTGCAGGAGCGGCTTGAAAGCGAGCGCATCCAGGAGGTGATCCTCGCCACCAACCCGACGGTGGAGGGGGAAGCAACCGCCAATTATATCGCCGAAATGTGCGCGCATTACGGCGTGCTGGTTGGAGGCGAGCTTGAAATGGTGGACGGCACCACGCTGTCGCACTCGCTGGCCGGTCGTCATCCCATTAAATTTTAACCTCGCCTCAGGCCGGTCCGCCGGCCGTTGGCGCGCTTTTTTTTCTTACCGCTTGAAATTCCTTCGTCTTAACCCCATTTGTTCATCATTGCCGTCTTTAACCGCCTGTTTGGTCGCATTTGGATTGAGGTAAAACATGAGTATGAAAGGACAAGAAACCCGCGGATTCCAATCGGAAGTAAAGCAGCTGCTTCATCTGATGATCCATTCCCTTTATTCCAATAAAGAAATCTTCCTGCGCGAACTGATTTCCAACGCATCGGATGCGGTGGATAAACTGCGTTTTCGCGCCCTGTCGCAGCCGGATTTATGCGAAGGGCACGGCGATTTGCGCGTTCGTCTGTCCAGCGATAAAGAAAAACGCACGATCACGCTCAGCGATAACGGTATCGGCATGCGCCGCGACGAAGTAATCGACAATTTGGGAACCATTGCCAAATCCGGCACCAAGGCTTTCCTTGAATCGATGGGATCCGATCAGCTAAAAGACAGCCAGCTTATCGGCCAATTCGGCGTCGGGTTCTATTCGGCCTTTATCGTGGCGGACAAAGTCACCGTCCGCACGCGGGCCGCCGGCGCGAATGCCGACGAAGGGGTGTTCTGGGAATCCGCAGGCGAGGGCGATTACGCCATCGCCGATATCGTCAAGCCGGAGCGCGGAACGGAAATCACCCTGCATTTGCGCGAGGGCGAGGACGAATTCCTCGACGACTGGCGCCTTAAGAGCGTCATCGGTAAATACTCAGACCATATCGCGCTGCCGGTGGAAATCGAGACGCGTACCAAAAGCGACGAAGAAGGCAGCGACGAAGAGGTCGTGACCTGGGAAAAAATCAATAAAGCACAGGCGCTGTGGACCCGCAACAAGGCCGATATCAGCGACGAGGAATATAAAGAATTTTATAAGCATTTGTCCCATGACTTCAGCGACCCGTTAAGCTGGAGCCATAACCGCGTCGAAGGGAAACAGGAATACACCAGTCTGCTTTATATCCCGGCAAAGGCGCCTTGGGATATGTGGAACCGTGAGCACAAACACGGGCTTAAACTCTATGTGCAGCGCGTATTCATCATGGATGATGCCGAACAATTCATGCCGAACTATCTGCGTTTCGTGAAGGGGTTAATTGATTCCAACGATTTGCCGCTGAACGTGCAGCGGGAAATCTTGCAAGACAGCCGTATTACGCAGAATCTGAAAGGGGCGCTGACCAAACGTGCCCTGTCGATGCTGGAAAAGCTGGCCAAGGACGACGCCGAACAGTATCAATCGTTCTGGCAGGCGTTCGGCTTGGTGCTGAAAGAAGGGCCGGGCGAGGATCCCGCCAACGGTGAAGCGGTGGCCAAACTGCTGCGTTTTGCCTCAACCCACGGCTATAGCCCGGCGCAAACCGTCGCGCTGGAAGAGTACGTTGGCCGCATGGTGGAAGGACAAGAAAAAATTTACTATATCACCGCCGACAGCTATGCTGCCGCCAAGAGCAGTCCCCATCTGGAGCTGCGGCGTAAGAAGGGCATCGAAGTGCTGCTGCTCTCCGATCGTATTGATGAATGGATGATGAGCTATCTGACGGAGTTTGATGGTAAAGCCTTCCAGTCGGTCAGCAAAGCCGATCCGTCGCTGGATAAACTGGCCGATGAGGAAAACGAAGAGCAAAAAGAGGCCGAAAAGGCGCTTGAGCCTTTCGTTGAGCGCGTGAAGACCTATCTCGGCGAGCGCATCAAAGAGGTGCRGCTCACGCATCGCTTGACCGATACCCCCGCGGTCRTCACCACTGACGCCAATGATATGACGACGCAAATGGCCAAACTGTTTGCCRCCGCAGGCCAAGCCGCGCCGGAGATCAAATATATCTTTGAACTGAATCCGGAGCACCCGCTGGTAAAACGCACCGCCGATATGGCCGATGACGGCGCGTTTGGCGAATGGGTAGAGCTGCTGCTGGATCAGGCGTTGCTGGCCGAGCGCGGTACGCTTGAGGATCCTAACCAGTTCATCCGCCGTATGAACCAACTGCTGAACGCCTAACGGTAGCGCGGCAAATCCCCCGACTAAGGGAGGACTTGCCGCCTTCTCTGCGCGCCGTTTAGCCGCGAAATAATGTCTAGGCTCCCTGTTTATGCCTTCACTGCGCGCTGCGGGCGGAATAGCCGCGACGAGCCTCGGCCGCGCGAAGCACGCCTCCTACCTACCTCCACAGGCAGTTTTCCCTGGCCGCCAGGCGCTAAAAGTTTCTCTATGCCATGATATTCCCGCGCCGCCAGAACGGTTTTACGTTATGATCGGATGCGCTAGCGGCGGGCCGTTTTCCTCAGGCAAATCCGAAAGCCGCGGACAACCGCCGCCAACGATATCGGTTGCTTGAGGAATGCGTGCCGGTAGTGGTATGGTTTATCGTTTTTTTTTATATTTTAAAATACTTTTGGATTAGCAAGGGGATTGACGCAATGTGTATCATTCTGCTGGGCCCTGGTAAAGGCACTCAGGCACAATTTATCATGGAGAAGTAAGGCATTCCGCAGATTTCCACCGGCGATATGCTAGGTGCCGCGGTGAAGGCGCAATCCGAACTCGGCAAGCAGGCCAAGGCGCTCATCGATGCCGGCAAACTGGTGACCGATGAGCTGGTGATCGCGCTGGTCAAAGAACACATTAAACAAGATGATTGCCGCAATGGGTTCCTACTGGATGGGTTTCCCCGTACCCTTCCCCAGGCGGATGCCATGAAAGAGGCGGGTATTGCGGTGGATTATGTGCTGGAGTTCGCGGTGCCGGATACGCTTATCATCGACCGTATCGTCGGTCGCCGGGTGCATGCGCCTTCGGGCCGGGTTTACCACGTGAAGTTCAACCCGCCCAAACAGGAGGGCAAGGATGACGTCACCGGCGAGCCGTTGACCACCCGCAAGGATGATCAGGAGGACACCGTACACAAGCGTCTGGTGGAATACCATCAACAGAACGCGCCCCTGATCAACTATTACCGTAAAGAAGCGGATGCAGGTAATACCCGCTATTTCACGATCGACGGCACCCGCAATGTGAACGAGGTTAGCGCCGAGCTGGCCGCTATCCTCGGCTGATTCATCGCCGGATTTTTCGCCGTTCTTGTCCTCGTCAAGCAGCGGCCTGTGCGGAAACGGTGACCGACACCGATAGCCTGCGCACCGGGCGGCCCGCTGTTCTCGGTTGGCGCACGGGCCTGAATGGCCGCTACGGCGATGAACCTCTTCACCGTGTGGGCCGTTGATATCGGCCGACGCGAGGACGGCAGTGACCCTGCCGGGCGATTGTCTTGCTTACCGGGCGGATCTCGGGAACTGGCCGGCGCCGGGCACGGCGGCGGTATTGCTTATGCACGGGCGCGGGCCGTAAGTCGGATGCGTCAGCTGCGGAGAGTGCCGTCGTCATGAGCAGCTAGGCGCTTGCCTGGGCGTTTTGCTGGCGACGCGCTTTCCTACGTCTTACCCTTGAACGACGTACTCTCACCCAACGACCCTCGTACGGTGCGCCCGCGAAGGAATGACGCCATCGCGAACGACACCCCTGCGCGCCGACGACGCGCCCGAGTACGCTGCATCAGACATCACCTATTGCAATGATAATGGATGATAACCATTCTCAAAGCCCGCTTTTCCGCTACAATACCTTCTCCGATAGCGGGTTTAACCCTGATAAATCCATGGGGTTAGCGCCAGCGACGAACCGATAAGGAAACGGCAATGAGGCAGGAAAAATACGGCGTATTGATGGTCAATCTGGGCACGCCGGAAGCCCCCACCCTCAAGGCGGTCAAGCTCTATTTGGCCGAATTCCTCAGCGACAGGCGCGTGGTGGATACGCCGCGCGCGTTGTGGTTACCGCTGCTGTACGGCGTTATCCTGCCGTTGCGTTCGCCGAGGGTGGCCAAGCTGTATCAAAGTGTCTGGATGGAGGAGGGTTCGCCGCTTTTGGTTTACAGCCGTCGTCAGCAGCAGGCGCTGGCCGCCAGCCTGCCGGATGTCGTGGTGGAGCTGGCGATGAGCTATGGCCAGCCGGCGCTGCCGCAGGCGCGGCTTCTCGCCCAAGACATCACCCGGCTTATACATCCTGCCGCTGTATCCGCAGTATTCCTGCTCCACCAGCGCCGCGATTTGGGATGCGGTGGCGCGCAGCCTGATGGATTACCGATGCTTACCGTCCATAAGCTTCATTCGCGATTACGTGGCGCATCCGGCGTATATTGCCGCGCTGAGCGCCAGCGTTTGCCCGGCACGGCAGACCGGATCGCCTGGTGCTCTCTTTCCACGGTATACCGCAGCGCTACGCCGAAGAGGGAGACGATTATCCGCAGCGGTGCGATGTCACGCGCCAGGCCCTGGCCACGGCGCTGGATTATCCGGCCGAACAGGTGCTGATGACTTTTCAGTCGCGTTTCGGCCGCGATCCCTGGCTACTGCCCGCCACGGATGAAACGATGAAAAGCCTATCGTCGCAGGGGGTGAAGCGGGTGCAGGTAATTTGCCCCGGTTTCGCCGCCGATTGCCTGGAAACGCTGGAAGAGATCCAGGCACAAAATCGGGAAATATTTGAACATGCCGGCGGCAGCGCGTTCCATTATATTCCGGCGCTGAACGACGATGCGGCCCATGTGGAGATGCTGCGTCAGCTCGTTATGGCGGAGCTGCGATAACTGTTACTCGACGTTTGCGGCCGCAGACGGCCCGTGTTTGCGGCTGCCGAGCTTTCCACCTGCGTGGCGCCGCGCTCGGTGATGTAGTCCATCTCATCGTCGTAGTGCGC
>NZ_JBLKSS010000148.1:0-12809 GCF_047607725.1 Sodalis sp. (in: enterobacteria) | reverse complement strand
AAACCCACCAATAATTCAAGACGTCCTCCACGGGGCGCTTACGGAAAAATAGACTAAAACTGAGTCAGAAGATAAGCGAACACGTGATCGAATATCACTGGAATGGGTGATCGGAAAATATCGGAATAACTGATCGGATGTTGCCGGAACAAATGATCGGATACGTCGGAATCTGCAAATGGCCAGCGCCACCCCATCTTCCAGATTGGTCTGGGTGACGAATTGACTGGCGGCTTTGATTTCGTCGATGGCATTACCCATCGCAACGCCGGTGCCGGCATACTCAATCATCGCCAGATCGTTGGCCTGATCGCCAAAGGTCATCACCTCATCGCGATCCAATCCCAGATGTTCCGCCAATGCTTTTACCACCGTGCCCTTATTGGCCTGTTTACTTAGTAATTCCAGATAATAGGGCTCGCTTTTCATGATGGTATAACGCTCGAACGCTTCCTGCGGAATGCGTTTGATGGCCGCATCCAGAATATAGGGGTCGTCTATCATCATGACTTTCGGGAAGCGTAGGGAGGCGTCCATTTCCGCAACGGTGCGAAACTTGAAAGGCATGCCGGTTAATGAGGCCTCATAGACCGTATAGCGGCTAATATCGCGATTTGCGGTGTAAAGCGTATCGAAATCCCGCGCGAGGAAATGGACCTCAAGCTGCCGGGATAAAGCCTCCAGGTAGCGATAATCGTTAATATCAAGCACCGTTTGCGAAATACACGACCCGTCGACCGTCCGCTGTACCAGCGCGCCGTTATTGGTAATACAGAAATTCCCCTCTGCTTGTAAATCCAGCTCCATGAGATACCGTTCTATACCGATATAGGGCCTGCCGGTCGGCCAGCGCAACGTAAACGCCCTTGCCGCGCGCCACGCCGATAGTGTCTTTTACCGCCGGGGTAATTTCGTGTTTATGATTTAACAGCGTCCCGTCCATATCAATTGCAATCAATTTTATCGCCATCGCATCCTCTTGGATTGCGCCACAAGCATAAATCTGATGCCTGCCGCTTGTTTTTAACTGCTTTAGGGCAGCGGTCACTTTAGCCTATATGACCCGACAACGCTGTCAACCGTTGTCGCGCCGGCGCTATTGGCGACCGACACCACCATAGCATCCGCCAGGGATAATTCGGGACAATGACAAGGGGGAGGCAATTTTATTAAGCGGTGCGCCGGCAAGCCCGGTAAAATAGGACGCCATTCTGGCCAAAACCGGTGAGATAGCCCGCCGCCCGCGGCGGCCTAACGCCCCCTCGTCGGTGAAAGCGTGGCAAAAAAAATCCGGGAGGTGAGTCCCGGATGTCGGATAGGTCTGTATCAGCCGTCAAATATCGATATTCGCCGCCTTTAGCGCGTTTTCTTCAATAAACGCGCGCCGTGGCTCGACCGCATCCCCCATCAGCGTGGTAAAGAGCTGATCGGCGGCGATGGCGTCTTTCACCGTGACGCGCAACATGCGCCGGCTATCCGGGTCCATGGTGGTTTCCCACAGCTGTTCGGGATTCATCTCGCCCAGACCTTTATAGCGCTGCACCGCCAAGCCGCGGCGCGACTCTTTCACCAGCCATTCCAGCGCCTGTTCAAAGCTGGTGACCGGCTGGCGGCGTTCACCGCGCTCGATATAGGCATCCGCCTCGATAAGATCGCTGAGCTTTTCGCCAAGCGTCGCCAGTTTGCGATACTCACCGCCGTGGATAAAATCGTAATCCAGCAGATAATCGGTATCGACGCCATGCGTCCGCACGCGCAGCAGCGGCTCGAACAGCTGGCGCTCGCGATTTTCCTGCACTTTGAAGCTATAGCTGCTGCCGTGCTTCTCGTTATCGTTCAGCGCTTGCACCAGCGACGCGATCCAGCTTGTGACCTGCTGATGCAGCTGCGCTTCGGTCAATGCCGGCTGATAAATCAGATGGTTAAGCAGCGCACGCGGGAAGCGGCGCTCCATGCGGCCAATCATCTTTTGCACGGCATAATGCTCGGCGACCAGATTCTCCAGCGGCTCGCCGACCAGTGCCGGGGCATGGGCGTTGGCGTGCAGCGTGGCGCCATCCATCGCCAGCGCTATCTGATACTGATCCATCGCCTCGTCATCTTTAATATATTGCTCCTGCTTGCCCTTCTTGACTTTATAAAGCGGCGGCTGGGCGATAAACACATGGCCGCGCTCGATAATTTCCGGCATCTGACGATAAAAGAAGGTTAACAACAGGGTGCGGATATGCGAGCCATCGACGTCGGCATCGGTCATGATAATGATATTGTGGTAGCGCAGCTTATCCGGATTATATTCATCGCGGCCGATGCCGCAGCCAAGAGCGGTTATCAGCGTGGCGACTTCCTGGGAAGAGAGCATTTTGTCAAAACGGGCTTTTTCAACGTTAAGAATCTTCCCTTTCAGCGGTAATATCGCCTGATTTTTGCGGTTACGGCCCTGCTTGGCCGAACCACCGGCGGAATCACCCTCCACCAGGTACAGTTCGGACAGCGCCGGATCGCGTTCCTGGCAGTCCGCCAGCTTACCGGGCAAACCGGCCAGATCCAGCGCCCCCTTACGGCGGGTCATCGCGCGCGCCTTACGGGCGGCTTCACGGGCGCGGGCGGCATCGATGATTTTACCCACCACGATTTTGGCGTCGTTGGGATTTTCCAGCAGATATTCCACCAGCCGTTCGTTCATCAGCGACTCCACCGCGGATTTCACCTCCGAGGAAACCAGCTTGTCCTTGGTTTGGGAAGAGAACTTCGGATCCGGCACCTTAACCGAAACGACGGCGATAAGGCCTTCACGGGCGTCGTCGCCGGTGGCGCTGACTTTGGCCTTCTTGCTGTAGCCTTCTTTATCCATATAGGAATTCAGCGTACGGGTCATAGCAGCGCGGAAGCCGGCCAAATGTGTACCGCCGTCGCGCTGGGGAATATTGTTGGTGAAGCAATAAATATTTTCCTGGAACCCGTCGTTCCATTGCAGCGCGATTTCCACGCCGATACTGTCTTTTTCAGTGGAAAAATAGAACACGTTCGGGTGGATAGGGGTTTTGTTCTTGTTCAGATATTCCACGAAAGCCTTAATGCCGCCTTCGTAATGGAAGTGGTCTTCTTTGTCGTTGCGCTTGTCCTGCAAACGGATAGACACCCCGGAGTTGAGGAAGGACAACTCACGCAGCCGCTTGGCCAGGATTTCGTATTGGAATTCGGTATTATTGGTGAAAGTGGCAAAGCTCGGCCAGAACCGCACTGTGGTGCCGGTCTGATCGGTTTCACCCACCACTTCCAGCGGCGATTGGGGCACGCCGCCATGATAGGTCTGCTGATGCACTTTGCCTTCGCGTTTTATCATCAGCTCGAGTTTTTCCGACAGGGCGTTCACCACCGACACACCGACGCCGTGCAGGCCGCCCGACACCTTATAGGAGTTGTCGTCGAACTTCCCGCCCGCATGCAGCACGGTCATGATGACTTCGGCGGCGGATACGCCCTCTTCTTCGTGAATGCCGGTCGGAATACCGCGACCATCATCCTGGACGGAAACCGAATTGTCCTCGTGGATCATGACCACGATTTCTTTACAGTGACCAGCAAGAGCTTCGTCGATAGCGTTGTCCACAACCTCGAATACCATATGATGCAGACCGGTACCATCATCGATATCGCCGATATACATACCCGGGCGCTTGCGCACCGCGTCCAGTCCTTTGAGTACTTTGATACTTGAGGAGTCATAAGAATTCGACATCAACGTTTCCCGCTCATTTTAAACTTCGGATTGGAGGCTTATTTTACCCTGTTCCACCTTGAACATCTTGCCCTTTTCATCGGTAATATCACGGATTTAATCCGCGCTGACCGCGCTGACGAAAACCTGGGCGTGGGTGGCTTTTAGACGCTCCGCCAATAAGCGGTGGCGTCCGGTGTCCAGTTCGGACGCGAAGTCATCGATAAGATACAGACAACGCCGCCCGTTCCGGTGGATAAGGAATTCGCCCTGCGCCAAACGCAGAGCGCACATTAATAATTTCAGCTGACCGCGCGACAGAATATCCTCCACCGGTACGCCTTCGGCGCGGATACGGAAATCCGCTTTATGAGGACCCGATGCGGTGTAGGTCAGCGCGCGATCGCGCTCGAACTGGCGTTCCAACAGCTCGCCAAAATCGCTTTCTTTGTCCCAGCCGCGTTGGAAGCGGAAGTCGAGGCGAAACTCCGGCAAAAATTGCGCGCAGGTGGCGGTAATATCCGTCGCGATAGCCTCGCTGTAGTCGGCGCGCCATTCACTGATACGATTCGCCAGCGGTATTAGCTTCTGATCCCATGCGCACAGCTGCTGATAACGGCTGACCTGACGCAGGGCGGCATTGCGCTGTTTCAGCAACCGGAGCAGGTTGCTCCATACGGTAAAAAAACCCGGTTCATTATGGAAACAGCCCTAGTCCATAAATGCGCGCCGGTATTTGGTGCCGCCGTTGAGCAGCGTAAACCCCTCCGGCGTAATCAGCTGCATCGGTAAGAGTTGGGCCAGTTCCGCCACTTTATGGCCGTCGCTGCCGTCAATACGCACCGTGCTGTCGCCCAGTCGATTGCGCGACAGCCCCACCGAAGTCGCGCGCGCGTCCAGCTGTCCGGCATCAATACGCCCATGCAGCACGAATTCCGGCTGCTCATGGCGTATAACCCGCCCGGATTGCAAACTGCGAAACGCGCGGCCGTGGCCAAGCGTGTAAATCGCCTCCAAAACGCTGGTTTTACCGCTGCCGTTGGCACCCACCAGAAAGTTGAAATCGGCGGCCAAGGACAAATCTGCGGAGGCGATGTTACGAAAATCACGAATCAACAGACGCGACAGAGCCATCAACTCACACTACCTTACCACATTGGCTACAGACGCATCGGCATAACGACATAGGCGGCCGCCTGGCTGGCGCTGTCTTCAATCTGCACGCTGGACATCCCATCGGTCAGCAGCAGCCGCACTTCCTCGCATTTCAGGACATTTAGCACGTCAAGTACATAGCTGACGTTGAAACCGATTTCCATCTCGCTGCCCTGATAGGCGACGTCGAGGATCTCTTCCGCTTCTTCCTGTTCGGGATTATTGGCGGTAATTTTCAGCTGGTTGGCGCTGAGATAGAGCCGCACACCGCGAAACTTTTCATTGGAGAGGATCGCGGCCCGGGCGAAGGCTTGCTTGAGCACATCACAGCCCGCCTCCAGGGTTTTATCGGGATTCTTCGGCAACACGCGGCGATAATCGGGAAAACGGCCGTCGACCAGTTTGGACGTAAAGATATAATCACCGACGCTGGAGCGAATATTGTTGCTGCCGATTTGCAGCTTAACGGGGTTTTCGCCGCCGTCCAGCATGCGCACCAGCTCCATCACGCCTTTGCGCGGCACAATAACGGAGTGGGACGGCAGCGCCTCGCCGACAGACATGGCGCAGACCGCCAGGCGGTGCCCGTCGGTGGCCACGGTACGCAGCTCCTCGCCTTCGGTTTCAAATAGCATACCGTTGAGGTAGTAACGCACATCCTGATGGGCCATCGAGAACTGCGTCGATTCGATTAATCGTTTCAAAATTGACTGCGACAGGGTGAATTCCACCTCGCTTTGCCAATCATCCAAATTGGGAAAGTCGGAGGCGGGCAGTGTGGAAAGCGAATAGCGGCTGCGCCCCGAGCGAATCAGCATCCGTTCACCTTCCAACGTCACGGCGATTTCCGCCCCTTCCGGCAGGCCGCGGCAAATGTCAAAAAACTTGCGCGCCGGCACCGTGGTGGCGCCCGGCTCATGAGCGTCGCTCAGCGCGACCCGCGCGACCATTTCCATTTCCAAATCGGTACCGGTCAGCAGCAAGCGGTCTTCCGTCACCTGCAATAGCAGGTTACCCAGAATCGGTAATGTCGAGCGTCCCCCCAACGGGCTGCTGACCTGTTGCAGGGGCTTAAGCAGATGCTCACGTTCAACGGTAAATTTCATAGTTAGGAAGACAATGTTCTGATTAAGTTAGAGAAATCTTCTTTAATATCGTGGCTCTCTTCACGCAATTGCTCGATTTTCCGGCAGGCGTGCAGCACCGTGGTATGATCGCGCCCGCCGAACGCGTCGCCGATTTCGGGCAGGCTATGATTGGTTAATTCTTTCGATAACGCCATCGCCATCTGCCGGGGGCGGGCTACCGAGCGTGAACGCCGCTTGGAGAGCAAATCGGCCACCTTGATTTTATAGTATTCCGCGACGGTTTTCTGGATATTATCAATGGTGACCAGCTTTTCCTGCAGCGCCAGCAGATCCCGCAGCGCTTCGCGCACAAAATCAATGGTAATCGCCCGGCCGGTGAAGTTAGCGTTGGCAATGACGCGATTCAACGCCCCTTCAAGCTCGCGTACGTTGGAACGTAAACGCTTGGCGATAAAAAAAGCCACTTCCCCCGGCAGGCGGATCGCGTTCTCATCGGCTTTCTTCATTAATATCGCCACGCGCGTCTCAAGCTCCGGCGGCTCAATCGCCACCGTCAGCCCCCAGCCAAACCGCGACTTCAACCGGTCTTCAACGCCGTTTATTTCCTTGGGATAGCGATCGGAGGTCAGAATAATCTGCTGATTGCCCTCCAGCAGCGCATTGAAGGTATGGAAAAACTCCTCCTGCGAGCGCTCCTTATTGGCGAAAAACTGAATGTCATCGATAAGCAACGCGTCCACCGACCGGTAATAGCGTTTAAATTCCTCGATGGCGTTATTTTGTAATGCCTTGACCATATCCTGGACAAAACGCTCGGAATGCATATACACCACTTTGGCGTTGGCCTTGCGCGCCATGATGCCATTGCCCACCGCGTGCAGCAGATGGGTCTTGCCCAGCCCGGTGCCGCCATAAAGGAACAGCGGATTATAGGCGCCGCCGGGATTATCGGCGACCTGCCGCACCGCGGCGCGGGCCAGCTGGTTCGATTTACCTTCGACGAAATTGTCAAAGTTATGTTTGGGATTCACATTGGAGCGATAAGAGAGCTCCGGCTGCAGCGGAGCGTTATCCCAGCTCGGCCGGCTGGGCCGCGGACGGGCGACCACCGCTTGTGACGGCACCTCGCTGGCGTGATGGCTCGCGGGCTGAAGCACCGCCATTTGCGGCGGCTTGCTGCCCACCTCAAAGCGCAGCAGCGGTGCATCGGTGCCGCAGAAGTCATTCAGCAACCCGTTGATGTTGTTCAAATACTTATCCCGCACCCAATCCAGCACGAACCGATTAGGGGCGTAAAGCGCCAGAGTGTTGTCACTCAGTTCCGCCTGTAGGGGGCGTATCCACATACTGAATTCTGTGGCAGGTAACTCATCCTGTAACCGGGCAAGACATTGCTGCCAAAGCGAAAGTGACACGGCGGACTCCAATCGAACAAGATCAACAAAAGACAAAGAAACAAAACTGTATGATTCAGGATCATCTTTTTGACACAGATTACCGTGATGCAACCTGCGAACCGCCTTAAACGGTTTTTCCCGCGACGGATCTTGGCGGGGATCCCGTCAGGGAGTGCGGATCATAACGCAAACCGCGCCGCAGATCCTCCTCTTCTACACAGTTTTCATCCTTTTTATCCACAGGGTAACCGGGCGCTTGGGAGTGTACCTGATTCTGTCCTCGCTGGATAAAAAGTAAGCCTTATGATCGCCGAAATTAAGCATAGTCTGAATTTTTCGGCCGGGATCGAGGACATGTGATCCTGCCAGGAATAGAGTAGATCCCGCGAGATCCTTGCGCTTTGGCGTGAACCCCGTATAATTACTCAGCCTACGCATGACGTCTGTTGTCCTGTCCGACTTGCCGGACGGAGATTCTGGTATGAACACGGGTATTCAGGCGGGCATGCGCGATGTAAATTGACTCGGGACTGTACAATTATTACAATCCCACCTCTTTAATCGTTTCGTTATGCGATTGAGGCGTCGGTCGTTTTCACGCCGAGCGGCCAAACGCGTTTACTGATCAGTAATTATCAAAGTTTAGGTAGAAATCGCTATGAAACGCACTTTCCAACCGTCCGTATTGAAACGCAACCGTACCCACGGTTTCCGTGCTCGTATGGCAACGAAGAACGGTCGTCAGGTTTTGGCACGTCGCCGTGCGAAAGGCCGTACACGCCTGACCGTATCTTCCAAGTAAGAAAGCTTGCCCACCGGGTGGTTAAGCTCGCATTTCCCAGGGAGTTACGGTTGTTAACTCCCAATCATTTTACTTTCGTCTTCCAGCAGCCTCAACGGGCCGGCACGCCGCATGTCACCATCCTCGGCCGCCTGAACACGCTGGGGCATCCCCGCGTCGGTCTCACGGTCGCCAAAAAACATGTAAAACGGGCCCATGAACGAAACCGGATCAAGCGCCTGACGCGCGAAAGTTTCCGCCTACATCAGCACGCCCTGCCCGCCATGGATTTTGTGGTCATCGCCAAAAAAGGCGTGGCCGATCTGGATAACCATGCCCTGACGGAAGCGTTAGAAAAATTATGGCGCCGCCATTGTCGCCAGTCTCAAAGCTGCTAATCGGGTTGATACGCGGTTATCAACTCGTGATCAGCCCGTTGCTGGGACCTCATTGCCGGTTCCGGCCCACTTGTTCGCAGTATGGAATTGAGGCGATACGCAGGTTTGGTATGTTAAAAGGCAGTTGGTTGACATTAAAACGCGTATTAAAATGCCACCCTTTGAACCCAGGTGGCGAAGATCCCGTGCCGCCAAAAACCTTTGACAACAGAGAACACTAACAATGGATTCGCAACGCAATCTTCTTGTCATCGCTCTGCTGTTCGTGTCTTTCATAATCTGGCAGGCCTGGCAGACGGACCATGCTCCCAAGCCTACCGCCCAGACCGCGAACACCACAACGGCAGACCCGGACAGTCAGGGCGTGCCGGCCAGCGGACAGGGCCAGCTCATTACGGTGAAAACCGACTTGCTGTCGCTGAAAATCAATACCCGCGGCGGTGACATCGAGCAGGCTTTCCTGCTGTCTTATCCCGATAAACTGGGTTCGCCGCAGCCTTTCCATTTGCTGGAAACCTCCGCGGAATTCGTCTATCAGGCGCAAAGCGGCTTAACCGGTAAAAACGGCCCGGATAATCCCGCCAACGGCGAACGCCCGCTGTATACCACCAACCAGGACACCTATGTTCTGGCGGATAACCAGAGCGAATTGCGCGTGCCGCTGACCTATACCACCGCGCCTGACGGCGCGGTGTACACCAAGACCTTCATCTTGAAACGCGGCGATTTCGCGTTAAATGTTAATTACGATATTAATAACGCCAGTGCGCAACCGCTTGAGCTGACGTTGTTCGGTCAACTGAAACAATCCATTGATTTGCCCAAGACGCGTGATACCGGCAGCAGCAACTTCGCTTTGCACACTTATCGGGGCGCGGCGTATTCCACTACCGACGACAAATATCAGAAGTACAGCTTCAAAGATATCAAGGGCGAGAATCTCTCCGTCAGCACCGAGGGTGGCTGGGTCGCCATGCTGCAGCAGTATTTCGCCACGGCTTGGGTGCCTTTCACCCAGGGCAAAAACACTTTCTACACCACCGACTTGGGCAACGGCCAGGCGGCCGTCGGCTTTAAATCCGCCCCTGTCACCGTCGCGGCCGGCGGCCAAAGCGAGCTGAAAGCCACGTTGTGGCTCGGCCCGGAAATCCAGGACAAGATGGCGGCCATCGCCCCGCATCTGGATTTGGCGGTCGATTACGGTTGGCTATGGTTCATCTCCCAACCGCTGTTCAAGCTGCTGAAATTCATCCACAGCTATATCGGCAACTGGGGCTTCTCCATTATTATCATTACCTTTATCGTGCGCGGCATCATGTACCCGCTGACCAAGGCGCAGTACACCTCGATGGCCAAGATGCGCATGCTGCAGCCGAAACTGGCGGCGATGCGCGAGCGCCTGGGTGATGATAAACAACGCCAAAACCAGGAAATGATGGCGCTGTACAAGGCGGAGAAGGTTAATCCACTGGGCGGCTGCCTGCCGCTGGTGATTCAGATGCCGATCTTCCTGGCGCTGTATTACATGCTGTCAGGCTCCATCGAATTGCGCCATGCGCCGTTCGCCCTGTGGATCCATGACCTCTCGGCCCAGGATCCCTACTACATCCTGCCGGTACTGATGGGCATTACCATGTTCTTCATCCAGAAGATGTCGCCCACCACCATCACTGACCCGATGCAGCAGAAGATCATGACCTTTATGCCGGTGATCTTCACCGTGTTCTTCCTGTGGTTCCCGTCGGGTCTGGTATTGTACTATATCGTCAGCAACCTGGTGACCATTATCCAGCAGCAGCTTATCTATCGCGGCCTGGAAAAGCGCGGCCTACACAGCAGGGATAAAAAAGCCAAATAACGGCGCGCACCCGGCCCGAGCCATGCTGATAAGGCGGTCATGGTTATGACCGCCTTAATTTTTTCAACCGCGCCCCGCGGCGCCAAGCGAGCGTTTCAATGAGCCAGACGGATACCATCACAGCCCTTGCCACCCCGCCCGGACGCGGCGGCGTCGGCATTCTGCGCGTCTCAGGCCCCCTGGCCGCCACGGTGGCCCGCGCGCTACTGGGTAAGCTACCGCGGGCGCGTCAGGCGGAATACCTGCCCTTTCGCGACGACGGCGGTGCTACGCTTGATCAGGGCATTTCCCTGTTCTTCCCTGGCCCCCATTCCTTTACCGGCGAAGATGTCCTGGAACTTCAGGGGCATGGCGGCCCGGTCATCTTGGATCTATTGCTGCAACGTATCGTATCGCTGCCCGGCGTGCGCATTGCCCGCCCCGGCGAGTTTTCCGAGCGCGCCTTTCTCAATGACAAACTGGACCTCGCCCAGGCAGAGGCTATCGCCGACCTCATTGACGCCAGCTCGGAGCAGGTCGCCCGCTCGGCGATCAACTCGCTACAGGGCGCGTTTTCCGGGCGAATTCATGAATTAGTGGAAGCGCTCACTAACCTGCGTATTTATGTCGAAGCGGCTATCGACTTTCCCGATGAAGAAATTGATTTCCTCTCCAACGGTAAAATTGAAGCCAGCCTGAACGACGTCATCACCAGCCTTGAGGGGGTACGCATCGAAGCGCGCCAGGGCAGCCTGCTGCGCGAAGGCATGAAAGTGGTGATTGCCGGTAAGCCGAACGCCGGTAAATCCAGCCTGCTGAACGCGCTTGCGGGGCGCGAGGCCGCCATCGTCACCGCCATCGCGGGCACGACACGCGACGTGCTGCGTGAACATATCCACCTGGACGGTATGCCGCTGCATATTATCGATACCGCCGGCCTGCGCGACGCCGGCGACGAGGTGGAGCGGATCGGCATTGAGCGCGCCTGGCGTGAAATTGAACAGGCCGACCATGTGCTGCTGATGGTGGACGGCGCCACCACCCCCCTTAGCGACCCGGATATGCTTTGGCCGGCGTTCATCGCCCGTTTGCCGCCCGGCATGCCGGTTACGGTGGTGCGCAATAAAGCCGACCTCACCAGCGAAAGTGTCGCTATTAGCGATGTAAGCGGTTACTCACTTATTACCCTGTCCGCCCAGTCCGGCGTGGGCGTGGACCTGCTGCGTACCCATTTGAAACAGAACATGGGCTTTACCGGTAACACCGAGGGGGGCTTTTTGGCCCGCCGACGCCATCTGGACGCGCTGGAAACCGCCGCCACGCATTTGCAGCAGGGAAAAGAACAGTTAGTGAGCGCTTACGCAGGCGATCTGCTGGCGGAAGAGTTACGTCTGGCGCAACAGGCGCTGAGTGAAATTACCGGTGAATTCAGCTCCGATGACCTGCTCGGCAGGATTTTTTCCAGTTTTTGTATCGGCAAGTGAATCTTGTAACGTCCACCCCCTTTCTCTCAAACCTTAGGGCTAACGGTTGGGTGTGCCAGCCCCAACCAATGTCCAGGCGCCTCACTATACGGTAAAAGACATCGTACCCACCTTGAAACCCCAAAGGCTTGTATGAGCAGAAATAGCCGCTCATCGGGCCCGAAAATGCTGCCGCACGGCTGCAAACGCCCCCATTTTGCGCCGCGCGACGGGGGATATGAAAACGATTTCGGCCATAAGCGTCGCGCTGTTCCACTGAAATACAGCCTGCTATCCGGCCCCGCTGTGGGGCGCGGTGAGGCACAACGGTCAATTCTGTGAGGTGGTTGGCTTTCGCACGCTCCGGCGCTTGCGTAACCCGCGTGAAAGCAACAAGGTACCCTTTAATCGATTCAATGCGAAAAGGTACCCCATGTCCGCGAAAGACGATCTTTACCGACAATTAAGCGCGTACTATCACCACGAGAGCAAAGGGTTTACCACGCAGGACTGCGAACGTTTTACCTCCGCCAGCCGCAGCATGATAAGCCTTTATCTCAATCAGCTGTGCGACGAGGGCTTTTTGCGGAAGGAAAATACCCGCCCGGTCCGTTTCTGGCTTAGCGGACCAACGCTGACGGCGGCGCCCCAGCGGCCTGAAGAAGATGTGTTTCAGGTCTTAATCGGCGCTACCGAGAGTTTGAAAAGCGCGGTGGAATTATGCCTGGCGGCGGTCAATTACCCCGATGGCGGTTTGCCGATCCTGGTCACCGGCGCCAGCGGCGTGGGAAAAAGCTATCTCGCCACCTTGTTGCACCGCTAGTAAGCGCCCCGKGGRGGRSGKSKKGRRKKRKKGGKGGRKKKGKKGKRSGGSSSGGGGGGGGGGGGGGGGGGGGGGGGGGGGGGGGGGGGGGGGGGGGGGGGGGGGGGGGGGGGGGGGGGGGGGGGGGGGGGGGGGGGGGGGGGGGG
>NZ_JBLKSS010000147.1:0-13338 GCF_047607725.1 Sodalis sp. (in: enterobacteria) | reverse complement strand
GCCTGGAATCAATGAGTCCGATGCAGGCAACGATGCTGTTGGAGGTGATGGAAGATCGTTACGACAAAAGCAGCAGCATCCTGATCAGTCAACTGCCGGTAAAAAAATGGTATGGATTGATAGAAAACCCCACGACGGCTGACGCGTTACTCGATCGGCTAGTACACCCCAGCTATCGACTGGAACTTAAAGGCGAATCACTACGCAAAGAGCAAGGAGTAGCCAGCACAGGAAAAATAAACTAAAACTGAGTCAAAAGATGAGCGAACACGTGATTGAATATCACTGGAATGGGTGATCGGAAAATATCGGAATAACTGATCGGATGTCGCCTGAACAGATGATCGGATACGTCGGAATCTGCACTGGACGAGCGGCAAAGCCCGCTGGTGCAATATTCCCAGTTGACCGATAAAGCGTTAAAACAGCGGCTGGAGCAGGAATGGCAAGCACTCAACGACTATGTCGGAATGGCGTGTTACCAGTTGGAAAATGATCAACCGCTCTGGCGGACCCTGATGGACAGCCTCAGCGCCGACGCCCTCGCTCAGTGGGTCGCCTCCCCCCGTTTCGACGACAAACGGCTGCAGCAGGACGGGGAATTCACCGGCTTCTGGGCAGGCAATGTTTTTATCAGCCGTCGGCAGGGCGCGGCGCCGGCGCTGCAACTGCTTTGGCGCGATGCGCAAAACCAGATCCAGCCGGGATATATTTATACCCTGGCCACCAATGCCGCTCAGGCACAGCCGCGTCCCGCATTGCTGATTCGGCCGCAGCGCACCGAGGCCAGTATTCGTGCTCAACGCTTTCGATGCGCGGCATCTGCAGCTGGCGCATGACCTGCTCACCTACGCCGCCGGCATTCTTGAGGGGGTATCACCACCACTCATGGAAATGATGGACCGGTCCGATACCCTGCCCCACGCGTAAATCATCGGCATGCAGCAGCGCCTGCTGCAGCCACGCTTTAGCCGCTCGCAGGGTTTGCGGCCAGTCATCATAACGCGGGCGCCGCGCGGCCAGCGCGGCTGACAGCGTGCAGCCGGTGCCGTGGGTGTGGCGTGTCGCAACCCGCGCGCTGTCGAACCGCAGCTCATAGTCCGGGCTTATCAGCCAGTCCGGGCTCGCGCCGCCGGCCAGATGACCGCCTTTCATCACCACCGCCTGACACCCCAGTGCCAGGAGCGCGCGGCCCTGCTGACGCATTTGATGCTCATCCACCGCCGGCGTGCAGCCGAGCAGGACCGCCGCCTCGGGCAGATTGGGGGTAATAATCGACGCTAAAGGCAACAAAATATCCCGCAGGCTGGTGACCGCATCCTCATCCAACAGCGTATCGCCGCTTTTCGCGACCATGACCGTATCGAGTACCAGCCAGGGAATGGGGTATTTTTGAAGCTTGGCCGCCACCGCGCGGATAACCGATGCTTGTCCGAGCATACCGATTTTGGCGCTATCGATACGCACGTCGCTAAGCACCGACTCCATCTGGGCCGCAACAAAATCCGCATCAATGGGATAAACCGACTGTACGCCGCGCGTGTTTTGCGCCACCAGCGAGGTGACTACCGTAGTGCCATAGGCGCCGAGCGCTGAAAAGGTTTTCAAATCGGCCTGGATGCCGGCCCCGCCGCTGGGATCGGTGCCGGCGATGGACAACGCATAGTAAATTCGGCTCATTGCACATCCTCCGCGCACAGACGATACAACTCATCGAGCATGCCGCTGGAAAAGCTGCCAGGCCCCGCCGCCCAGGCGGCGGTCAGACGACCGGCGCGGGCCATCAGCCGGCAGGCGCCGGCAACGTTGTCCAGCCGCTCGCCCGGCAAGGCGCAGCAGGCGGCCACCACCGCCGACAATGCGCAACCGGTACCGGTCACGCGCGTCATTAACGGATGGCCATCATCGACCTGCCAGACGTGAAAACCGTCGGTAATCACATCCACCGCGCCAGTTACCGCTACCACCTCGCCACAGTCTTTGGCCAGCGCCCGTGCGGCGGGCAGCGCTTGCAGGGAATCATCGCCGCTATCGACGCCGCGGCCGGCAGGGGCAATGCCGGCCAGCGCTAAAATTTCCGAAGCGTTACCGCGCACCGCCGCCGGCTGCAGGGTCAACAGATGCCGGGCGAAATGACTGCGGTAATCCAACGCACCGACGCCGACGGGATCCAGAGCCCAAGGCGTATCCGCCGTCCGGGCGGCCGCGATCGCCGCCAGCATGGCCGCGGCGCGCTGCTGGCATGATCCAGTTCAGGTAATACGGGTATTTCTCAGCCTTAACCTGGCGGTCAGGGCACCCCGAGTCATTGATAAAACAGTATTTTTAGGGATAAATGGCGATTTCTTCCTTCGGGGATGATAGCCTAATGGCCCGGCGGAGTACAATCCATTCACTCTATATGTGTCTGACAAGCGCGTCAAACAACGGAACCAGCGCGCTTTCGGTCCCGATACCGCGTTTCACTTTTGCCGCGCCGCAGCGGGTGCGTGTCCGCCAGCGATGCCCCTGGCCAGCACGGCGGGTTAATCTACCCCTTTTATTTTTCAGGTTTACCCGACGGGGGGTTAATAGCCCGGGCCCTTTAATGACGTCCAAGCGCTGAGAGAACAAAGTGCACAAATGTTGTGGGAACTAAAGGAATGGAATTGACATACTCCAAAGCAAGGTATTTTTTACAGATTAAATAAAGAAAATGGATTAAATATTAGGGTCTCAATGATATCGTTGGATTGAGAAGGAAATCTTCTGGACGACTAACTTAACAGTTTCAGTTCCATTGCGCGCGTGATAGCGTGTTTTGCGTTCGCCACACCAAGTTTATTGATAATATTGCGAATATGAAATTTAACTGTCCCCTCGCGGATAGACAGGATAGTGGAGATTTCATTATAGGTTTTACCCACGCTTGCCCAGAACAACACCTCTTTTTCTCGTGGCGACAGCCGACAGGGTTCTTGTTCAGTCCCCTCGGTCACCTGTTCCTTACGCGCGTCGAAAAAGCGGATAACTTTTTCATGGGTGGTGATGAGCAACATCTGAAATTTATCTTTTTCACGCTCTATTATATCATAAAAATCATAACCTTGCTTCATCTGGATTATCGTTAGCGTCGCCAGATTGTTGTCAGGATCATGCAGCGTGAAGGTATAACCGTTGTCAAGGGCGTAATCACTAGACATCTTATAAAAGTTTTGGTCCGGTAGATTGGGATTATTTTGCCAGCTAAAAGGCGTAAACTTACGGCCGGCGATCAGCATTACCGGGTCAATTTTTTGAAAACCATAATTACGATATTGATTCAGCCAACCCGCCGGGTAATCGGATATCATATAGGCAGGGTGTCCTTCGTCCTTATTCATCATGAAGTAAGCGAAAGTGAAAACATCGGAATCGTTAAATATATGTGAAAGATAAAGTTTAATATTTTTCTTCATCTGGTTGATGAATAGCATATAATCCTTATCGCTTGGGTCACCCATTATCTCTACCTGTTATATTTATTTGAATGAACGGAATAATCGCACCGATGATGGAAATCCGGCGCTGCAGTTATTTTACTTTATGATTATTGGATAGTATAAGAAGCCCACAATGGAAGCAACCACTAACAGAGGTGTTTATAATTATCCGTCACAGTATCGGGACGAACAATTCAATCCGTCGCGGTTGCTTTGATTAGTATGAATATTAAATAACATGTACTATAATTAACTTTCGCTCATATCTTTTGTTACCCGGCCAGCAGGACATGCAATGAACAGGAACAGCGGCGAAATTACCGTCAGAAATTATCAGGAAGCGGACCGCCCGCTTTTGCGCACGCTGTTTCTCGCCTCACGCAAAACGAACTGGCTGTGGCTGGATGACCGCCACTGGCAGCTGGAAAATTTTGACGCGGTAACGCTTGGGGAAAAGATCCTGGTGGCGGAAATCGACCAGGATATCGCCGGCTTTGCCTCGCTCTCGGTGCAAGACAGTTTTTTGCATAATCTGTTTATTGCTCCCCAGTGGCAGCGGCAAAAGGTCGGTACCGCCCTGCTGGACGCCTGTTATCCCTTATGCCGGGGCACGATGGCGCTGAAGTGCCTTATGCTCAATCAACGCGCGCTACGCTTCTATCTGCATAACGGCTGGCGCGTCATTACCACCGGTTTGGTGGAGAACGGCGAATACTATCTGATGCATCACCGCCCGCCGCCGGCTTCCCCGCGTCGGAACGCCGCATCCGCGCGCCCTTGATGGATGCCGTGTCGCCATCTCGGGCTTTTGCGTTTCGCCGTTTGCGCTATTCCCGGGGCGCCGCCTCAGGCTTTTTTAAGGGTGATGCTCCACTGCGCGGCTCCCACCTGCTGGTAATCGGTAACGGTATGTCCCTGTTCCGCCGCCCAATAGGGCAGGCTTTCCGTCGCCTGCGTACAGTCGAAGTCAATGACCAGTTCGTCGCCGGCCTGTAACGCCGCCATCGCGGACTGCGCTTCGATAAGAGGGAAAGGACAAACCTGGCTGATAACATCAAGTTTCTTAATCATTACGTTTCCTTATTAAATTTATCAGGCTGATGCAGCGCGCAATGCCGCCCGGCGCCGCGGGCGCATGAACAGATACCATGACGCCGTCCAGACGCCCAGAATCATAAATGCTAGCCCGACCCTGCCCTGCCAGGTCAGCATGGCAGTCATCACCAGGCCGTTGCCGATGGGAACACTCGCCGGCGGCAGTGGCGCCGAACCCCATCAGGATGCCGCCTGCGCAACTGCGCATCGAGGTGGCGGTATCGGCGGCGCGCAGGCGGAACTCGCCGCTGCTTTTGGCGGCGATGAACGCGCCAAGGAAAATGCCCAGCACTAAAAACACACCCCAATTAATGAATTTGTCATCCCCTATTACCAGATACTGCACAATATTGGCGCTCGGCGCGGTAATGCCCTGGCCGAAGATGCGTCCGGAGGCGATACTTAACGGCCAGGCCAGCGTCGCGATAAAGCCTACCAGCACGGCAGTGGCAAAGGGATGCCAGCGTTTTTCGAACAGCAGATGGGCAAGGCCGGTTTTTTTTGCCGGTAAAGCGGCTACCGCCAGCGACGGTTTTTTTTAATTCTCGACGCACCAGCCAGCCGGTCACCAGCACCAATAGGGCGATGAGCAGCCAGGGAGACAGGCCCAAGGTGTCCGCCATCGCGTTATGGGCAGTATGGAAGGACGCAATGTGCTGATTGAAGGTAGCCAGATGCGGGGAGCGCATTACGGCGCTGGTTAACATATAGGCCGCCAGGGCAATCCAGCTGCCTATCAGCCCTTCGCAGGCGCGGTACCTGGTACTGGTCGCGCAGCCGCCGGCCATGACGATCCCGAAGACGTAACCGCCAACGATAGTGCCCAACCAGGGAAAAGCGCCGACATCGTAACTGAACTGACCCGCGGCGATGAGGGTATATACGCCGACGCTTTGAATAGCGATGGCAATCAATAAGGCGTAAAAGATACGGTTATTTTTGGCCAGATACATATCGCGAAAACCGCCCGTTAGGCAGAATCGCCCCCGTTGAATAACAAAGCCAAGTAGCGCACCGCAAATGAGCCCGGTGGAAAGTGTTTGCAGTATAATAAATATTAGATATAAAATCATTTTGATATATAATTATTTTCTCAACCTCCACTGCCCACCAATATCCAAATACAACTATATAAAGAAAAAATATTTCCCCCGCCCGCGGTGACGACAGACTCACCCGCGCCGCCGCCTGCAGTCGCTGGCGCCAGGGAGCCTGCGGCTGGAATTGCTCCTGCATCATGCGCATAAATGCGCGCGTCCGCTCTGGCAGCCCCGCGCCCTGGTGGGTAAGCACCACGACATTGGCGTCAGGCAATAGCGGCAGCAGTTTTCCCTCCGCCAGGGCATCGGCCACATCCCATTCCGAACGCATGATAACGCCCAGCCCCTCCACCGCCCATTGCCGGATCACTTCGCCGTCGTTACTTATTAATATCGGTTGAGTACGGATGTTGACCGTGGTGCGCCGCGATCGCAGCTGCCACAGCGTCACGTCTTCATTGTTTTCATGCAGCGCGATGGTGGGTAGCGTCGCCAGATCCTGCGGATGTGCCGGTAGACCATAGAGTTCGATAAACGCCGGCGAGGCGCAGAGGATGCGCCGATTGGGGGCAATGTAATGGCTAATCAGGTTCGATGAACGCAACTCGCCGATATGGATAACTAAATCGCTTCGGTCGCTGCTGGCGACCAGGGGCTGGTCGGAGAGCGTCATCCTGATATCCACGTCGGGATAGCGCTGGCGCTTTCCCGGATCACCAGCAGAAATTGTATATCGGCAGAGTTCAGCATAAATGAATCATAGAATTAGCATAATTAAATATCAATGATCTCCAGATTGATTAGTATAAAAAAAACGTCTTACCGTTTCCGTCAAGGATATCTTCATGCATCTCCACCAGCTCGACACCCCGTGCGCAATATTGGATCGCGCGCGGCTGCAAGAAAACATACAGCGCATGAACCAGTTGGGGGTGAAATTTCGGCCTCATGTCAAAACGTCCAAATGTCTTGAGGTCGTCAACCTGCAACTGGCGGCGGGCGCCCACGGCATCACCGTATCGACGTTGAAAGAAGCCGAAGTCTTTTTCGCCGCAGGGATCCGCGACATTCTGTACGCGGTGTGTATTTCCGACCGCAAACTCCCGCGGGTGCTGGCTCTGCGCCGTCAGGGCTGCGATCTGAAAATTATTGTCGATAACGCCGAGTCGGCGCGCCAGGGCGGCGAATTCGGCCGCGCCCATGATGAACATTTCGAGGTCTGGATTGAAGTTGATACCGATGGTCATCGCGCCGGTATTGATCCCGCGGAAAGCGAGTTGCTGACGGTGGCGGTGCAGTTACAAGAAAGAGGGGCCATCGTCGGCGGCGTGTTAACGCATGCCGGATCCAGCTATGAACTGCACTCGCCAGAAAAACTCGCCGCCCTGGCGGAACAGGAGCGGGCCGGCGCGGTGCTCGCCGCCACCCGGCTGCGTCAAGCCGGTATTCCCTGCGAGCAGGTCAGCGTGGGATCTACACCCACGGCCTTCGCCGCGCAGCAGCTGGCGGGGGTAAGTGAAGTGCACGCCGGGGTCTACGCCTTTTTTCGACTTGGTGATGCACAACGTCGGCGTTTGCCAACTGGACGATATCGCTTTGAGCGTGTTGACCACGGTAATCGGCCACCAGCAGGAGAAAAGCTGGGTTATGGTGGATGCCGGCTGGATGGCCCTGAGCCGCGACCGCGGCACCGCCAGCCAACAGCGGGATTACGGTTACGGACAGCCCTGCCGGCTGGACGGTACCCCCTTCGACGGCTTTACGGTTATCGGCGCCAATCAGGAGCACGGCATCATTGCCGCCCACCCTTCCCAACCTGCGGCCGATATCACCACCTTGTTCCCCCTGGGCGCACAGCTGCGCATTTTACCCAACCACGCCTGCGCCACCGGCGCGCAGCATGCGGTAATGCATGCCTGTGATGCACAGGGCAATACCGTTCCCTGGTCACGGTTTCAGGGCTGGTAACGCGCCCGCGGTAAGCAGGCGACGGCAGCCGGCGCGGTAGCAGCGCTTAACGCCGCGAGGGCATCGAGTACAGATAAAGCATTACGCGCAGCCAGCGCGATAAGTGCGGCGAAAGCAGCAAACACAGCGAAAGTGAGGATTGGCCGGCGCGACGCCGTCGGCCAACGGGAAAGGCTACCCGAAGAGTAAGCGCTTGAGGTTTATAACAATGTTTGATTAATTTACTTTGGGAGGGGCAATAATGCAGCACGATATCACCGCAAACCCGGCGCGCAACGCACCGGCAACCCAGCGCAACCGAAAGACCGGTACCATTAATCCCTATGTCCTGTTGTTCATTATGCTGCTCATTACCACGGCGGCGACCTGGATCGTTCCGCCTGGTGAATTCGATCATGTCTTGTGCGAGGGGGTAAAATTTGCCGTTCCGGGCAGCCTTCATCCTGTCGCGTGCAGCGGTGTCGGCCCGGGAACGTTATTCACCTTCATCGCCGAGGGTATGGTCAAGTCCGCGCCGATTATTTTCCTTATTCTCTTTACCGGCGGCGCGGTTAACGTGCTGGAACAGGCCGTCGCACTGAGCAATGCGCTAAACGCCATGGCGCGGCGCAAAGGCAGCAGCGACACGGTAATCATCCTCAGCGTATGCGCGGTCTTCTCGGTGCTGGGCACCACCGGCGGCGGCGTCAATTAGGTGGTGGCGTTTATTCCGTTAGGCATGCTGTTGGCGCGCTCGATGAATCTGCCGCGTATTTTCGGCGTCGGTCTCATCTACCTGGGCACCTATGCCGGCTTCAACTCCGCCATTATCAACCCCGGCACCACCGGACTGGCCCAGCGTCTGGCTGAACTGCCGCTATTTTCCGGCATGGGGTTTCGCCTGGGGATTTATCTCGCTTTTGCCGTCTGCGCAATCGTTTTCCTAACCCTTTATGCCCGCCGCTGTCGACGCGACGGACTGGCAAACGAAGACGAAAACGCGCAACAGCACATCACCGCCAAAGTCACCACGTCCCATTGGCTTATCCTGGCATTCACCGCCCTTGCCCTGCTAACGTTCATTTACGGCGCGGTCAACTACGGCTGGTCCGAGAACGAAATGTCGGCAATGCTTATTATCGTTGCGCTGGGCGTCGGCCTGATTGCCCGTTTGCGGGGCGGCGCTATCGCCGACACGTTCTTACAAGGCTGCGCCCAATTGATTCCGGGCGCGTTGATTGTCGGTCTGGCGCGGGCGATTGCGCTGGTGCTGGGGCACGGGCATATTCTCGATACGCTCGTTAATGCCATTGCCAGCCTACTTGCGCCATTGAATGAAATGTTTGCGGCCCTGGGAATGTTCATCAGCGCCGCAGTAATAATGCATATCGCCATCTCTTCCGGTTCAGGGGAATCAGCCGCGCTGGTGCCGCTGTATGTCCCGCTGGGCGATGCTCTGCACATCACCCGTCAGGTGACGGTCGAAACCATTCTGCTTGGTGAAGGCGTCATTAACTCGGTAAATCCCACCTCCGGCGTGATGATGGCCGTGCTGGCCATCGGCCGCATCGGCTATGGCCAGTGGCTGCGGTTCGTCTTTCCCCTCACGCTCATGTGGCTCGCCATCTCCATCATCATCGGCGTTGAGATCCAATGGGGCCCCTTTTGAGGTGGGCAAATAACAGGAAGGATTGTAAGATGAAAACACCTTTGGCGTCCAGCTTGCCGACCTCGCGCCTTGGCACGCCGAACTGACCGCGCTGCGGCGCCGGTTCCACCAGCACCCGGAGCTGGCGTTTGCAAAGCATCATACCGCCGCCACGATTGCGCAATTGCTCGACGAATATGGCTATGACGTCACTACCGGTGTCGCGGGCAAGAGGGTTGTCGGCATATTGCGACTCGGGGACGCCGACCGCGCTATCGGGCTGCGCGCGGATATGGATGCCCTGCCCATAAACGAAGAAAACACGTTCGACTATCAAAGCCGCCAGCCCGGTATCATGCATGCCTGCGGCCATGATGGCCATATGACGATGCTTCTCGGCGCGTTATCTGGCCGCTACGCGCCGCTTTAACGGCACTCTGCATGTCATTTTTCAACCGGCGGAAGAGCGCGGCTTCGACAGCGGTGGGCAAAGAATGGTCGAAGAAGGCTTATTTGAGCGTTTCCCTTGCGACGCCGTTTTCGCCATGCATAATCACCCCGGCAGGCCCTGCGGACAACTGATGAGCCGGCGCGGCCGCACCTGGCGCAAGATCCCGTGGTGGGCGCCGCCAGCATTATCATGGCGCTACAAACGGTGGTGGTGAGAAATGTCCCGCCTGATAAAACGGCGGTGGTCACCATCGGTATGCTGCACGGCGGCAAAGCGCTGAATGTGATCCCCGCCGAAGTGCAACTGGGGCTGAGCGTTCGTAGCTTCGATCCGGCCATTCGCGCGCTGCTGCGCCAACGCATTACCGACATCGTGCAACTGCAGTCGGCCTGCCTGGGATTGAGCGCCGAGATTAAGTATGTCGAGGGCTATCCGGTGGTCTGCAACAGCGAGGCGGAAACCACCCTGGCGCTACAGGTGGCTGCGGAATTGGTGGGCGAGGACAATGTGGACGGCGATATGGATTTGCTGACCGGGAGTGAGGATTTCGCCTACATGCTCCAAGCGCGCCCCGGCTGCCTGATACGCATCGGCAACGGTGAAGCACAAGCCAATAAGATGTTGCACAACCCTGGCTATGACTTTAACGATAATAATCTAGTTACCGGTGCCACTTACTGGTCACGGCTGGTCGAGCGATACCTGCCGCCGCGCGCGTCCTGATCCTGGCCGCGGCCCGGCCGACGCCGGTCGCCAAGCATGTTGTCCCCTGTTGTCTGACGAACCAATAAGGTTGATTATGACTGAAACATCGCACGACGCGTTACAGTGCATCACCGCCCCGGACGTGCCGCCGCCGGCCGGCCACTACTCCCACGCGGTCAAAACGGGCAATTGGGTTTTCGTGTCGGGCGTATTGTCGGTGACGGTGACGCCCGAGGCGGATTTCGCCGCGCAGACCGAGGCGGCGCGGCGCCAGTGCCGCAGATACTGGCGGCAGCGGAATGCGGCTGGTCGCAGGTGGCGCAATGTACCGCCTATATCGTCGGGATTGCACATTGGCCTCTCTTCAATCAACTCTTCGCGCACTATCTTCAGCACCATAAGCCGGCCCGGGCAGTGGTGCCCGTGCCGGCGCTGCATCACGGTTATTTGATTGAGATCCAACTGACGGCGGTAGGTACTTCGTCCCAGTCGCCCCCGCTAGCGGAACGCCACAGGGAGAGTTAAGTCCGCAGTTGAAATGGATCTAATGCAGCTATGATTGTGTCTGAAATTGTGTCCTGGCTTATTCTGGGCGTTGGGCTGGGAATTTGCGGCGGTATGCTGGGCATCGGCGGCGGCTTGATCGCTATCCCGGTGTTAAGCCTGTTGTTCCACATGGATCAGCTTCTCGCCCAGGGCACCGCGCTGATTATGGTAACGCCCAATGTGCTGATCGAGTTCCTGCGCTACCGCCAACGCAACCATATCGATTTGCGGCAAACCTTCAAACTCTGTCTGTTCGCCACCGTATCCGCCTGGTTCACCGCGCAAATGGCGTCGACCATGCCTGTCGACAGGTTGCAAAAGGCGTTTGCCGCGTTTTTGCTGCTGCTCGCGACCTACTACCTTTGGCAGTGGTTCGACAGCCGCCGCCGTTTTGTCCGCCCGGCTTTTACCGCTCCTCGGCATCGCCAGCGTGTTTATGTCGGGCATTTTCACCGTTGGTGACTGATTGGTGGTAGTACCGGCGCTGGTGTCGCTGTTCGGCTTTAGCCAGGCGCAGGGGATCGCCTTGGCGTTGGTCGTCCCCGGCGCCCCGGCGGCGCTGTTTTCCTACGCACAGGCCGGCAACGCGGACTGGAGCATCGGACTGCCGCTGGCGCTGGGGGCATCGTCAGCGTCTCCTGGGGCGTGGCCCTGGCGCACAAGCTGCCCGTGATGTGGCTGAAACTTGCCTTTTGTATGGTGCTGATCGGCGTGGCGATCGCGATGCTGGCGGCCTGAGGATAGCGCGGCAACGACAAGGCTACTGACGCCGCTACAGCGACGGCACCGGCTCTAGCGCCGCAGCAGCGGTGACGGCGACCCTAACGCTTCAGCAACGGCGACCGCTCGAGCCTTCTCTTTCAAATTACACAGACCCACGACAGCCTTTCCAAATATTGCCGATCGCGACCACGACGCACCAATGTTAAATAAAAATAATATAATAAAAGAATTACATAAAAAATGCTGATGCTAATTTCCTCCACTGTTACCATTTATGTTTCCGAATCGTAAAACAAGGTTCACTTAGTGTGTAAAATTACACAGTGATCACATTTCATTTGCATTGAAAGTGTTTTAATTAGTTCACCTTCTTTAATGAGAACTGACTATGAAACACATGATGATCTGTTGTGGCGCCGGCGTGACGACCAGTACCGCCGCGCTGAAAAAACTGGAAGTCTATCTGGCGGCGGAAGGGTTGCTTGACAAGGTGAGAATTTCGCAAGGCACCGTGGCCGAGGCCGCCACGCGCCGCGACCTGGATTTTATCGTCTCCACCTCGCCCGCCAAGGTGGCGGTGCCGGTGATTAATGCGCTGCCGCTGTTGACCGGCATGGGCACCGATAAGGTATTTGAAAGCGTTAAAGCCCAAATCCTGGGCTGAGGATACCGCCATGTTTATTATCGACTACATCATCAGCACCGGCGCGTCGGTGATGATGCCGCTTATCTTTATTGTGCTGGGTCTCATTCTGCGCCTGCGGATATCGCAGGCCATCAAGGCCGGCCTGATGGTGGGCATTGGCTTTATCGGTCTGAGCATCACCGTCAATTTGATGATTGATTCCCTCACGCCGGTCAGCCATGCCATCGTCAACCGTTTCGGTCTCAACCTGACCGTGCTGGATATGGGGTGGCCCGCCGCCGCCGAGGTGGCGATGGGTACTCGGGTTGGCGCCCTGGTGATCCCGGTGTGCGTCGCGCTAAATGTCTTGATGCTGTACACCAAAACCACACGCATCCTGAACGTCGATATTTGGAACCTCTGGCATCACGCCTTTGCCGGCTCGCTGGTGGCCATTATCACCGATAATCTGTGGCTGGGGCTGTTCGCGGCGGTGCTCAACTGCGCCATCACGATGATTATCGCCGATCGCACCAGCAAAGATGTAGAAAAATATCTCAGCCTACCGGGCATTTCCATTCCCCATGGCTTCTCTGCCTCGTTCGTTCCCGCCGCCTGGCTGGTGAACTTTGTGGTGGATCGCATCCCTTACGTGCGCGACATCAAAATCGATACCGAGGTAATCCAGCGCCACCTGTCCGTCCTGGGGGATCCGGCCTCCCTCGGAGCCATCATCGGCGGCGTGCTGGCGATTATCGCGGGGGTGGAAGTGAAAGCGATTTTACAAACCGCGATTACCATGGCCGCGGTCATGACCATCATCTGCAGATTCCGACGTATCCGATCATCTGTTCCGGCGACATCCGATCAGTTATTCCGATATTTTCCGATCACCCATTCCAGTAATATTCGATCACGTGTTCGCTCATCTTCTGACGCAGTTTTAGTCTATTTTTCCGTAAGCGCCCCGTGGAGGACGTCTTGAATTATTGGGGGGTTTGTTGTATGGCCCGGTAAGAATATGTTCCACTACGATGCCTAGTGAACCCGCATCCTATAAGGGACGGCTGTCAGATCATGGATAATCCGGCGATGAT
>NZ_JBLKSS010000146.1:0-13650 GCF_047607725.1 Sodalis sp. (in: enterobacteria) | reverse complement strand
CATCGCCGGATTATCCATGATCTGACAGCCGTCCCTTATAGGATGCGGGTTCACTAGGCATCGTAGTGGAACATATTCTTACCGGGCCATACAACAAACCCACCAATAATTCAAGACGTCCTCCACGGGGCGCTTACAATCAGACCAATTCCCTGCTCCTGCAGCAGCGTACTCATCGGCGGATAAACATTATCATCCGAGCCGGTGACCTCATGTCCCAGAGAACGCGCCAGTATCGCCAGACCGCCCATAAAGGTGCCGCAGATACCAAGAATATGAATGCGCATAATTTTTCCATTTTTAGCCGCGTATTGCCGCCTATTCTAGCGCCCCGGCCGATTGATAGAAACGGTATTTGATGATGTACTGGCAATCTGTTTAGGCTAAACTGGATGGACAAACTGGTAGTAGTAAAAAAATTATACCGCTTTTCATCCGTAGCTTCAGGGTCCTTTTTGAAATTCAGGGAATGTGTCATGAAAACGTTAGGCGAATTTATTGTTGAGAAGCAGCATGATTTTCCGCATGCCACCGACGAGCTGACCGCGTTACTTTCAGCGATAAAGCTCGGAGCTAAAATCATTCACCGTGACATCAACAAAGCAGGATTGGTGGATATCCTCGGCACCAGTGGGGCTGAAAACGTGCAGGGCGAAGTCCAGATGAAGCTGGATTTGTTCGCGAACGAAAAGCTGAAAACCCGTGGACAGGTCGCGAGCATTGCCTCTGAGGAAGAAGATGAAATTGTCGTCTTTGAAGGGGTGGAAAACGGCAAGTATGTAGTGTTGATGGATCCCTTGGACGGTTCGTCCAATATCGACGTCAATGTCTCGGTTGGCACTATTTTCTCTATCTATCGGCGCATCACGCCGGTCGGTACGCCGGTGACCGAAGAAGACTTCCTTCAGCCCGGCAATAAACAAGTCGCCACCGGCTATGTGGTCTACGGCTCCTCCACAATGCTGGTGTACACTACCGGCTGCGGCGTACACGCCTTTACCTACGATCCGTCGCTGGGGGTCTTTTGTCTGTCCCATGAAAGCGTGCGCTTTCCCGCGACCGGGCAGATGTATTCCATCAACGAGGGCAACTACATCAAGTTTCCCAACGGGGTGAAGAAATACATCAAATATTGCCAGGAAATGGACGAAGCCACCCACCGCCCCTACACCTCGCGCTACATCGGTTCGCTGGTTTCCGATTTTCATCGCAATTTACTCAAAGGCGGCATTTATCTCTATCCCAGCACCGCGACTCATCCCAACGGCAAGCTGCGATTAGCCTATGAGTGCAACCCGATAGCGTTTCTGGCCGAGCAGGCCGGCGGCAAGGCCAGCGACGGCAAAAACCGCATACTGGATATTGAGCTGCACCAGCGTTCCGCGTTCTTCACCGGGACCGAGTCCATGGTTAACGATGTTGAACGCTTTATCCGCGATTACCCAGACAACGTTTGAGCCTGGGACCGCGCCGGCGGGGCATCGCGGGATGTCGTGCCGTTATACTCTGCATCCGCGCCACAGGCCGGGCGGCCGCCGCGTTGGCCGGCGCAACAGCGTGAGCCTATCCGCAGGCGCCCTGCGTACCGCGGGGGGAAATCGGTTATACTAGCCGTCTCGCCACTATTGGAAAGTTTAAGGAAAACGACATGAGTTTGAATCAGGTACCGGCAGGCAAAGATCTCCCGGAAGATATTTATGTGGTCATTGAAATTCCGGCTAACGCTTCCCCCATTAAATACGAAGTAGACAAGGAAAGCGGCGCCCTGTTTGTCGATCGTTTCATGTCCACCGCGATGTTCTATCCCTGTAACTACGGCTATATCAACCACACCCTTTCCCTGGATGGCGATCCGGTGGACGTCCTGGTGCCGACGCCGTATCCGCTGCAGCCTGGGGCCGTGGTGCGCTGCCGTCCGGTCGGCGTGTTGAAAATGACCGATGAGTCCGGCGAAGACGCCAAACTGGTGGCGGTGCCGCACACCAAGCTGTCCAAAGAATATGACCACATTAAAGACGTCGACGATCTGCCGCAGCTGCTGCGGGCGCAAATCACCCATTTCTTCGAGTATTACAAAGATCTCGAAGCCGGCAAATGGGTGAAGGTCGACGGCTGGGATAACGCCGAAGCGGCCAAAGCCGAAATTCTTGCCTCTTTTGAGCGCGCCAAGAAGAAATGATTCCGCCGAAAAAAAACCGCTCCCCGAGCGGTTTTTTTGGCCGTTAACCCGCCTCGTCGGAAGGGTCCTCATGCCGGCGTACCCCAATCTCCTCCGGGCAGCAGCGTAAGACCGGTAACCGGCCGCTGATAAAGATACATCCAGGCGCTGCCGTAGGGCATGCCGATCAGGATCCACTTGTATTCGCCGCTTTTGGTGCGCAGCGCATCCAATTCCACCAAGGTGGTGGAATCAATGCGGTACACCTCGCCATAGACCGCGCCGTTGCCCGACACGACCGCCGGATAATGGCCGAGATCGTAAAACGCGTAGCCTGGAATAGTGCAATCTCCCAGCCATTGGGCGTTGGTCATCCAGTGATTATTTCCCTGTTTGCGTCGCAGACTACCGTAAACAATAATTCGCATGGTTAAAACTCAAACCGATAGAGCAAGTCTAGCGCCTGGTTAAGACCAGACACGGCTTCCAGATAAAGTTTCGGCATTAAACGATAACGCAGCGTTAACGTTGCCAGTGAGTCAAAAATACCAACACCGTATTTGACCTGCAGACCGGGCGCGATATAACCGCTGACCACGACCTGGGAGCTATCGCCAACCCCCTGCGTGTCCAGCGCTAAATCTCTGACCCCGAATGCTTGTCCGATTTTACCCACAACTTGCCCGCTTTGTACAACCCCCATCCCAATTAACATGGAGGTCATCATATTGCTGTCGGCGCCGGAGGCATCCAGACCCTGTCCGCGCAACAAATAAGACAGCGCCTCCTGTTGCGATTTGACCGGATCGGAAAAGACTTCCACTTTCGGCTGGTCGACCAACCCGGTAACGCGTACCCCCGCCGTGACGACATCCTCGGTGGAATCCGGATTGCGGATGGCTTCGATGTTCAGGTAAGGCTGATCAGCCGGGCCGGAAAACAGCAACTGCCCTTTGTTGACGATCAAATCCTGTCCATAGGCGTGGAAGCGGCCGGAGGGAATATCGATTTGCCCGTTCAGCCCCAGCCCCTGCTTATCCTGCGCCACTTTCAAATCCCCTTTAAACCTGGCTTTTAGGCCGAAAGCGTCAAAGCGCACGTCGTCGCCGACATGAACCAGCAGGTTTGAGGTAATGGGGATAGCGGCGCCGCTGTCGCTATCGACTACCGGCCGCAGATTATCATCCAGCAACACTTCATCACTGGAGACGCCGACCGCGCTCTGCGGCATATCCTTCACTTCAATGCGCGCCCAGGGAATATCGACCTTGCCATTGAGGGCGAACAGTGTCGGCGTGGCCTCGAACACAGTATCCGGCGACATATCCAGCCGTACCATGGGCGGCACGGTGATGCGCACCCGATTGCCCTGCGCATTGATGCGCGCGCGCCAGGCCGCCATTCGGCCCCAGTCGGCGTCGCCGGTGAGGTTGACCTGGCCGTGGGTGGTACCGATAAGCCCCTGCAGCGTGGAGCGGGTCCCTGCGAAAGAGAGCGCCAAGCGACTGTCGGTCATGGCAAAGGGCATGAAATTGCCTTTGATAACCAGACGCTCCAGCCCCAGTTGACCGTACAGCTGTGGCCGCTGCACATCGCCGCCGAGACGCAACGCGGCATTGACCAGCCCATCGACGCTTTCACCCCGCGACATCAACGGTTTTAACAGCTCCAGCGAGAGATGGTTGATGTTGACGTTGCCGGACAGCGCCCGTCGATTTTGGGGATCCGCCACCTGCACCTGACCGTTGAACTGGCCGTTGCCGGCGATTTTAATCAGCCAGTCGAGGCGGGCCAGTCCCTTATCCAACGCGGCATTGAGCGTCAGCGTCTCAAACGCCACCGGCAGAGTCTTGCCCTGCACCGTTTGACTGACCTTCACACCGCTGCCCACTAGCGCCACTTTGCCCTGCGGTAGGCCGCCCCCCGCGGTCCAGCGCACATCGGCCCGGCCGATAAAGACGCCGCTGGCCTGTGTTTCCGCCGGTAGCAGAGGTTTCAGCATCGCCAAATCGAAGCGGTTTAGCAGCAAACTCGCCTGTCCGGATGCCCCTATCTCACTATTTTGCGGCGCGCAGATCTGCGCATTGGGATTTTGCCAGCAGTGCGGACCGATAATGAGATTTTGCGCGACGGCCTGATAATCCAGCGTCATCGCGCGCGTCAGCCGCCATTCCCCCACCGGCGTATCGAAACGGGTTTGGCTGAGTGTACCCTGCCAACGTTGCTGTTGCCGGTCGAAGCCGCCGCTTAACTGCAGCTGACCGGCAACCGGCTCACCCTGCATCGCCAGCTTGAGCTGATGCTGCTTTTCATCGCCGGTCGCGTCCAGGGTCAGTTGGGCGATGGATAGCGATCCCTGTAGCAACCTGTCCAGCCGCAGCTGTACGTTGCCGCGCACGATGTCGCTGGAACGAACATCGCCCTGCAACGCTATGCGTCCGACGGTTAACTCTCCCCAGTGCAGCGCGTGTGCGTTAAGATTCATTAGCAGCTGCGGCGCGCGCAGATTGCCCCGCAGTTTGATATCGCCCGCCGCCCGGCCGCCCAGCCCTGGCAGCGCACCGTTCAGCGCCGGTGCGTTGAGCACGGCGTCCAGCGCGAAGGCATCGTTCAATTCGCCTTTCACCGTCAACTGGTTACGCCCCAGCGCCAACAGCAGCTGCTGCACCTGCCATTGACCGGCGGCGTTCCCGCTGAGCGAACCCTTGGCGGTTAGCCCGTTTTGCCGGATATGGCCATGGAGATCCAGTTCAGGCACCTGTAGTTGCCAGTTGCCGCCATACAGGCTGCCGCGGCTGGTGAGCTTTCCGTCCAGCCGCGCGGGCCAGTCCGGCCATTGGCGGGCGGTATTGATCCCGCTTAACGACAGTTCGCTGCGCCAGCTGATGGCGCGCTGCCAGTCCACTACCGCGCTCAGATCGGTATTGCCCTGTAGCGCCGCCAGCCGCAGGCGCGACAGCGTAAAGCCGTCGGTATTGCCCTTGGCGTCCAGGGTCACATCTGCCGGCGGCAGGCCCTCGCCGCTCAGCGCCGCTTTCAACGTCAGCCGATAATCCCGCGCCTCGCCGTCCAGCCGCAGGGCCAGGCCGCGCGCCTGATATTGTGGCGTTCCGGTTAACGGCCACTGTACGGACTGGCCGTCGAGCGTCAGCGTCAGCGTCAGACCCGCCTGCGCCAGGCGCGTTTTCAGCGCCAACTGCGCGGTGAGCGGACCAGAGAGATTGAGCGCGGCGCGCAGCTCATCGCGCAGGTAGCCGTCCACCGCGAGTTTGATCTTCTCGCCTTTTAGCGGCGCGCTATTCACGGTGGTGTTCACCGTCATCGACACCGGCCAGCGCCCGCTTAGCTCAGCGTTGCCGGAAGCGTTGAGCAAGCCCTGGGGCGAGTCGATATCCAGCAGCGTCAATTCAGCGTGCTGATCACGGGTCGCCGCCTGCAAACGTAGGCGGGTGATAAGCAGATTGGCGTCACCGGAGAGGCGCAAATTCTCCGCTTCGATATCCTCAACCGTCAGATTCAACGGCAGGGTCAACGACGGCAGCGGCGGCAAGAGCGGCTTGGCGAACAGCGCGCGCAGCGTCTCGGCCAGCGGCGGCTGCGCGCGAATTGCCGCCCGTGCCGCTTCAGCATCGGCACGTTTTTGCTCCGGCGTGCGGGTGTCAGGTTTAATTGCCTGAGCGGCAGCGGCGGCCGCCTTATCCGCTACCACCTGCGCCGCCGTAGGCAGCGCCACCAGCAAACCGGCGATGCGCGTCGGCGTCACCGTCAAATTATTGCCCTGAAACTGAAGGCCGGTGCTGAATTCGTCAAGGGCTATGCTGGTGTCATCCACCTTGACCTGCACATTATTCAGCGCCAGACGGCGCAGGTTAAGCGGATAGGGGGTCGACAGGGAACCGCCGCCCGACGCCTCCTGCGGCGCCGGCGGCCCGAATTCGGCGGTGTTCACGCCGACATTCACATCGCGCAGGGAAAGATCGTTGAGGCACAGCTGACGCTTCCACAGACAGCCAAAATCCAGCGCAAGATGGAATTCGCCGACGCCGACCGTAACGCCGGGCATCTGGTAACGTAACTGCTTAACCGTCAAATCGCGCCAGCCGCCGCTGACGGAAGCCATTTCCAGTCCCGGCACCCAGCGGGCCGCGCCGTTCAGCACCAGGTGCAGCCCGCTGGTGGTGCCAACCAGAAACGCCAGTGCGCCCACCAGCAACAGCACGACACCCAGGCAGATTTTCTTAACAAGGCTCATAATTCCGGCCCCAGTCCGATATAGAATTGCACGCCGTGCTCATGTTCATCCGCAACCGGGGCGGCGATGTCCAGCTTGATGGGGCCGACGGGCGACTGCCAGCGCACGCCGACGCCTGCGCCGGTCTTGAAGTTGCTCTGTTTGATATCGTTAACCGCTTCGCCGCTGTCCACAAATACCGCGCCCCACCATTTGCCGGTGATATTATATTGATACTCCAACGATCCGGTGGCCAGCTTGGAGGCGCCGGTCAGTTTGCCGTCATCGTCCCGCGGCGAGAGGGATTTGTATTTATAGCCGCGGATACTGCGGTCGCCGCCGGCAAAAAAGCGCAGCGAAGGCGGGACGCGTTCAAAATCGTTGGTTTCGATCCAGCCCAGGTTGCCGCGGGCCACGAAGCGGTGTTTCTCCGCCAGCGTGCGGATCCAGACGTTCTGCGCCTGCAAAATGACAAAATCGATATCCGATCCCCAGACGGTGTTGGAGACATCCACCAAATAGCGCTGGCTGTCGCCCCAGGTGGGCATCAGGCCGCCACGCTGGCGGGTCCGGTTGATACTGACGCCGGGATAGATAAGCATCGTGGTATCGGTGACGTTGGCCTGGGTAAAGTGATCCAGGCTCCAGCGCAAATTGATAGCCCGCTGCCAGCCGCTGGACAGATCCCAATAGCGCGCCACATTCAGCGTGGTGGAATCCGCCTGGGTGTCGTTGAGGTCCTCGCGCTTGAAGCCGCCTTGCAGCAAATAATATTGCTCCAGGGGATCTTTGAGCAGCGGAATTTTGTAGCTGACATCGGCCGATTGCTCCGGCGCCGACAGGCTAAGACTGGTCTGCAAACTGTGGCCGCGCGAATTGAGCCACGGTTTGTTCCAGGTGGTTTTGACCCGCGGTCCCACATCGGTGGCGTAGCCGACACCGGTTTCGAGACTGTTGCGACTGCGCGGCGTCACGACCGCGTCCAGCGGCAGCGTTTTGCTCTGTTTGCCGGTGGAAAAGTCGGGGGAGATCTCCACCGAATTAAACCAGTTGGTGGCCGCCAGCCGGCGGTTTAGCTCCGCCAGCGATTCGGCGCTATAAGGTTCGCCCTCGCGTACCTTGGCGAGGTTTTGCAGGTAATCTTCGCGGATCTGGGCGCCGTGGAAGCGCACTTTACCGAAGCGATAGCGCTGGCCGCTATCAAAGTCGATATCCCAATAAGCCTGATAGCGCGACGACGCTACGCCCAACTGGCTTTGGCGAAACTCGGCGTCGAAATACCCCTTGCGCAGCGCCAAGCTGGAAAAACCATTTTTAAATCTATCGTAAGCGCCGTGGTTCAATACGGTGCCAAGCGCGGGCTTGCTGTCTAAGACCCACTGCTGATAATCGCTATCCTGCCGGGCTTCGCAGCGCAAAATGACATTGACGCCGGCGATTTTCACCGGCTTACCCGGCATGATACGGGCGATAAGCACATCGCGGCCGCCGTTCACCGCCGGCTTAAAGACGAAATCGATGGTGGGCGAATAATAGCCGAGCGCCCGCAGCCCTTCGCGCACCGCGTTATCCACCCGGCTTTGGAAACGCGCGTCGGCGGTCACCTCATTGCTGCCAATGGTGGACAGGCGCGCGCGTACATTGCGCTGCAGGTCGCCGCTGAGCCCCTCCACCTGCAGACGGACGTTGGCGCTATGGGCCTGCGGCATCAGCAACAGCGCGCAGAAAAATAGGGATTTTCGGCCGTACCGTGCTTTCACGCTGATGACCTCTGATTGTTTCTTTCCTGGCAAAGTCTCTCCATCCGCGACGAATCAGTATTTATAATATTATTATCAGACTAAATACTACATTGGCAAAATCGCCGGGCGGGCCTTGCGTGGCCGCGTCCGTCTCGCCGTCGGGCGCTGAGTGGCGCTTACTCACCTGATGCTCAGGTGTATCAACCCTCTATGGTTAGTGATGAGATATTTTCGCAGTAATATCGATTTATCTTCACAGCATCATGTAATAATGCGCTTTATTGTCGGTAAAGCGTGCCGGTTAAACAACCCCTGGCGGGGTATTTTGCCGGCATTTGTTTAAATGAGGAGTTCAGGGTGGCGCAAAATTACGACAAAACCACGCGCATTACGCAAAGTGAAGCGCTGCCGGGGAGCATGATGCCCATGCCCGTCGCCCCCACGCATCCGGTGCTGCACCATTCGATGAGCCACGTCCCGGACGGCATGGCGGTGGCCATTTTCGCCATGGGCTGTTTTTGGGGCGTGAAGCGGCTGTTCTGGCAACAGCCCGGCGTTTACAGTACCGCGGCCGGCTATACCGGCGGCTATACGCCCAACCCCACCTACCGCGAAGTCTGCAGCGGCCAGAACGGCCATGCCGAGGCGGTAAGGATCGTGTTCGACCCGCAGGTCATTCCCTACAGGGCGTTGCTGGGGTTATTCTGGGAGCACCACGATCCGACCCAGGGCATGCGCCAGGGGGACGATATCGGCAGCCAGTATCGCTCCGCGCTCTTTCCCCAGGATGATGCGCAGCGCGAGACCGCCCACGCGAGCCTGACCGCCTTCGCCCAGGCGATGGCCGACGCCGGCGATACCCGGCCCATCACGACCGCGCTGGAACCCGCGGCGCCCTTTTATTATGCCGAGGATGAGCATCAACAATATTTACATAAATATCCCGACGGCTATTGCGCCCTCGGGGGCATTGGCGTGTGCCTGCCGCAGGCGCGCTAAGCGGTATTGGCGGCGTGATGACAGACGCTGCTATACTGTCGTGTGACACGGCCGCCGTGGCGTGGCGTTGAGGCGAGATGCTCACGCAAATTCGCCCTTACAGGGCGCCAACTCTTCCTTAGAGCCCGAACTGGTTAACTTATGCTAAATAGTTTTTTGCTTATTCTGCTGCTGATTGCAGTAAGCGCATTTTTCTCGATATCGGAGATATCGCTGGCCGCCTCGCGCAAAATAAAATTGAAATTGCTGGCCGACGAAGGGGATATCAACGCGCAGCGCGTGCTCAAATTACAAGAGACGCCGGGCGTGTTTTTTACCGTTATTCAGATTGGCCTCAACGCCGTGGCCATTCTGGGAGGCATTGTCGGCGACGCCGCCTTCTCTCCTTGGTTTACCTCGGTATTCGCGCACTTTATGTCACCCGAGCTAGCGGAACAACTGAGCTTCATTTGCTCCTTCTCGCTGGTGACCGGCATGTTTATTCTGTTTGCCGATTTGACCCCGAAACACATCGCGTTGATCTCCCCGGAAAGTTATGCCGTCAAGATTATCAACCCAATGCGCTTCTGCCTGCTGATATTCCGTCCGCTGGTGTGGCTGTTTAGCAGTCTGGCCAATGTCATTTTCAGAATGCTGAAACTGCCCATGGTGCGCAAAGACGATATCACTTCCGATGATATTTACGCGGTAGTAGAGGCCGGGGCGCTGGCCGGGGTGCTGCGCAAGCAAGAACACGAACTCATCGAGAACGTCTTTGAGCTGGAATCGCGCACCGTGCCCTCCTCTATGACTTCGCGGGAAAATATCATTTATTTTGATTTACGCGAAACCGAGGACAGCATTAAAAAGAAAATCGCCACCCATCCCCATTCCAAATTCCTGGTCTGTGACGCCACCATCGACCACATCGTCGGCTATGTCGACTCGAAGGACCTGCTTAACCGCGTCCTGGGCAATCAAAGCCTGGCGCTTAACAGCGGCGTGCAGATCCGCTCGGCGCTGATCGTGCCGGATACGCTGACCCTGTCCGAAGCGTTGGAAAGCTTCAAAACCGCCGGCGAGGATTTCGCGGTCATCTTAAACGAGTATGCGCTGGTGGTCGGGATAATCACCCTCAACGATGTGATGACCACCCTGATGGGGGATTTGGTGGGCCAGGGGCTGGAGGAGCAGATCGTCGCCCGCGACGAGAACTCCTGGCTGATTGAGGGCGGCACGCCGATTGATGATGTTATGCGGGCGCTACACATCGATGAGTTTCCGCAATCCGGCAACTACGAAACCATCGGCGGCTTTATGATGTTTATGCTGCGCAAGATCCCCAAACGCACCGATTTCGTACGTTACGCCGGGTATAAGTTTGAGGTGGTGGATATCGACAGCTATAAAATCGATCAGCTGCTGGTCACGTGCGTTGAGGAAAAATCGTCACCGCTACTGTCCCCGGCGTCCGATAGCAACGCTCATGTGGCCTGAGACGAGCGCCTGCACGATGAAAAAAAGCCCCCGCGCGCGGCGGAGGCGTAATGATTACGGCGGCAGTCCACCGTAAAGAGTATTAGGCCATATCTAGCTGGAGCCGCATTACCTGGCGATTGACTTCAGACATGACGCTAAAATGCTGTTTATCTCGCACCTTGGGCAGCAAAATTTTACCTTTATCAAACTCAAAAGCGCCGATGCCCTTGATGTAAAGTCTGCCGCGAAATAAGGTCTTTACGTAAGTGGCTACTTTTATGGCGTTATAGCGATGGAAGATTCTCATTTTTGTACTTTCCTCCTACAGGATTACTTCTTCCTATGGTACTGACTACCGCGATTGGAAATCCGAAATCCGGTAACGCTACCTAACTACACCTTATCTGAGTGGTAAGTTGTGCTTTAGTTCACGCTCTTACAGGATGCATTACTGCTTTTACATAATTTGACAGTAGGGTATAAAAAACAAATCCCTATAAACAGTAAAATTATCCTAAAAGTGCGGTTATTGCGCCTGCATGCGCACTGGGCCGGAGAGGGCCCGGTGAGTTCCTAAAATCAGGAGTTTTCTATGCGCTATCTCATCGGCCTACCTTTATGCTGCCTCGTATTTTCCCTTTCTTTACACGCGCACCTGTTGCGCACCGGTGAAGGTCATGCATCAGGGTGAGGTAATCTACGATCATAATGAGTTTAGTCACCAATCCTGGAATAGCGCACGTCTCCCCGGAAAAATTCGTCTCATCCAGCATATCGCCGCCCGCACCTCGGCGCGCGAAATGAATGCTGCGTTGATCGAAAGCCTACGCAAGGCAAGATTACCGCAGGATTATTACCAAACGACGACAATCGTCGATCGCGGCGACGCCTTCTTCGGTACCGGCTGGTTCATTCGCCATCAAATCGAGGCGAGTCAGCGCCGCTACCCCTGGTCGCAAATTGTCGACGATGCCAACAGCGTGGTGCGTCATGCCTGGCAGTTGAAAAGCAAAAGTTCGACCATTGTGCTGCTTAACGCCCGCGGAGAGGTGCAATGGGCCAAAGAGGGGCCGTTGACGCTGGAGGAAGTGCGTCAGGTCGTCAGCCGAATTCAGCGCCTACTGCGCGAACAAGACCGATGAGCGCCGGCGGGCGAACGACGGCCGGATAATAGCAGAAGCCGGACGGGAACACCGGCCGGGCTGAAACGGCTGTCGGATGGACATGACGGCCCAAGAAGGTAAGCGGGGATAGGCAGCCACCCGCGGCATGACCGCCGCGGGCGCAGGCCTCAGAACAGCGACACCCGAAAGCCGGGATTCAAGAAAGACTCACGCGGGGTATAATCCAGCGCCCGTCCCTGCCAATCATCGACCTGGGCCCCGGCCGCTATGGCCACCGCGTGCCCTGCTGCGGTATCCCAGACGCTGGTCGGCCCAAAGCGCGGATAAAGCTGCGCCGTGCCCTCCGCCACCAGACAGAATTTCAACGATGAGCCGATAGTGATCGTCTGATGCTCGCCCAGGTGGACCAGATAATCCCGCAGCTCCGCATTGTTGCCGTGCGAACGGCTCACCACCACCAGCGGCGGGCGCGCTTCTTTCACCTCTATGGCCAGCCGCTCGCCGTTCTCGTCAATACGCCAGCCTTTACCGTCCACTGCGGCATAAAGCCTGTCGGTGACCGGCGCATAGACCACGCCCATCACGGGCTTACCGTCGTCTATCAGCGCGATATTGACCGTAAATTCTCCGTTGCGGCGCAGAAACTCCTTGGTGCCGTCCAAGGGATCCACCAGCCAGAAACGGCGCCAATGCTGACGAACGGACCAGTCCGGCGGATCCTCTTCGGAGAGCAGGGGAATGTCCGGCGCCAGCGCCTGCAAACCGGCGGCGATGACCCGATGCGCGGCCAAATCCGCGGCGGTAACCGGCGAATTATCCTGCTTCTGATTCAGCTCCAGCGGTTTTTCACCGTTGTAGACCTGCATAATGGCCGCGCCGGCGTCGCGGGAAAGGGTAATGATGTGTTCAATCATGATACACCTCGAAGATGAGCCTTAGAGTAATAATAATATTTTTTCGTTCGGCGTGATAACTCTTCGACACCCCGTGGGGCAGAAGTTTCATAGCGCCACGCCGTCGGGAAGGCCGCAGGCGTGGAACAAGGGAAGTGCGTCGGCGCGCGTCCCGCAGGCTTACAGGATTTCCAGCAGTTCCACTTCAAAAATCAACGCGCTGAAAGGCGGAATGGACGCGCCAGCGCCACGCTCGCCGTAAGCCAGTTTGTGAGGAATATACAATTCCCACCGGGAGCCGACCGGCATCAACGTCAGCGCTTCGATCCAACCGGCAATTACGCCGCTGACCGGGAACTCCGCCGACTGGCCCCGCTCAACCGAACTGTCAAACACGGTACCGTCCAGCAGCCGGCCGGTATAATGCACCCGCACGCGATCCTGGCGGGAGGGGATGGGCCCGTCGCCCTGGGTCAAGACTTTAAATTGCAGACCCGATTCGGTCAGTGTGACGCCGTCCTTGTCGGCATTGTCCGCCAGGAATTTATCGCCTTCCACCGCCAGATGTTGCTGGCGCTCCTGACGTACCGCGTCGGCGCGTTCGTGGACGGTACGCAGCGCGCGATGGATCACGTCCACCGGCACCGCCGGGGCATTGCCTTCCAGCGCATCGAGCAATCCCGTAAGCAAAGCATCCGGCAACAGGCCTTCCAGACCGGATTCGACCAGTTGCTGGCCTACCTGCAGGCCGATACCGTAGCTGGTCTGGGCTTCTACACTGTCTAATGAAGGGTTGGTCATGACATTTCCTTGATATCTTAAAAAGCGAAAGGCGCAGCATAACAGCGCGGGCGGTTGGGGTAAAATCCCGCGTGCAAATAGTATGACGCCCCCCCTTAACGTCTGCAGATTCCGACGTATCCGATCATCTGTTCCGGCGACATCCGATCAGTTATTCCGATATTTTTCGATCACCCATTCCAGTGATATTCGATCACGTGTTCGCTCATCTTCTGACTCGGTTTTAGTCTATTTTTCCTGTGCT
>NZ_JBLKSS010000145.1:0-13713 GCF_047607725.1 Sodalis sp. (in: enterobacteria) | reverse complement strand
CTCAAACCGGGATGGAAATAAAAGTTATTAAAATCAATACAATGTGAAAATGCAATGAGCATAAGCGTGTAACGTAGGTTTACTGTCTCATACAACAAACCCACCAATAATTCAAGACGTCCTCCACGGGGCGCTTACCGTCCGACCCTGGTTCCCTCTCTGTTTATGCGGAGTTTAGTCACTCTCTGGGATACTCTTATCCGGTAAGATATTCTTTCCCAGCCGGGAGGATAATCGCTTAACAAGACGGATTGCGCCACCGGATCCGTTAAGGGTGATTTTATTTAGGAGCTGCGATGCGAGTTCTGGTAATAGAAGATAATTCTCTTCTTCGCCATCATCTGACGGTACAGATGCGTGAAATGGGGCACCAGGTGGATGCCGCCGCGGACGCCAGGGAGGCGGACTACTTTCTAAATGAGCATCCACCCGATATCGCCATTGTTGATCTGGGCCTGCCGGATGAGGACGGTCTCAACCTCATTCGCCGCTGGCGCAGCCATCAGGTGAAAATTCCTCTGCTGGTGCTCACCGCCCGTGAAGGCTGGCAGGATAAAGTCACGGTGCTGGAAGCCGGCGCCGACGACTATGTCACCAAGCCGTTTCATTTGGAAGAGGTCGTGGCGCGCATGCAGGCGTTGATGCGCCGCAACAGCGGTCTGGCGTCGCAGGTCATCGAGCTACCGCCCTTCCTCATTGATCTTTCACGCCGTGAGCTCATGATTAACGAGGTTAATATCAGGCTCACCGCGTTTGAATACACTATAATTGAGACATTGATACGCAACGCCGGCAAAGTCGTCAGCAAGGATTCGCTGATGCTGCAACTTTATCTCGACGCTGAATTACGCGAGAGTCACACCATCGACGTGTTAATGGGTCGTCTGCGGAAAAAGATGCAGGCCAATTACCCGCATGAAGTGATCACCACAGTTCGCGGTCAGGGCTACCGTTTTGATGTTAACTAGGCTCTATGACCCTATTTCCGTTTCGCCACAAAAAACCGTTTTCCCTGCGCGTCAGATTTTTGCTGGCTGCAGCCTGCGTAGTTCTGGCGCTCTCTCTGTGCTACGGCATGGTGGCCGTCATTGGCTACAGCGTCAGCTTTGATAAAACGTCATTCCGCGTGCTGCGGGGCGAAAGCAATCTCTTTTTCAGTCTGGCGCAGTGGAAGGACAACAAGCTGTCGATAGCCGTGCCGCCGAATATCGATATCAACTTCGCCGCGCTGGTGCTGATTTATGATGAAAATGGCCATATACTCTGGCGCCAGCGTTACGTGCCGGCGCTGGAGTCTCGTCTGCAGCAGGACTGGCTGACCAAGACCGGCTATTTCGAGCTTGATACCGATACGCGCACCAGCAGCGCGGTGGTGGGTGACAACCCCAGCGCCCAGGTTCGGCTAAAAGAATTCGACAGCAGCGACGATAATGCCCTGACCCATTCCGTGGCGGTCAACCGCTATCAGGCGACCGGCCGCCTGCCGCCGCTGACCATTGTGGTCGTCGATACCATCCCCCATGAGCTGCAGCGCACCGATCTGGTTTGGGAATGGTTCAGCTATGTTCTGCTGGCCAATCTGCTGCTGGTGGTGCCGCTGCTGTGGCTGGCGGCGCACTGGAGCCTGCGCCCTATCAAAGATCTGGTCAGGCAGGTGCGTGAGCTGGAAGTCGGCGAACGCGAACGCCTGGACGAGAACCCGCCGCGCGAACTGGATATCCTGGTACGCAATCTGAATATTCTGCTGAATAACAAACGTCAGCGCTACCAGAAGTACCGCTCCACCCTGTCTGATTTGACCCACAGTCTGAAAACGCCGCTGGCGGTGCTGCAAACCACGCTGCGCTCCCTGCGCACCGATCGCGACACCAATATCGAAATGGCGGAACCGATTATGCTGGAGCAAATCAGCCGCATTTCCCAGCAGATCGGCTATTACCTGCACCGCGCCACCGTCCACTCGGATCATAATGTGCTGAGCCGCGAGCTGCATTCCGTGCCGCCGCTGCTCGATAGCCTGTGCTCCGCGCTCAACAAAGTCTATCAACGTAAAGGGGTTTCCCTGTCGCTGGATATTTCGCCGGAGTTGACGTTTATTGGCGAGAAAAACGACTTTATGGAAGTGATGGGCAATATTCTGGACAATGCCTGTAAATATTGCTTGGAATTTGTCGAGGTTAGCGCCCGAGAAAGGGAAAGCGCGCTACATGTTATTATTGAAGATGACGGCCCGGGCATCCCGGAGTCCAAGCGCACCCTTATTTTCCAGCGCGGTCAGCGCGCCGATACGCTACGTCCCGGTCAAGGGCTGGGGCTCTCGGTGGCGGCGGAAATTCTCGAGCAGTACGACGGCGATATCGTAATTGGCGAAAGCGCTCTCGGCGGGACGCTGGTGGAGGTCATTTTCAAGCAGCAGGGTCCGCAGCCCGAAGACGATTAAGGCCGGTTATGGGCGCCCCATCCCGTTTGGCGCACCGCGGGTAAAAATCTCCGGCCTGCGCCGCCGCTATCCGTTATAAACCATCTAATTTCCCCCGCGCTGGAATCAGGCTATGGATTATCAACTTGAGCTGGACTGGAACGACTTTCTACAACACTACTGGCAGAAACGCCCGGTAATGATTAAACGCGCATTTCGCGACTTCGTCGATCCGCTGTCGCCTGACGAACTGACAGGCCTGGCCATGGAAGCCGAAGTGGACAGCCGCCTGGTCAGCCATGACGATGGCGTTTGGCAGGTAAGCCATGGTCCCTTTGCCAGCTACGACCAGTTGGGGGACTACAACTGGTCGCTGCTGGTACAGGCGGTCGATCACTGGCACGAACCCTCGGCGGCGCTCATGCAACCCTTCCACCGCTTGCCTGACTGGCGCATAGACGATTTGATGATTTCGTTTTCGGTTCCCGGCGTCGGCCCTCATCTCGATCAATATGATGTGTTTATTATTCAAGGCCAGTGCCGCCGGCACTGGCGCGTCGGCGATAAGACGCCGCTGAAACAGCACTGTCCCCATCCCGATCTGCTGCAGGTCGAGCCCTTTGAGGCAATTATCGACGAACAAATGGAGCCCGGCGATATGCTGTATATTCCGCCCGGCTTCCCCCATGACGGCTATGCGCTGGAGAACGCGATGAATTATTCCATCGGCTTCCGGGCGCCGAGCAGCCACGAGCTGGTCAGCGGTTTTGCCGATTATGTGCTTGCCCAGGAGCCGGGCGGCCAACGCTACAGCGATCCGGCGATCGCGTCGCGCGACGATCCCGCCCACATTCTGCCGGCGGAAGTCGATGCGCTGCGCGCCATGATGATGGCGCTGATGCAGCAGCCCGATCAATTCAATCAATGGGTTGGCGAATTTATTTCCCAATCACGCCATGAGCTGGATTTGGCGCCGCTGGAGCCGCCCTATCAGGCCGGGGATATCTATGATTTGCTCAATCAGGGCGAAGGCCTGTTTCGCGTCGGCGGATTGCGGGTGCTGCGGGTCGGCGATGACAGCTACGTCAACGGCGAAAAGATTGTGACGCCACACCGTGAGGCCGCCGCCGCGCTTGCCGCACGTTATGACATCAATCGGGAACAGTTTAGGCGACGCGCTGGAGGATCCCTCCTTCCTGGTGTTGCTGGCGGGGCTGATTAATAGCGGCTATTGGTATTTTAAAAACTGATCTCCCCTACGGCTGAGACTCCCCTTCAGGCCCCCTCTATCCGGCGGGGCTTTTTTTGCCCCGGGCATGTCGCCGTCCCCGACGTGATGGGCGGCCCCGTGAGCGATACCCGAGCACCGATCGCCGCCTCGCCCAGGGGGAGGGTCATTTCAACACATCTTCACGTGTGATGATTTCAACGTCTTCAGAGATGTGGGTTTAACCTACCCCTGGATATGAGCATTCCATGCCATTCTGGAGGCAAGCCATCCCACATTTTCAGTGAACGGCGCAGCCACATCTCCAGAGAGGGGCAAATGCCAACATTTCCCTGAATGCATGCAACTCACCCTCCCCCTGGGTGCGATTATCACCACACACCATCGTTAGGCGAGTGAGTCATGCGCTCGCCGGGCGCCGCGACGGGCTAGTCATGCCTACCGTTCTGCGAAGGGTATCCCCCCGTTAGTCCGCCGCCGGCGCGGGCTTGGCATGGGCGCCTTTGGCCCGGAGTGCCGTTAACGCGGCGAGACGGGTTATCACCTGCACCGCTTTCTCCATCACGTCCTGCGAGGCGAATTCATGTTTGCCGTGGTAGTTATAGCCGCCGGTAAACAGATTCGGGCAGGGCAAACCGCGCCAGGAGAGCTGGGCGCCATCGGTACCGCCACGGATGGGCTTGATGACCGGCTCGACGCCGCAATCCTCCATCACCTGCCGCGCCAGCTCGATGATATGGGGATGATTGGCGACATGTTCGTGCATATTGTAATAGCTGTCCTCGATAGTCAGCTCAATATAGCAATCCGGATACAGCCCCTTCCCCAGCGTCTCGGCGCTGGTTATCATGAACTGCTTACGCGCTTCAAACCGCTGGCGGTCGAAATCACGCACGATATAATGCATTTCCACCTTGTCCACGCTGCCTTTCATCGTATTGAGGTGATAGAACCCCTCATAGCCTGCGGTCGCCTCCGGGCTTTCCGCGGCGGGCATCATCTGATGATAGCGGGTAGCCAGCGACAGCGCGTTTACCATCACCCCCTTGGCGGTGCCCGGATGCACATTATTGCCAACGATTTTCACCGTTACCGAGGCGGCGTTGAAATTTTCGTACTCCAGCTCACCGACATCGCTGCCGTCCATGGTGTAGGCCCATTCGGCGCCGAAGCGCTCGATATCGAAAAATTGCGTCCCCTTGCCCACTTCCTCGTCCGGCGTAAACGCGATGCGGATCGTGCCGTGGGGAATGCTCTGCTCCTTGAGCCGCACCATCGCGGTGACGATCTCCGCCAGCCCCGCTTTGTCGTCGGCGCCCAGCAGCGTTTTGCCGTCGGTGGTGATAAGCGTATGACCAATCAACTTATGCAGCACCGGGAACATGACCGGCGAGAGGACCTCATCGCCGTTGCCGAGAGCAATATCGCCGCCGCGATACTGTTCCACGATTTGCGGATTGACGTTTTTACCGGTGAAATCCGGTGCGGTATCCATATGCGCGATAAAGCCGATGACCGGCACCTGCCAGGACACGTTGGACGGCAAAGTCGCCATCAGGCAGCCATGATCGCTAAGCGTAATATCCGCAAGCCCCAATGCGGCAAGCTCATCTTGCAGCGCGTGGGCCAGCTTCCATTGACCGTCGGTACTGGGCACATGCTTTACGCCGGGCTTGGACTGGGTATCAAAAGATACGTAGTGTAAAAAACGATCGAGTAATTTATTCATTGTTTCTGCCTGTCTCTTCGCCACGGCCCATTATGACCAGCGACGCGCTGGAAAATATTGTGTCAGGTCAGTTTTATGCCTGAAGAGAGCAAAACCGACGGCTCAACCACGCTGGGCGATGAAGCCGTCGATAAACTCGCGGGTCCACTGCGGCACACAGCGGCTGGCCGGGCCATAGTATTTTTCCTCGAACTGGCTTTCCACCTGGCTCGGCGCCAGATTCAGTTCGATAGTGCGGGTGCCGCATAGGCGTGCCTCGTGGACAAAGCCGGCGGCCGGGTAGACGTGGCCAGAGGTGCCAATCGCCAAAAAATAATCGGCACGCGCCAAGGCATGGTAGATATCGTCCATACCGAGCGGCATTTCGCCAAACCAGACCACATGGGGACGCAGCACGGCGGGAAACTGGCAGCAATGGCAGCGGTCAGCCTCAGTGACGTCGTCACGCCACTCGAGGATCTGGCCGCTTTGGCTGCAGCGCACCTTCAGCAACTCACCGTGCATATGGATGATACGCCGGTTACCGGCGCGTTCGTGCAGATTATCGATATTTTGGGTAATCAGCAGAAAATTATCGCCCAGCATCTGCTCCAGTTCAGCCAGCGCCAGATGGGCGGGATTCGGCGCAATCTCCGGCTGCAACAGCTGATGCCGGCGGGCGTTATAAAACGCCTGCACCAGCGCGGGGTTGCGGGCAAACCCTTCAGGAGTGGTGACATCCTCCACCCGATGCTCCTCCCATAACCCGTCTTCGGCCCGGAAGGTGCGAATGCCCGACTCCGCGGAAATACCCGCCCCCGTGAGCACCACAACAAAAGGTTTTTTCATTTTGGTCACCGCTAGTGAGTCCCGGTGAAATATACGGGCGCGCAGGCGTTGCTGCCGTAATCTTTTACTTTTGCGAAACCGGATTAACCGGCGATGAATACGCATGCGCGCTGTTCCTTATGCGGCCTCATTGACCGCTCAATACCCGGGCCGGATCGATGCGGCTTGCGCGCCGCGCCGGATACCAGCTCGCCAGCAGACTGAGCAACAGCGCCGTGGCCAGCACGCTGGTGACGTCCACCCAGTGCAGCTCGGTCGGCAGAAAATCGATAAAGTAAATATCTCCGGACAGCAGCCGGTGGCCCAGCAGACGCTCCAGCCCCTTCACAAGCGTAGTCAGGTTGAGCGCCATCAACACGCCGACCACCGCGCCGATCACGCTACCGGTCAAACCAGCCAGCAGGCCATACCAAATAAAAATAGCACGGGTCAGCCCGTCTTTGGCCCCGAGGGTGCGTAAAATCGCGATATCGGCGCTTTTATCCTTAACCGCCATCACCAGCGTGGAAACGATATTGAAACAGGCGACGCCTATTACCAACACCATCGCCAGGTACATAATGGCGCGGATCATTTGAATATCGCGATACATATAGCCGTAGGTGCCGATCCAGCTGCGAATTTTGACATAAGCATTGGTCACCTCCCCCGCGTCCCGTACCAGTTTATTGGCGTTGAAAACATCGCTGACCTTAATGGCGATGCCGCCTACGTCTTCACCGCGCTGCAAATAGTTCTGGGCGTCCGCCAGCGGTACCATGGCAAAACTGTGATCCAGCTGACCATTCAGCGCCAAAATCCCGCTGACCTGCAAACGAATACGTTTTGGCTGTAGCAGTTTCATCTGTGGATCGCTGTTGGGAATCATCACCGTTAGCCAGTCGCCGGACTTGACCTTCAGCGTATCGGCCACCCCTTTACCGACGATGATTTGCTGATGACCGGCCTGAAAACGCGACCAGGCATCACCCTTTACGTAGCGCGGCAGCGCGCTCAGCCGTATTTCCAGCGCCGGGTCGACGCCTTTTACCTGAATGGCCTGTAACTTGTCGTCACGCTCCACCAGGCCGGTAAAATTCAGATAGGGCGCGGCAGCAAGGATGCCCGCCACCTGTTCAATACGTTTTAACACCGCCGGCCAATCGGCGAACGGCGGATTCACCGGTTCGATCTCTCCATGGGGCACCACCGCCAAAATACGGTTGTTCAATTCACGCTCGAACCCGTTCATGGCGCTCAGGCAGATAATCAGCACCGCTACCCCCAGCGCAATGCCGATAGTGGAGATGACCGAAATCAACGACACCATACCGCCCCGCCCCCGGCTGAAGCGAAGCGCGATTTGCAACGACAGCGGCATCCTCATTGCGCGGCTCCCAGCAGCGCGCCTTCGGCCTGCAGCTCGCCATCGCGCATTTCCAGCTGCCGGTGCAGGCGCTTCGCCAGTTGAAGATCGTGGGTCACCACCAAAAAGGCGGTGCCCTGGCGCATATTCAGTTCGCCCAATAGTTCAAAAATACTGTCGGCATTGCGCTGATCCAGATTACCGGTGGGCTCGTCGGCCAGCACCAGCGCCGGGTGATTCACCAGCGCGCGGGCGATAGCCACCCGCTGCCGCTCGCCGCCGGACAGTTCCGCCGGGCGGTGGTGGCCGCGTTTCTCAAGCCCTACCGCCGCCAGCATTTCACGCGCCGTCTCTTGCGCCTGGGCCGGGCGGGTGCCGCCAATCAAAAGCGGCATCGCCACATTTTCCAGCGCGGTGAAATCCGGCAGTAAATGATGGAACTGATAGATAAAACCCAACCGTCGGTTGCGCAATAGCGCCCGCGCGGCGGAAGAAAGAGTATTCAGCGGCTGGCCTTCAAATATCACCTCGCCGCCTGTCGGTTCATCCAGCCCGCCCAGCAGGTGTAACAGCGTGCTTTTGCCGGAACCGGAACTGCCGACAATCGCCATCATTTCGCCGCGCTGCAGCGTGAAACTAACGTTACGCAATACATCGGTGTAAAGCTTACCTTCCTGATAACGTTTGCTGAGTTGGGAACAGTGTAACAAAGGAGCATCATTCATATCGTAAAGCCTCAGCGGGATGAACGGCGGCGGCGCGCCAGGAAGGATAAATCGTGGACAGCAGCGCCACGGCCATGGCCGACAGCGCGATGACCGCTACCTGCACCGGTTCGATAGCCACCGGCAGCGCGGCCCCGTCAAGCAGCGCCCCGAGGGCCGGCATCAGACGGTTCAGTTGACTGGCCAGCAAAACGCCGAGGCCGGTGCCCAGCAACGCGCCGACAATGCCGGCGATGGCACCCTGGGCGATAAACACCAGCATAACCTGCCGGCGAGTCAGTCCCTGGGTCTGCAAAATCGCCACCTCGGCCTGCTTTTCCATCACCAGTAGTCCGAGCGAGGTGATAATATTAAACGCCGCCACCGCGACGATCAGGCTCAATAGCAGGCCCATCATGTTCTTTTCCATACGCACGGCCTGGAATAATTCCCCCTTGCGTTCGCGCCAATCGTGCCACACCAAGCCGTCCGGCAAAGACTGCGCGCTCAAGCTTTCTACAGCCAGCGGCTGCTGCAGCCACAAGCGCCAGCCGCTAACATAGCCGGCGGGATAGCGCATCAGGCGCGATGCATCCTGCTGATTGACCAGCAGTTGGTAGCCATCGACTTCGCTATTGGCGGCGAAGGTGCCGGCCACGGTGAATAAACGCTGGCTGGGAATACGGCCCATCGGGGTGAATTGGCTGGCCCCGGGCACCATCAGCCGCACTGCGTCGCCGCGCTTCACGCCGAGCGCGGCGGCCAGTTCATCGCCCAGGATCATCCGGTATTGGCCGGCCACCAGATCATCTTGCCGGGCCTCCAGCAAATAATGCGACAGCGGTTCGGGATCCCCCGGGTTGACACCGAGCATCACGCCCACCGCCACGCTGCGCGCGCTTTGCAGCACGACATCGCCGGTGGTCAGCGGCGCCACGCGCGTTACACCCGCAAGCGCATCTGGCACCGAGGCCGGAATGCGTTTAGGATCAAGCCGCCCCTCGGGGGTGGTCAATAGCGCCTGGGGCATCAATCCGAGGATATTGCTCTCCAGTTCACGCTCGAAACCGTTCATCACCGATAACACCGTCACCAGCGCCATCACGCCAAGCGTGATGCCGATGGTGGAGAGCCAGGAGACAAAACGACCGAAGCGGTCTGATGCCCGCCCACGCATATAGTGCAGGGCAATATATAATACGACAGGTTGATACATTGATTTCCGTCTGGATGCGGTTGCGAAAGCAAAGTGATCAAGGATAATAAAGGGTCGTATGGCATTATGGAACCATAAGCGCCGCAACCGCCGGCTTTTATTCCTGAAAGCGCGCATATTTTAGCCATCGCCCCCGCCGCCGCATTCTACCGCAGGCTGTGCTGCGATAGCCCCGTGATGTGAGAAAAGAGATTTATCATTAGCTATGTCAGAACACGATCGTTATACCTTACCGACCCAAGCCGGCAAAAAACTGACTCTGGGTCAGCTTACCGGCGCCGCCAGCGCCGTAGAGTGCGCCACCATCGTCGACCGCTATCCGGGACCGGTGTTGCTCATCGCCACCGACATGCAAAGCGCGCTGCAGCTACATGACGAGATCCGGCAGTTCACCCGTCACCCGGTCCTTACCCTGCCCGATTGGGAGACCCTGCCCTATGATAGTTTCTCTCCCCATCAAGAAATTATTTCTGACAGGATAGCCACCCTCTACCGGCTGCCTACGCTTGTGCGCGGCGTCATCATCCTGCCAGTGAATACCCTGATGCAGCGGGTCTGCCCGCACGCCTTTTTGCACCGCCATACGCTGTTGATGACCAAAGGCCAGCGTCTGTCGAGGGAGACATTGCGCGCCCAGTTGGAACAGGCCGGCTACCGCAGCGTCGATCAGGTGATGGAGCACGGTGAATTCGCCACCCGCGGCGCGCTGCTGGATCTCTATCCCATGGGCAGCGAAGAGCCTTACCGCATCGATTTTTTTGATGACGACATCGACAGCCTGCATATTTTCGACGTAGATACCCAGCGCACACTCCAGGAAGTCACCTCCATCAATCTGCTGCCGGCGCACGAATTTCCCACCGATAAAGCCGCGATAGAGCTGTTCCGCAGCCAGTGGCGCGAGCAGTTTGATGTGCGCCGCGACGCCGAGCACGTTTACCAGCAGGTAAGCAAAGGGACGCTGCCGGCGGGGATCGAATACTGGCAGCCGCTGTTTTTCAGCGAGCCGTTGGTGCCGCTGTTCAGCTATTTGCCGGCGGGCACGCTGGTGGTCAACACCGGGGATCTCGAGGCTGGCGCCGGCCGTTTCTGGGACGACGCTTGCGCATGCTTTGACAATCGCTGCGTGGATCCCATGCGCCCGCTGCCGCCGCCCGAGGCGCTGTGGCTGCGGGTTGAGGCTCTGTTCGCCGAACTTAAACGCTGGCCGCGGGTGCAGCTCAGCACGCAAACGCTGCCGGAGAAAGCCGGCCAGCACAATATGGATTATCGGCCGCTGCCGGATTTGGCGGTGGAGGCGCAGAGCAAAGCGCCCATGGACAAGTTGCGCCGGTTTTGCGAGCAGTTTAACGGCCCGGTGATTTTCTCGGTGGAAAGCGAGGGACGGCGGGAAACCCTAAGCGAGCAGCTGGCGCGGGTGAAGATTCTGCCGAAGCTGATAAGCCGGCTGGAGGACACCGCCGAACGGGGCGCTTATCTCATCATCGGCGCCAGCGAGCGCGGCTTTATCAATGCGCCGCGCGCAAGGGCATTGATTTGCGAAGGCGATCTGCTGGGGGAACGGGTCAGCCGCCGCCGGCAGGATAATCGCCGCACCATTAACGCCGATACCTTAATCCGCAATCTGGCCGAACTGCATGAAGGCCAGCCGGTGGTGCATCTGGAACACGGTGTCGGCCGCTACGCCGGCATGACCACCCTGGAAGCGGGGGGTATCAAGGCCGAGTATTTAATTCTCACTTATGCCGGCAACGATAAGCTCTACGTGCCGGTGTCCTCGCTACATCTCATCAGCCGCTACGCCGGCGGCGCCGATGAAAACGCGCCGCTGCACAAACTGGGCGGCGACGCCTGGGCGCGGGCGCGGCAAAAAGCGGCCGAGCGGGTGCGGGACGTGGCGGCGGAGCTTTTGGATATCTATGCCCAGCGCGCCGCCAAAAGCGGCTTCGCCTTCCGCCATAATCGGGAAAATTATCAATTGTTCTGCGAGGGGTTTCCGTTTGAGCCCACCGTGGATCAAGCTCAGGCAATCAACACGGTACTCAGCGACATGTGCCAGCCGCTGGCCATGGACCGGCTGGTCTGCGGCGATGTCGGCTTCGGCAAAACGGAAGTCGCGATGCGCGCCGCTTTCCTGGCAATCGAAAACCACAAACAGGTGGCCGTGCTGGTGCCCACCACCCCCCTGGCGCAGCAGCATTTCGACAATTTCCGCGACCGGTTCGCCAACTGGCCGGTGCGTATCGAAATGATTTCACGTTTCCGCAGCGCACGGGACCAGGCCCAAGTGCTCGAGCAGACCGCCGAAGGCAAAGTGGATATTCTGATTGGTACCCATAAGCTGCTGCAAAGCGACGTCAAATGGCATGATTTGGGTCTGCTGATCGTCGACGAGGAGCACCGCTTTGGCGTGCGCCATAAGGAGCGCATTAAAGCGATGCGCGCCGATGTCGATATTCTCACCCTGACCGCCACCCCCATCCCGCGCACGCTGAATATGGCGATGAGCGGCATGCGCGATCTATCGATTATCGCCACGCCGCCGGCGCGCCGGCTGGCGGTGAAAACGTTTGTACGCGAATACGATGTACTGGTGGTACGCGAGGCCATCCTGCGCGAAGTGCGGCGCGGCGGCCAAGTCTATTATCTTTACAACGACGTCGAGAATATTGAAAAAACCGCCCGCCGCCTGGAAACGCTGGTGCCGGAGGCGCGCATCGCCATCGGCCACGGCCAGCTGCGCGAGCGCGATTTGGAACGGGTGATGAATGATTTTCACCATCAGCGCTTTAATGTACTGGTGTGTACCACCATCATTGAAACCGGTATCGACATTGCCAATGCCAATACCATTATCATCGAGCGGGCGGACCATTTCGGCTTGGCGCAGCTACACCAATTGCGCGGCCGCGTCGGACGATCGCACCACCAGGCTTACGCCTACCTGCTGACCCCGCCGCCGAAAGCGCTAAGCCAGGATGCCCATAAGCGGTTGGAGGCCATCGCCTCGCTGGAAGATCTGGGCGCCGGCTTTGCGTTGGCGACGCACGATCTGGAAATCCGCGGCGCCGGCGAACTGCTGGGAGAAGATCAAAGCGGTCAAATGGAAACCGTCGGCTTTTCCCTGTATATGGAGCTCCTGGAAAGCACGGTGGACGCCCTCAAGGCCGGTCGCGAGCCGTCCTTGGAAGATCTCACCAACCAATTGACCGAGGTGGAGCTGCGTATGCCCGCGCTACTGCCGGAAGAGTATATTCCCGACGTCAACACGCGTTTGTCGCTGTATAAACGCATTGCCAGCGCCGCCGATGACCATGAAATCGAAGACATGAAAGTGGAGCTTATCGACCGCTTCGGTCTGCTGCCTGACCCGGCGTGCTATTTGCTGGCGATAGCCCGCCTCAGACAGCGGGCGCAACGTTTGGGCATCCGCCGCATCGAGGGCAGCGATAAAGGGGGCTTTATCGAATTCGGCGAAACCAACCGCGTCGACCCCGCTTATCTGATCGGTCTGCTTACACGCGAACCGGCCACCTATCGACTGGACGGCCCGACTCGCTTGAGATTTATCCGCGATCTGGCGGATCGCACGGTGCGGCTGAACTATGTCGACGCGCTACTGGAGGAATTACAGCAGCATACGCTCAGCGCCTAAACGTGACAGGGGTCACGGCGAGGGGGTGTGCGGCACGGAGCACGCGCCTGGTGACGGAAAAAATGCCGCGTCCGGTGTTGCGCACCCGGCGCGGCGTCCTCAAGAATTTTACCGCGATTGCGTCGGCGAACCGAGCGCCGCCCGCCTTATGCCTGGTCGTTCAGCACCAGTTGGCCGTTGCGATCCAGCGGGATTTTCGTGCCCGGATCGTGGTCAATACGGATTTTGCCCTGCTTGTGGGGTGGCAATCATTTCTGGACTCTCAAGGGGAACGATGGATTAGCCGGAAGCCCTTTACTGGCGCGGCTTACAGTNATTTTACAGATTCTGGACTCGTCGCAAAAAAATGAGCGGAAAATGATTTTTTTGCACTATATTCTGGACTGGATTGGTCGTGGTTTGAGTAAGTTTAAAAGGTAAGCGTACGCCCAGCGCCGTCTGTTAATTCTCCATCAAGTTATTGAAGATGATGTCCATTATTTTTTTAATGGGCGCAATTCATGAAACAAACCCCACCAAAACCCTCAAGACATCGTCCCAATTTCCCGCTGGACTTTAACATTAAGCTGGTTGAGCAGGCGCTCCAGCC
>NZ_JBLKSS010000144.1:0-14022 GCF_047607725.1 Sodalis sp. (in: enterobacteria) | reverse complement strand
AATCAGTACCATCCCGACGCCGGTCGCATCCTGAATGGCGCGCAGCTGCTCCAGCCCGTCAATGCCCAGGTGGTCGGCCTCGTCGACAATCACCAGCCCATTCGTGCCGGTCAGCCGCCGCCGTACCGCGCGCGCCAGCGTACCCTTGTTTCTCGGCAGGTCGCTAAGGCCCAGCGCTTCCGCCAGCTCCAGCAGACATTCGGTGATGCTGGCGTGGGCCGGGGAAAGGGTCACCATCCAGGTATTGGCATGCTGGCAGTACTGGCGGGCGGCAAAGGTTTTGCCCACCCCCGGCACCCCGACAATCACATTCATGCACTGCGCCAGCCGGACAAACTGGAACACCGCCCATATCTCCTTGACCGTGGCCGTCTCCACAAACTGCGGTGGCGCGGGCAAGGTCTTTTTTTGCTGATAATCTGTCAGCCAGCGGGTTAACAGTTCACCGACCCGCTGGTTATTGCCGGCGTAACTCCCTTTGATAAAGTTGGATATCACCGCTCCTGACTGCACGGTCTCGCGCACTATCTGCGCCTGGGTTACCTGACCTGAATCAATCAGTTGATGCAGCGTCTTGATAAGATCATCGTTTTGGGTCATCATCTTGCCTCCTTGATGAAAAGCATTCTTGTGTTCCGATAAGCCATTCGGTTGCTCCCGAATGGCTTTTTTACAACAGCGGATCGGCATCCTGCTGGGCTTCAAGTAGAGCCAGCCCACGCTGTAAGGCCCCTTCGGTATCCCAGTCATCCGCCTGAACTTCACACCCCACAGCCTGTTTCACGGCAGCATTTCCCACCGTGCGGTAAACATTGCCAGGCAGCCAGTTGTCTTCCGCCACTGCGGGCAGGGTGACGGTGTTTTCTGCTTCGGCCAACGCCACTTTCTCTTCGCCCCGCTTGCGCATCCCCTTGATACGTTGTTGCTGGTTGTGGTATTCCGCCGTCACCGGGAAGGCCTGGCGCTTGTTGCCATCCCAGACCGCTTCACAGAGGTAGGAGCCATCCATGCGGCGCACGATCACCTTGCTGGCATCGTGAATGTCGTAGTTCACCAGCACCTTGTGCCCGTGCTCATCCGCCAGTTTGGCGGCGTAGTAAATGTTGTTGAGGAAACGGATTTCACAGCGACTGACGGTGCGTTCGGTCTGAGGCATGAACAGGTCGCGTAGCTCAAACTGCGTCAGCCATTCCAGCTCGGTGGCTTCGTTTTCCAGTTTCCAGCGGCGAAACTCGGCGGGACTGTAATGCTGCCCATCGGGGCGTTTGGGTAATTCACTGTGCGGACGGGCGTTGTACCACTCGACGCCGGCCTTGATTTCATCAATCAGCATCTCCCAGGAGGGCAGCTTGCGCAGCGTGGTCTGCTGGGCGACGGTCAGCTCACTGCCCTTTGATTGGGCGTTTAAGGCAGACTTAAGCGCCTTGCCGGTCTTGCGCACGGTTTCCCTGTCAGCGCCGGTGCCGTAGTAGGTGGCAAAATGGCGGGCAATGCGCATCGGCAAGGTACGGTTAAGCCGTTCAATAATGCCGCGCCCTTGCGGATTGCCGGGAATGCCGGTCGGATGTTCAATATTCAGGCGGGTTAAAATACCGGTAATATCCGCATCGAGCGTGTTGTTGGTTTCACCGCTACCGTTATCCGAATAATAGAGAAACGGCTTGCCGTGGGTGGCAATGCCATACCGCAGGGCATCGGTAACGGCAATCACGTTTTCGGAGAGCGACAGGCTCCAGCCGGTGATATAGCGGCAGCTGCCATCGATAATAAAGGTCACTTCCGGCGAAAAGGGCTGACCGTGGTCGGGATGGGCGACTTTCATCTTCATGCCGTGACCGTCGCCAATCCAGACGTAGTTAACCGGTAAACTGGTCCAGTCGCGGCGAATAAACCCTTCCAGCTGGCGATATTCACTGCCGGTCTTGCGCCCGCGCTGTTTCACGGTTTCGGGGAGTTTCTCCATGGCATACAGCACCGCGTCATAGGAAGGCTGCGCCGCCAACATCAGCGGTTCATCGGCATAGCGCTGTTGCCATTCGGCGCAAAAATCCGCATACGCCTCTTTCATGCTGCACCCGTTCGGCTTGCGATAGTGCGCCAGATAGTCATGTAACCAGGCGATGTGCTCCGGTTTGACCACCTCGCGCTTCCCCGGAGCCAGCACAATCAGGCGTTCGGCAGGGGTAGCGGCTTTTTTGTAGTCGGCCAGCCAGCGCTTGAGGGTGATTTCGCTGAGTTGACGGTTTTTGCCCTTCTTGGCATTGGCCACCTGTGCCGCCTGTGCGATGGTCTCAGACAACTGGCCGGTTTTCGCCTGCTGGACAATAAAGCGGATCGCCTGCGCGCAGCTATAACGGGGCTGCCGCCCTATGGTGAGGATATGCTGCACCAGTAACATCCGCGCATCGGCAATCTGGCGCTGCTTATCCGTCAGGTCGGCTAACCTGTCCCCAATCAATGCCGGGCAGCGGCGGTAAACGTCCAGCTTGCCCGCTTTTTCGAGGTCTGAGTTGGCCTTTGATACGACGGGTTGCTTGACGACATCATCCACAGGAGCAGCGATCATCAGTTGTTGAAGATGACGCTCACGGATCGCGCACTGGGCTTCAACAGGCAAACAATCAATGTGGTACTCGTAAGCCTTAGTCCCTTAACGTTTACGCACGAGATCGGGCGAGTTCTTCGTTAAACGCGCCAATATCTCTCTAATGCCCTTGGTAGTTTTGGGGAGACCTATTACGCCAATGAGTTCTTTAGCAACAAGAAACATAATTATGATGCCTTGCGTATGTAGCTTTTAATCTTGTAACGGCTAGGCCAAATGGTTTCAGGTTCGACCCCCAGCGCCTCACCAATAATCTTCTGATAGGTTTTACAAGGAGTCCGTAAAACCGTTTTGAGCGAATCCTTGCTGTAACCGGCTTGCAAGGACAGTAAGCGAAACGACAACCCTCGCCTATGGATCTCCGCTTTAATGATCTCAGGGTGCCAATCAGCACACATGTCTTCTTTTTTGCTCATCATTCGTCTATCCTAAAAAGTTATCCTCATGCATAACTGAAAAGTTATACGTACAGGTAAAGCATAAGAACCAAAAGAAACTATGTCAAGGTTTCTTTGTGGTTTTAATAGTTTTATTTATTTCTTGTTATAAATCAATGCAATAAGTTGCAGAGGTTAGTGATGCAAAAAAAACCTAGTCGTACTTTTCTTGAATCCGAAAAAGAACCGGTAATCGAAAGAATTTTTCAATTGGTTGATAGATATGCATCTAGAAGTGAAGCCGCAAGGGCTTGGGGGATTAATGTTAGTACATTAAAAAATTATTATAAAAGAAGACATTTAAAACCAAGCCCTAGACGAAGCCAGTTATTGAAGATAGCCGAACACGAAAGCGTTTCTCTCAATTGGCTTCTTAATGGCGAAGGTGATATTCATGAAACCGATAAAAAAACCAAAGAACCCGGCAGATTGGTTTCAAATGGAGATGCCGAACGGAAGCTTTTTGAGCTTTTATCGCTTCTGACAGATCAAGAAAAGTTAAGATTATTCGAGATTCTTGCTCGTAAAGGACTTGAGACAGTTTTTCACCTACTTGATACAGAAAATCAAGCACTTCTAGAACTAAAAGGTGATAGAAAACGAATAGCTTTACGATTAGAATCCATGTCAGAAGAACAGCTTAGAGAGATTTTATCCAAAATTGAAATCAGTACCCGAGAAGCCATTTCAGAAGTAGACCACTCTGATTCTAACATCCGGGCCAGAGCCTGAAATAGGCATTGGCCTAGTTAAAATTTTTTGTAAATGCAATTTAAAGGACATTAAAGCTTGCTTGTAGTGGTATCAAATATTTTACTTCTAGGTGAACAATTGTTTATTGTTTAAGCATTGGTATCAAATCAGAAAATCACTTCTAACCTCAAGAAATCCCATGAGTTCCCGCCAATTCCCGGATATTCCCACAAGTATCAAATAAATTACTTCTCTATACGTCCCAGCGAATCCACCCCCAGCCAGTAAACGGCCGAAGGCCCCTCGTTCAGGCGGTCGTAATCAAAGTAGTTTTCGGCGTCAAACGGCACCAGCCACGGCGCCCGCAGCGCCGCAATAATTAGCAGCACCATAAATACCCCCGCCGCTACTGCCACCGGCTGCGGGCGGAAGCGACGCCAGAATTCGCGCCAGGGCGTGCGTATACGCTGGGAAGCCACCGTGGGCATCGCCGCCAGCGCGGCGTTGCGTCGCCAAAATTGCATCACGTTTCGTTACCTGTAGCGAATGGAGGGGTTAATGGCGGCATACAGCATGTCCACCATCAAATTAATGAGGATAAACTCCAGCGAAAACAGCAGCACCTCGGCCTGGATAACCGGATAATCGCGCAGCGTGACCGAATCCACCAGCAGACGACCCAGGCCGGGCCGGTTAAATACCGCCTCCACCACGATCGATCTCCCCAGCAGAAACCCAAATTGTAAACCCATCATGGTCACCACCGGGATCATGGTGTTGCGCAGGCCATGCTTAACGACCACCAAACTTTCGCGCACTCCTTTGGCACGGGCGGTACGCATATAATCTTCTTGCATCACCTCGATAAACGAGGCGCGGGTAAAACGCGCCATTATCGACGCCACCGCCGCACCAAGGGTAATCGACGGCAGAATATAGTGGCGCAGCGAGTCCGCCCCGACCGTGGGCAGCCAGCCCAGCTGCACCGAGAAAATCTGCATCAACAACATGCCGAGCGCGAAAGCGGGAAAAGAGATACCCGATACCGCGAGCGTCATCCCTAATCGATCGGGCCAGCGATTGCGCCACACCGCGGACAGAATGCCCAGCGACATGCCGAAGATAACCGACCAGATCATACTGGTCACGGTCAGCCACAGCATGGGCATAAAACGGCTGCTTATCTCGCTGCTTACCGGCCGCTTGGATACCATCGAGGTACCAAAATCGCCCCGCACCACATGGGTCAGAAAGCGCCAGAACTGCGTCGGCAGCGGCTGATCCAGCCCGAGATCGTGGCGCACCAGGGCCACCACCGATGCATCCGCTTCCGGCCCCGCCGCCAGCCGGGCGGGATCACCCGGCAACAGATGGACAAACCCGAACACCAGCACCGCCACAATCAGCAGCGTCGGGATGAGCCCCAACAATCGCTTGATGAAATAATTCAGCATAACGGCCTGGGTTATTTCATATCGGCGTGCGAGAACTCGAAGGAGCCGTCCGGCATCACATAGAAGTCACTCAGGTTTTTATTGCGCGCATACACCAGCTTTTCGGTCGCCAGGAAAATTCAGGAAGCGTCGGCCCAGAGGGTATCCTGCGCGTATTTATACAGTCGGGCTTTTTCCTCGCGGCGGGTGTTTTCAGCGCGGCGGCCAAATCCTCATCCACTTTAGGATTGCTGTAAAACGCGGTGTTGAACAACGCCGGCGCCGCCGACTGGCTGGCGAACAGCGGCGAAATGGCCCAATCCGCCTCGCAGGTTGACGCGGACCAGCCGGAGTAGAACATCCGCACGCCGGTCTCTTTCACGCCTTTGCTCTCCACCTGCGCTACGCGCTGGCCGGCGTCCATCACCGTTACCGTGGTTTTCACCCCCACCTGATTCAGCTGCTGTTGAACGAACTGCAGCACTTTCTGGCTGCTGCTGCTGTTGTTGTTGTACGACCACAGCGTGGTGGAGAAACCGTTGGGATAGCCGGCTTCTTTCAATAGCGCGCGCCTTGGCCACGTCATAAGGCCAGGGCTGGTATTGCGTCGAGAAATCAATGCCTTTCGGCTGCTGCCCCTGCGCCGGCGTCGCGTAGCCGGAGAACGCCACTTTGATCAGCGCGTCTTTATTAATGGCGTAGTTCAACGCCTGGCGCACTTTGACGTTATCAAACGGCTTTTGCGTGACGTTGAGAATGATATAGCGCTGCACAATCGACGGCCCGGAGATAAGCTCCACCTTGCTGTTATTGTCCAGCACCTTGGCCTGCTCATAGGGGATCGGATAAGCGAACGTCGCTTCGCCGGTCGCCAGCACGGCCGCGCGGGTGTTGTTATCCACCACCGGGCGCCAGGTGATGCTGTCTAGCTTGTTTTCCTCCTGCTGCCAATAGCCGTCGAAGCGTGTCACCTTGACGAAATCGGTTTGATTCCAGGTATCGAACCGATAGAGACCGGTACCGACCGGGTGGAAACCAATCTCTTTGCCATATTGTTTCAGCGCAGCGGGGGAGATCATGGCCGCCGCCGGGTGCGCCTGGTTATTGATGAAGGCCGAGAACGGGGTTTTCAGGGTGACTTTAACCTGATGGGGATCAATGACCTCGGTCTTGGCGATCATTTTAAACAGGTTATAGCGCTTGAGATGGTTGTCCGGATTGCTGGCGCGATCCAGGTTAACCTTCACCGCTTCGGCGTTGAAATCGGTGCCGTCCTGGAACTTCACCCCCTGGCGCAGCTTGAAGGTGTAGGTCAGACCGTCATCGCTGGCGGTATAGCTCTCCGCCAGGACATTTTGCCGCTTCATATCTTTATCGAAGCCGAACAATCCCTGATAGAACGATTTGGCCACCGCCTGCGACAGCGTGTCGTTGGCGTCATAGGGATCCAGGGTGGTGAAATTGGAGTTCACCGCCACGACGACATCTTTGGCGGCCCAGGCCGGCGCGGCGGCCAGCGTGGTTAACACCGCCGTGACCACCAGCCAGTTACGCTTATCATGTTGCTGCATCATTCGCTACTCTCTCCTTGAAAAGACCGTAAGCGCCGCCTATCGCGTGGCGGGCGACATAATGTTCCTCGCCCACCCGCTCGAGCGGCGCAACCACGGGTTCATCATCCAGCGCCCGGATGGGGCTGGGGATTTCGTCTGCCTGTAACACGCGATCGCGGCGACGGCTGTCGGGATCGGCCACCGGTCCCGCGGACATCAATTTGCGGGTATAGGGATGGCTGGGATGCTCGAAGACCTGCCGGCGCGGACCGATTTCCACGATCTGCCCCAAATACATCACCGCCACCCGGTGGCTGACCCGCTCCACCACCGCCATATCATGGGAAATAAATAAAAATGCGATGCCGTATTCCCGCTGCAGATCTAGCATCAGATTGACTATCTGGGCCTGGATGGAGACATCCAGCGCCGACACCGATTCGTCAGCAATCACCACCTTGGGATTAAGGGCCAGCGCGCGGGCGATACAAATCCGCTGCCGCTGTCCCCCGGAGAATTCATGGGGATAGCGCGCGGCGAGCTCCGGCAACAGGTCGACACGTTCAAGCAGCGCCGCGACGCGCAACTCTGCCTGCTTGCCCTGCGCCACGCCGTGTACCAGCAGCGGTTCCATAATGGAATAGCCTACCGTAAGGCGCGGATCCAGTGATGCGTAGGAATCTTGGAAAATAAACTGAATATTGCGCCGCAAATGCTGCAACGCGTTACCGTGCAGGCGGTTGATGGACTGGCCATCAAACAAGATATCGCTGCCCTGGCTTTCCACCAGACGCAATAGCGCGCGGCCGGTGGTGGATTTACCGCAGCCGGATTCTCCCACCAGCCCCAGCGTCTCGCCGGGATAGAGGAAAAAGCTGACCTTTTCCACCGCGTGTACCCGGCGCTGGATGCGGTTGAAAATACCGCCGCGGATATCGAAGCACGTGACCAGATTGCGCACCTCCAGTATCGGCCGGCCGTCGGTGCGAACCGTATCCTGCGGCCAAAGGGTCTGCGCCGCGGCGTCACCGGGCGCCCTATCGGGAACAGACGGCGGCGGCGCCTCCACGGTGGGGGCCGCGCGAAGAAGCGGGAATTTCGCCGGAAAATCGCTGGCCGCCATCGAGCCCAGCCGCGGCACGGCGGCCAGCAGCGCTTACGTATAGGGATGGCGCGGCCGGTGAAACACTTCGCTGGCCGCGGCGGATTCCACATCATTGCCCTGATACATCACCAGCACCCGATCCGCCATTTCCGCCACCACGCCCATATCGTGGGTAATAAACATCACCCCCATGCGCATCTCCTGCAGCAGCAGCCGGATCAACTGCAGGATTTGCGCCTGAATGGTGACATCCAGCGCGGTCGTGGGCTCATCGGCAATAAGCAGCGCCGGCCGGCACGACAGCGCCATGGCAATCATCACCCGCTGGCGCATCCCGCCCGAAAGCTGATGCAGGTAGCGATCGAGAATATTGCGCGCTTCGGGGATCCGCACCAAATCCAGCATATGCAGCGCTTCTTGTCTCGCGCTGCGATGATCCTTGCCCTGGTGCAGACGTAGGGATTTCGCTATTTGTTCCCCGACCGGAAAAACCGGATTCAACAAGGTCATCGGCTCCTGGAAAATCATCGCCATATCCGCTCAGCGCAGCGAACGCAGCGTCGGCGCAGATCCACCACCTGCCCCGAGCGCCGGCGGAACAGCAGCGTACCGCCCTCAATGCGCCCGCCACCCAGCTCCACCAGACGCATGACCGACAGCGACGTGACGGATTTGCCCGACCCCGACTCGCCGACGATAGCCAGCGTCTCGCCGCGGTTGACGTCGAAAGAAAGGTTACGCACCGCTTCGATACGCCGTCCTTCCCGCTGGAACTGGACGCTGAGATTGCGCACCGATAATACCCGGTCCTCCGGCAGTTCCAGGGCGCCGTTGTTTCCGGCGAACGACGCGGCGGCATCCACCGCAATAAGCCCGCCCGACCCGCCCAAAGGCAGGATTTGATCAAATATTACCCGCGTGGCCGCCTGCTCCAGCGTCAAGCCGGCATAGGCCACCAGCGCCGCCACTTCATGCGCTGCGGCGGTGCGGATAAACACTTCACCGCTGCCGGTACAGGAGACGGCAACGGTGGCGTTATCTGCATAACAGCCGGCGCCGATGATCGGCGAATCCCCGACCCGCCCCGCCTGCTTATTGGTCATTCCGCCGGTGGAGGTGGCGGCGGCCAGATTCCCCTGGCTATCGCAGGCCACGGCCCCGACGGTGCCAAATTTCCGATCCGGGTCGATAGGGTCCGCCGAGGCGGGCGCCCCGTCGTGATCGAGCAGCGCGCCGCTGTCCGCAGCCAGGGCGCGCTGGAGTTGCTGATACCTTTCAGGTGTCGAGAAGAAGTCGTTCTCTACGCGCGCCAGCCCCCGGCTAAACGCGAACTGTTCCGCGCCCTCGCCGGTAAACATGACATGGGGGCTGTGCTCCATGACCGCCCGCGCGGCCAAGATGGGATTACGAATATGCCTGACCCTGCAGACGGCGCCCGCCGCGCGGCTGCGGCCGTCCATTACGCTGGCGTCGAGTTCATGGGCACCCTGATGGGTGAACACCGCCCCGGTGCCGGCGTTGAACAACGGGCACTCCTCAAGCAACCGTCCCGCTTCCGTGACGGCGTCCAGAGCGCTGCCGCCGTCGGCCAGAATCGCTTGGCCGCTGCGGGTGATAGCGTCAAGCGCCTGGCGGTAGTCGCGTTCTTTTTCAGCACTCATCGTCTGACACGACAGTGCGCCGGCGCCACCGTGGAGTGCTATCACTGCTTTGCTCATTGCAACGGTTACCCTGTCGATACGTAATGATGGGCTCGCCCTGCCAGGGTTCCGGCACGGGCCGCGGACAATAACGGTTCAGGCTATTAGGTGCTAGGCCAAACGTTAACATGTTATCGATTTTGACTATATGGACGCGCTTGGCTGCTGTAAAGTAGAAATACGTGATATTAATACTGAGGTGATATTGCTCCCGAGCGCGACGCTCTCCCAGCGCGCCGGGCATCACGACCTGAGCCTTAGCGCATCATCGCCGGCCGGTTCTCTGGTATCCGGTTCTCTGCCATAGCCATAATAGGGGCCGCTTAGAACCCGGCGGTTATCCGCTAATACCCGCCGCCTATAGGAGTTGTCATGGCTACCCCCTCTTCTTCTCTGCTGACGCTTGAGCAGGCGTTGGCCACTATGCTCGACGCCGTAGACCCCGTCACGGTGGCCGACACCGAGAATGTGCCGTTAACCGATGCCTGCGGCAGCATCAGCGCCGAGCCCATCGTGTCGCCGGTCAACGTCCCGCCGTTCGATAACGCCGCGATGGAGGGCTATGCCGTCAGACTGGCCGACCTTACGCCGGGCGCTCTCCTGCAGGTCGCGGGCCGGGCGCTGGCGGGCGTCCCCTTCACCGGCCATTGGCCTGCGGGCAGCGTGCTGCGCATCATGACCGGCGCCCCCACCCCGGCGGGCGCTGAAGCGGTGATCATGCAGGAATATGCGCAGGTCGATGAACGTGGGGTGCGGTTTAGCGTTGCCCCCGCCGCCGGCGAGCATATCCGCCGGGTGGTGATGATATTCGCCGGGGAGACGAGGTGCTGCCGGCGGGCCGGCTGTTGCAGGTGGCGGAGCTGCCGCTGCTCGCGTCCCTGGGCATCGCTTCGGTGCGCGTTTGCCGCCGCCTGCGCGTGGCCTTGTTCTCCACAGGCGACGAATTGCGGCCCATCGGCGCGCCGCTGGCCGCCGGGGAGATTCACGATACCAATCGCTTCGCCATCAGGCTGATGCTTACAAAATTGGGCTGCGAGGTCATTGATTTGGGCATTATCGCCGATGATGCCGCCGCCCTGCGCGAAGCGTTTCGCCAGGCGGACAGCCGTGCGGATCTCCTCATCACCAGCGGCGGCGTGTCGGTCGGCGAAGCGGACTATACCAAAACCATGCTGGAAGAGCTGGGGCAGATTCATTTCTGGAAACTGGCGATGAAGCCCGGTAAACCCTTTGCCTTCGGCCGCCTGGGCCAGGCCTGGTTTTGCGGCCTGCCGGGTAATCCGGTATCGGCGGCGATCACTTTCTATCAGCTGGTACAGCCGCTCATTGCCCGTCTGGGGGGCTGCCGCGCCTGCGTGCGCGCTCACGCCGCTCGGCAAAACCCCCGGCCGCCTGGATTTCCAGTGCGGCTGCTACCGTCTCGACGACGCCGGCGAGCTGGCGGTCGAAACCACCGGGCTGCAGGGATCCCATGTCTTTAGCTCCTTCGCCAGCGCCAACTGCTTTATCGTGCTGGAGCAGGCGCGCGGCGACGTGGCCGCCGGCGAATGGGTGACAATAGAACCGTTCAACGCCTTGCTGCAGGGCTAAGGAGGCAGAGTGGCGGAGGAATTGAGTCATCAGTAGATGCTGCGCTATAACCGCCAGATTATGCTGCGCGGCTTCGATTTCGCCGGCCAGGAACGGTTGAAAGCCAGCGGTGCGCTGATCGCCGGCCTGGGCGGGCTGGGCAGCGCGGCGGCGCTGTATCTGGCCGCCGCCGGCATTGGCCGGTTGGTGCTGTTGGATTTCGATACCGTCTCGCTCTCGAATCTGTAGCGTCAGGTCTTGCATAACGATGACCGCATCGGCCAAACGAAAGTCGCGTCGGCCCGCCAGGCGCTCGCGGCGGTAAACCCGCACGTCACGCTGACCACGGTGGACGACGTGCTGGACGATGACGGGCTGTCCGCGCTACTGGCCGAATGCGATATCGCGCTGGATTGCACCGATAACGTTGCGGCGTGCGAACAGCTCAACCGCTGCTGTTACCCGCGCCGCCAGCCGCTCATTTCCGGCGCGGCGATCCGGATGGAGAGGCAAATCAGCGTCTTTCGCTATCGACCGGATGAACCCTGCTATCGCTGCTTAAGCAGGTTATTCGGCGCCGAGAGCCTGACCTGCGCCGAAGCGGGGGGATGGGGCCGCTGGTGGGGATCATCGGCGCGCTACAGGCGATGGAAGCCATCAAGGTGTTAACCGATTACGGGCAATCGCCCGCGGGTAAGCTTCTGATGTTGGATGCAATGACGCTGCAGCTGCGGGAAATGCGGTTGCCGCGACACCCCGATTGCGAGGTGTGCGGCGCGCCCTAGCACCCGCCGTGCCATCAGTCTCGCCAGCGACGCGCGGCCCACTCCGCCTGGCCCGCCGCATCATAAAAACTCCAGGCGACAAAACGGCTGATTTTCTGTCCCTGCCCCATTTGCACCGTGCGCACCGCGCTGGCGCCCGCCTGCTCGATGGCGCGATACAGCGTCGCTAACGAGCTGCTCTTCGACAAAAGCGTCGTAAACCACAGGCAGTGACGCGCATAGGCGCCGCTTTCCACCACCGTACGGCGGACAAACGCCAGCTCGCCGCCTGGATACCATAGTTCATTGTGCCGACCGCCAAAATTGGGCGCCGCCGCGTTGGTCTGGCGCGCCGGGAAACCGTCGCCCGATGCGCCACCCAGGTTCCCCGCACCTAGGATGCTTTCCCGCCGGCGCTGCGTCGACCGTGCCAATTGGACCAGCTTACGTCGCGTGCGGGCCTCGGCCTCTTGCGCCGACGCGTGAAACGGCGGATTGCACAAGGTGGCATCGAATCGTTCCGCCGCGCCAATGATGCCGTTGAAGATAGCCGCCGGCTGGGATTGTCGACGCAGGCGCAACGCGCCCGCCAGCGACGGATTCATGTCGGCGATGTGTCGCGCCCAGCGCAGCGACGGCGAATCGATATCCGAACCGGTAAAGCGCCAGCCGTATTCATGATGACCTATGATGGGATAAATACAATTGGCGCCGACGCCGATATCGAGCAGCATCACTCGCCGACCGCGCGGAATGTTGCCGCCGTTGCCGACCGCCAGCAGGTCCGCCAAGTGATGCAGGTAATCCGCCCGTCCCGGGACTGGTGGGCAGAGAAACCCGGCGGGGATATCCCAGTGACGAAGGCCGTAATGGTGCAGCAACAGCGTGCGGTTAAGCATGGTCACCGCCGCCGGCGAGGCGAAATCCACCGAGGGCGTGCCGCCGGGCGTCGGTCGGACAAACGGGGCCAGCGGCGGACAAGCGGCCACCAGTGCGGCGAAATCATAGCGGCCACGGTGGCGATTGCGCGGATGTAAAGACGTTTTTTCCGCTGTGGGCGGAACGGATTTTTTCACGGCAAACTCATTGGGCTAACGGCCGGCGCCCGCAAATGCGGGACGCCGGCGCGGGATAAGGTAAATCTTAGTCGCGGCAATGATTACCTTTGCGGGTTCGGTGCACGCTTGGCCGCGCAGGTGAATGACGTCGCGGGCGCAATCCTATACCTCGGCCACGCGCGAGATTACCCTTGCGGGTTCAGTGCATGCTTGGCCGCGCAGGGAAACGCCATCGCCGATTCAGTTCACACCCTGACTGCGCAGGTAGTCTTCATAGTTGCCGCTAAAATCGATCACCCTGTTCCGCAGAATTTCCACTATCCGCGTTGCCAGCGAACTGACGAATTCGCGGTCATGAGAGACAAACAGCAGCGTTCCCTGATACAGCACAAGGGCGGCGTTCAGCGATTCGATGGATTCCATATCCAGATGGTTGGTGGGCTCGTCCATCAGCAAGATATTGGGCTTTTGCATCATCAGCTTGCCAAACAGCATCCGGCCCTTCTCGCCGCCGGACAGCACGCCAACCGGCTTTTTAATATCATCCTGGCCAAACAACAGCCGGCCAAGGATGCCGCGCACCGCCTGCTCATCGTCACCGGCCTGTTTCCACTGGTTCATTCAGTCGAACACCGTCATCGTCTCGGCGAACTCGGCGGCGTGATCCTGGGCGTAATAGCCGATATTGGCGTTTTCCGACCATTTTATCTCACCGCTTTGCGGCGCCAGCTCGCCCATCAGCGTTCTGAGCAAAGTGGTCTTACCGATACCGTTGGCGTCGAGAATCGCCACTTTCTCACCCACCTCCACCATCATATTCAGGGCGCGAAATAGCGACGCCGCCGCCTCGAAACCCTGGGTCACCTGCTCTACCTGCAGGGCATTGCGAAACAGTTTCTTCTCTTGCTCAAAGCGGATAAACGGATTTTGCCGGCTGGAGGCTTTGATTTCGTCAAGCTTGATCTTATGTAAGCGCCCCGTGGAGGACGTCTTGAATTATTGGTGGGTTTGTTGTATGGCCCGGTAAGAATATGTTCCACTACGATGCCTAGTGAACCCGCATCCTATAAGGGACGGCTGTCAGATCATGGATAATCCGGCGATG
>NZ_JBLKSS010000143.1:0-14159 GCF_047607725.1 Sodalis sp. (in: enterobacteria) | reverse complement strand
CGCGCTGACGACGCCTATCCGCTATTAATCGATGCCGGCGTACCCGCCTTAAAGGTAAGCGTACGCCCAGCGCCGTCTGTTAATTCCCCATCATGATTGCGGGCCTTTGACTTCATGGATAAGTGCGCATAACAGCGCCGGTGTCAGATTGCCGGCCAGCCGTAACCGGGCACAGGTGAACTCAATGTCGCAAGTAACTGGTTCGGCAGAGGGTAAAGGAGAACGTAAGGGTGATGGTTCGGCGGTGAGTGTAACCGCCAGTAGCTCAGCCTGCTGTGTAGTAGGGATTTTAGGTTGGACACCGAACTTGCCCTGACGGTAGAGCTGGCGCCAGTTGAACAGCAAATGGTCATTGATACCGTTATCCCGTGCCAGCTTGGCAATGGATACGCCGGGCTGGAGCGCCTGCTCAACCAGCTTACTGTTAAAGTCCAGCGGGAAATTGGGACGACGTCTTGAGGGTTTTCGTGGGGTTTGTTTCATGAATTGCGCCCATTAAAAAAATAATGGACATCATCTTCAATAACTTGATGGGGAATTAACAGACGGCGCTGGGCGTACGCTTACCTTTAAGGCGGGTACGCCGGCATCGATTAATAGCGGATAGGCGTCGTCAGCGCGGGGGCATTGCATGGCGACAATATGTAATCCTTCATAGCGCTCCACCATTTTCTTCACATTGCTGGGCATGTCGGCATCCATCAGGCCGATTATCTCGAAATAACCTTGTGCGAACATGGCGCAATGATTACCGGATCCCCAGGGTACGATCTTGCCATCGGCTTCGCTCGTGCCTGCATGCTGAGGGCCGTGAGGGTAAAGCCTAATTTTTGGTAAGCGTCTTTTGCTTTGGCGAGATCTTTTACCGCTAGACCGACATGATCCAGGGACAACGTGAGAGCATCCATTTTTTTGACCGCTTTGCCTTTATTTACGCGAGTTGATTATTAGTACTGCTTAATATCATCGTCCGGGAATAAATTTCTTATCAATTCGCCGGCGGGAGAAGAGATTGATTCTTTTTTAGGCTCTAGAAGCATGATAGTTTTTTGAAATTCAAAACTCGTAATATTTTTTTCTTATATCTTATGCCAAATATTCACCTAAAAAGAAGTACTGCTGTTCCTGCATGAGCGGCGTCATCCTTGTCATTATCCCTCCCAGGTTGAAAAAGGGTTAAATATAAACGCGTTGCAGAATACACGTTTTTAGCCTGAAATGCCTATGCCGCCGTTGGGTGGATTATTCCGGCAGACGGTACCCACGGGGCGATAGGGTTTTCTAATATTATGATAATTAAGAGAAAACGATTCTCTTTCCTGAGGCTGTAATTCTGTAAAAGGGAAATTCTTTTTTACAGTAGGGGATTGCCGATAACAATTCTATTCCCGATGAAGTGTTTTACCTTTTGCCGATTCGAAAGAATACCCTGCCAATAATGACCTGGAATCCAGCACAAGTGATGATAATTATATTTCGGTGACGACGGGAAAATGCCGGCGCCGTTGGACCGAAGGAAGCACGCCCATGGGCGATATTCGGCGCCCTTTTTTTTCAGCTAACTGACTGCTCCGGCCCGCCAGGCAAAACTGGCGCCGCGCGCCAGAGAATCTAAGGTACGCGTAATTCGTCGTAAGACACCATTACATGCTCCGCAAAAGCGGGACGTTGGGTCAATCGTTGATAATATTGCGCGATCGCCGGAAAAACGGGACGATCGATGGCGATGGTAAAATAGCGGTACAGCAAATGGCCGAACTGGATATCCGCCAAAGTAAAAGCGCGGCCGGCCAAATAACCCTCGCGAGCAATTTGTGCGTCCGCCATGGCCAGATAGTGATGAAGCCTCTCGAGCGCCTGGCGAATAGCCAGCGCATCCCGCTCGCCGGCGGCGGTTCTGACAACCCGCCAGAATACGGGGGCGGTGAAATTGAGCGCGACGTTTATTTTGGCCCACTCCGCCCATTTATCCACATGCGCCCGGGCCTGATGTTCCGACGGCCAAAAGTCCAAAGCGCCGTAGCGATGGCCGATATCGTAGCGGACAAACGGTAGCCCGATCTCCCCTATGCACCACATCAATGCCTGCACATTGGAGGACGTCTTTCTGCCCCAGATCTCAATCATACCTGTTCCCCGCGCTAATGGTGCCGTCACCGCATTATAAAGGGCTTTCGTCGGGTCGTCTTGGCGTAAACAAGGTTCCACTCATCGCCCAACGCCCAACGATAACGCCGTATGCCGAACGTCTTACGCCACGCGCGGCGCGCGCACCGAACCTCGTACGCACAACGTTGAGTGCCGAACGCCTGGCCAAACGCGTAACGGCAGGCAATCTTGGGCCGCCGTACTACGCTTTAAAGGACACATCACTCTGCCAGGAGACGATAATGAGTCAACCCCCGATAAAACCGGAACAGGCCCGCACCGATCGTCACGTTGAAGCCTTTCTGCGAGCCTTGAACAATGCCGATGCGCCCCCTGTGGAAAGTTTGCCGCCGGCGCAAGCCCGTCAAGTGCTCACTGACGTCCAAAAATCGGTCGCCATTGATATGAGCGGCGTTGAGGAATCGGAGCAGATTATCACCGTCGACGGTCAGCCGCTGAGCCTGAATATCTTCCGTCCGGCCAACATCGCCTGCGCGCTACCGGCTTTCGTTTTTTTCCACGGCGGCGGTTGGGTACTCGGCGATTATTTTACCCACAAGCGTTTGGTGTGCGATCTGGTGGTCGCCAGCGGCGTTGTGGGGGTGTTTGTCAATTATACTCCCTCACCGGAGGCGCGTTATCCGGTCGCAATTAATCAGGCCTACGCCGCGACGCGCTGGGTGGCCGAGCACGGTAACGCTATTGATGTCGACGGCACGCGTCTGGCCGGGGCGGGAAACAGCGTTGGCGGCAACATGGCTACCGTCGTGAGCCTGATGGCGAAAGAGCACGGTACAACCCTACCTCGCCTGTCAAATCCTGTTGTGGCCCGTGACAGACGCGAATTTTGCCACCGATTCCTATCAGCGCTACCCGGAAGGGTATTTCCTGACCAAAGGCATKATGGAATGGTTCTGGGACAAGTACACGACCGATCCGGCCCAGCGCCAGGAAATCACCGCCTCGCCGCTACGAGCGCTGCCTGAACAGCTGGCCGGTTTGCTGCCGGCACTGGTGCAGGTGGCGGAGTATGACGTATTGCATGATGAAGGGGTGGCCTATGCGCGCAAACTGAATGAGGCGGGCGTTACCACGACCCTTGTGACCTACGGCGGACTTATCCATGATTATGGGTTGCTCAATCCTCTCGCGCAGGTTTCCGGCGTACAGAGCGCGCTTTTGCAGGCGGCGGCCGTGCTCAAGGTCTATTTGGCCCGCTGAGCGGCCCGCGCGTTGCCGGTGGGAGGGATGTCATCTTCCCCAGGTACCGTCCTCTCCGTCCGTAGGCGCGTCCGTGAAAAACGCGTTTGCCCGCCATATCGGTAAACTCCCGCGCGGGGCGCGCGGCCCAAGCAGAGCGTCAGCGGCGTCAAAGCCGCTACCGCCTGACAAAACTGCGTCAAAACGACCACATTTTGGTCAGATGTACCATGATCCAAGCCACACTTTTTGTTATACTTGTCAACCATGTGTCGGGTGGGGTATGTCTCCGCCGTTAATGTGTTCTTTGCCGCGAGTTTTCGATGCCCTCACCAGGATCTTCTCCCCAACCGGTTACCCGCTGGTGGCGTCTTACCCGGCGTATTCTTTCTGTGGTGGTGTTCAACTTCGTTAACTATCTCACCATTGGCTTGCCTCTCGCAGTTTTACCGGGTTATATGCATGATCATATGGGATATAGCGCCTTTTGGGCTGGGCTGGTGGTCAGTTTGCAATACCTGGCGACGCTGCTTAGCCGGCCTTACGCCGGGCGCTATGCCGACAGGGTCGGCCCTAAGCGCATTGTTGTGCTCGGGCTGGGCGGCTGCTTGCTGAGCGGCGTGTGTTATCTTTTGTCGCTGTGGACCGAGTTCCTGCCGGTGATGGCGCTGACGCTTTTGTGCGCGGGGCGGGTGATTCTCGGGCTCGGCCAAAGTTTTGTTGGCACCGGTGCGACGCTTTGGGGCGTGGGCGCGGTGGGGTCCAGCCATATCGGCCGGGTCATCTCGTGGAATGGCGTCGCCAGCTATAGCGCCCTGGCCGTTGGCGCGCCGCTTGGTGTGTGGCTGCATCACCTGGGTGGGCTAGGGCTGCTCTCCGCCGTGATTATCTTGATTGCCGGCGTCGCTATCGGCTTCGCGTTGCCCCGGCAGACGGTAAAAACCCTTGCCGGCAAGAAAATTCCTTTCAGCGCCGTAGTGGGCAAAATCTGGCGCTATGGGCTGGTACTGGGGTTCGCTTCCTGCGGCTTCGGCGTGATAGCGACGTTTATCACGCTGTTCTACGCCGCCCACGGCTGGGACGGCGGGGCTTTTGCCCTGACGTTGTTCAGCGCCGCTTTTGTCGGCACCCGGCTGCTGTTTCCCAACAGCATTAACCGCTACGGCGGTTTACTGGTCTCGTTAGTGTGCTATACGGTCGAGATTATCGGCCTGTTGCTGGTCTGGCTGGCGCTGTCGCCGTTCACCGCTCAACTCGGCGCGCTGCTAACCGGAGCCGGTTTCTCCCTGGTGTTCCCGGCGCTGGGCGTCGTGGCCATGAAACAGGTCCCGGCGCAGAACCAGGGCAGTGCGCTGGCGACGTTCACCGCCTTTATGGATTTGTCGCTGGGTATAGTCGGCCCGCTGGCTGGGATGCTGATGGCGCGCGCCGGGGCCGCCTCCATTTATCTCGCCGCCGCCCTGCTGGTGTTTGCGGGGCTGCTCATGACCCTATCCCTGCGCCGGCGCCAGCTGTGCGACGCCGACGTGCAGGAGCCCTATTAAGCCGTCGTACCGGCAACGCGGAGGCCTCAAAACGGCATGCGGGCGGCGCGCGATGGCGGTTATGTTGGCAGCATGCTTAATGGACATGCCGCAGGCCCGCGACAGCGGTTATTTTGACAGCGAGCTAAAACCGGGCCAACGGGTCGCTGGTCCTGTTGCCCGAAGGCCGCCGCAGACGCCCACGGATTCATGAGCTGGGCGCTAACTCACGCGGGTCGCGTCATCATGCCGTAGAAACGCGGCGTTGCCGACGTTATTCAAACTTTAGCGTATGAATAATACTTTCCGCCGCGCTCTGCGCTTTCTGTTGATCGTCCGCCGGCAGGGTAACCTGCATCGTCAGCAGATGATTGTCCACTTTACCCAACACGACCGCCGAATAGGCCTGCTTGCCGCCGCTGGCGATAATGCTGTCCAGCTGCTGCAGCGGTTTGCCGTCGACGGAGATCGCTTTATTGGTGAGCACTTGTAAATCCGGATCGCGGGCGCGCTGCTCGTCTTCCAGCCGCTTCGCCAGCGTATCCAGTCCCTGCGGCGTGTCGTCGCTCAAGATGATGATCACCGCTTTACGGCCCGTCGAATCCGCATATACATGCATGTTATTCGCTTGCGTCCCGACTTTACCGCTTTGATCGCTCATATCCCCCGGCAGTGTAAATGCCAACTTACCATTCAACAGGCTGATTTTATTTTCCGCCTGGGCCTGCGCCGCGCCCTCAGGTGCGCCGGCGGTCTCCTGATCTTTGCTGTTATCACAGGCCGACAGGCCGAGAACCAGCATCCCAATGCCCAGATACTTCGCTACTTTACGCATAGATTTACCTTCAACTCCATATTATCCCGCCGTCTAGGCGGTGGATCCCATGAGCAGATTACGCTGTCAGCGGCAGCGGGGGTATTCGCCGTTGGGGTGCTGTCTACCCGTTATTCCGGCGCCTTGATATGCACTGACCGGCGGGATTAACTCTAGAAAACATAGCATTCCCTGCCGGCGGTTGCGTCTTTTTAAGCGAAGCTTGTGATAGCGTCGCGCAAGCGGGAGGGCGTTAACCGATCCGCAAGCAGGTAAGCGTTCACAAACCCGTAAACGGTTAAACGTCCACCGCCCGCAAGCGGTTTAGCATGCGCAGATTTTAGCGCAAAGGCAGGATTAACTTAGCCGGAGTAATCCGGAATTGGTCTGGCGAGCGAAACGTTTAAGCAGCAGGTTGAGCAGCACGCCATACATCGGCAGGAAGAAAATCATGCTTATCAGAAGCTTAAAGCTATAGTCCACCGTGGCTATTTCGATCCAGTGCGCTGCCATAAACGGATCCGGGCTCTGATAGAAAGCGATGAAGAAAAATGCCGCGGTGTCGGAGGCGTTGCCAAATAGCGTGGAAACGGTCGGGGCGCTCCACCAGCTGCCGCGCTGGCGCAGGCGGTTAAAAACGTGTACATCCAGAATCTGGCCCAGGGCATAAGCCATAAAACTGGCGCAGGCGATACGGGCCACAAACAGGTTGAACGTTCCCAGCGCGGCAAATCCCTGCCATTTCCCTTGATAAAACAGCGACGAGACGCAGTAGGATATCAGCAGCGCGGGCACCATCACCGTGAGAATAATCCTGCGCGCCAGCGGGGCGCCAAAAATCCGTACCGTCAAGTCGGTGGCGAGAAAGATAAAAGGAAAGCTAAACGTGCCCCAGGTCGTGGTGAAGCCAAAAATCGATACCGGCAGCTGCACCAGGTAATTACTTGATGTAATAATCAACAAATGAAACAGCGCCAGCCCTATCAAGGCGTGTAGCCGCTGCCGTGGCGAAAATCTGAACATGATGTAACCTTTTTAACAATGGGGTGAGGGAACCCAGAATGCCCAGTGCATTTTTTCAGCGCGCGGCGCGCATGATAGCGTTTTGCACCGTCAATGCAACGGGAGAATCGTTTAACCGCTGCGCCGCTTGCAGCTGTCGTTTACCGGCGTAAACTAGCGGCCAGATGCTTTAAAGATTAATGTGGAATTTATGTATGCCTGATGCTTTTGCCGCCGCGGATCAAACCCTGGACGCTCGCGGCCTGCGCTGCCCCGAACCCGTCATGATGGTGCGTAAAGCCGTGCGCCATATGGCCGACGGGCAGACCTTGCTTATTATTGCCGACGATCCTGCCACCACCCGCGATATTCCCGGCTTTTGCCGGTTCATGGAGCATACCCTGCTGGCGCAGGCCACGGAACAACTGCCCTACCGCTACCTGTTGCGTAAGGGGTTGGCGGCGGCCTGACGTCCGACGGCCGCGAACCAGGGCGAGTCAAAGATACAGCGACCGCACGATCAGAAAATGGCCGGCGAAGTAGCACGCGGCGATAAGCGCGCGGGCGGCATCGAACGGGTAGCGGTAATGACTGATTAACCACACGCCCGCCACCACCAGCAGCAACGCGGTTCCCGCCAGCAGTGAGAAGGTGTAGTCGTTGCCGAGCTGGAAATATTGTTCGCCCGCGACCCATACCATCAAAAGTGTGACGCCAATATAGGTGCACACGGGCCAGCGCAACTCGTCAAGCCGGGACCAGAGCAACATAATCAGCACCGCGCCGAGGATGAGCAGCGTCAGCGGCAACGGCCAGAATATCGCCAGCGTCATATGGCTGGCGAAACCAATGGTGTAAAGTACATGGCAGAGAAAAAACGCGCCGACGGCGTAAAGTAGCCGTTCGCTCGACAGCATCAGCAGTGCGCTGCCGGCCAGCGTGGCCAGCAGGCCTAGGGGGATCAAATAGCCGGTGGCGGTGAGGCCTGGCGCCTGCCAGGCGAGCGCCAGCAGCAGCAGCAGCGTGATGGGCTGAAACAGCCAACGCTGCCAGACCGGTCCACGGTAAGAGGCGTCCACGTACAGCCATCCCGAGAAGACTACTGCCATAAAAGACCAAAGCATTGGTGTTCCTTTTGGTGCGTGGTGAGTGGATTTTCGGCGATCTAGCCCGCGATGGCGGCCATCCGGGGCATCACGCAACGGCGTTGGCGTGCCCTGGCTTTGACATCCTTGTCGAGGCAGATGCGCGTTGTCGGCCATCATGCTATGTTAGCGCCACTTTTTTCCTGCGCAATTCATGCGTACACATTGCGGGAGACAGCAGGCTTATGAGCAGCGAGCAGCCTATTTATCGTATTCAGTTTATTAATAATGGCAAAAATTATCAGTTATTTGTACGTGAGCTGAGTCAAAGCCCCCTGTTCGGCTTTATCGAAATCGGCGATTTTGTGTTCAGCAGCCACGCCAGCCTGGTGGTCGACCCCTCTGAAGAAAAACTGAAAACGGAGTTCAGCGGCGTTAGCCGCAGTTACATTCTGCTGCAGGCGGTCATTCGCATCGACGTCGTGACGGAAAAGAGCAGCGCCCGCATTTCCGATCTGGGCGATAACGTGATGATATTCCCCTATTTGCCCGGTAAGAAGCCGTAATTCTCCGGCAAGATACCGTTAAAACGTCATCGCCCCGTCCGCGGGGCGTTGGTGTTTCGGCGTAGCCTTGACGGGCGTTAACGACCGCGGCCGGCGGTGCGCTGTGCCCGCTGCTTCTTCTGCCAGGCGACCATTTCAAACACGCCGAAAAGGAAAACCCGCGTCTGAAAAGCGGCGCTGGGCTTGGCCTCATCTTTGGTCAGCGTGGCTTTCAGCAGCGTCAGTTGCAGCGCATGCATCACCACCATGAAAAAAAGACCAATATCAAGGAAATATTTCAGCGGCTTCGGGAACGGTTGAATCAGGTTGAACAACAAAAATCCCCATACCATTAGCATTAACAGACGGCCCAAATTAATCAGTATCATATTGCTTCTCCGGCGTAGCGTGACGGATATAGAGCCGGTACGCTACTTGCCCGGCGGCTTTTTCCCGATGTAGCTGCCAGTGGGCCGGCACCTCGGGAGCGGGGCCTTCCGTTTCGGTTTCAATGTAAATCCAGGCGTCGTCGGCCAGACGCCGGTGCCGCTCCAGTACGGCCACGGTGTCGGTTATCATGCCTTGCCGGAAGGGGGGATCGATAAAGACCACATTGAACGCATCACCCGGCTGCGCGAGCCAGCGCAGGCTGTCGGCGGTAATGACCTGCGCCTGCTGCGCCTGCAATACCTGCAGATTCCTGGCGAGCTGCGCGCTGACCGCGCGATCCTGCTCCAGCAGCGTGACGCTGGCGGCACCGCGCGATAGCGCCTCCAGACCCAATGCACCGCTGCCGGCGAAACAATCCAGGCAGCGCGCCTCCTGGATGACGGGCGCCAGCCAGTTGAACAGCCTCTCCCGCACGCGGTCGGAGGTCGGCCTCAGACCCGGGCTGTCGGGCACCGGCAGCTTACGACCGCGCCAGCGCCCGCCGATGATACGAATTTGACCGGCGGAGCGGGCGGTATTGTTATTTGCCATAGATATCTTGTTACGAGTCAAAGCGCGCAAAGACCACAACGAATGTCAACGATAGTCTATTCTAGCGGGGCAAAGAGGCGGGGAAAATGGTAATTCGCATTTGATTTGTCCTGTGGGACAAAACCCCGCCGCGACGCATTTTGCCCGCCGGAGTAAAGTGGTAAACTCTGAGTATTATCAGACAGGTTATTTATCCGTCCTCTATCTTGGGCGAGGAGTGTAGTCGCAAATGGCAAAAGAGAAAAAACGCGGTTTTCTTTCCTGGTTAGGCTTTAACCGTCAGGACGATGACGCGGGCAGCGAGCCGGAAGCCGGACGGGAGACCGACGCAACCGGCGCCGGGGGCGGAACCGACGCGCCAGTTGCTTCCACCGCGGCGCGCGAAGAGGCGTTATCGCATACGGAGGCGGAAACAGCCGCCTTTGAGCAGACCTCGACACCGGATGCGGAGGCTGGCGTGCCCGTAGCGGATGCCCCTGCCCGCGAGCGTGACGCACAGCGCATCGCCGCTGAAATTGTTTCTCTTACCGAGCAGATGGCGACGTGGCGGAGCCACGCCGTCGCCAGCGATAAAACGCCGATGGCCGCTGCGTTTGCCGCCGCTCCCGACGAGAACGACGCTGACGCTGTTGCCCCGCCATCCGAAGATGACGCGGCGCCCTCCGAAGACGACGCCATCGCCTCGTCGATCGTGATTGCCGATGCCGCGGCGCTAACGCTGGCCGCGGACGTCACCCCGGATGAGGAGACCGTACCGCGGCCGGCGGAAGACGGCGTGCCCCCGGCGCCCGAGCGTGCCGGATTCTTCGCCCGGCTGAAAAACAGTCTGGTGAAGACGCAACAGAACCTGGGATCCGGATTTATCGGATTGTTCCGCGGCAAGAAAATCGATGATGATTTGTTCGAGGAATTGGAAGAGCAATTGCTCGTCGCCGACGTGGGCGTCGAGACCACGCGCAAAATAATCGAGGGTTTGACTGCCCACGTCGAACGCCGCCATCTCAAGGACGCCGAGGCGCTGTACAGCCAATTGCGCGTGGATATGGCGGCCATCCTGGCTAATGTCGAGCGGCCGCTGGAGATGACGGGCAAGACTCCGTTCGTTATCCTGATGGTCGGTGTTAACGGCGTGGGGAAAACCACCACCATCGGCAAACTCGCCCGGCAATATCAGGCTGAAGGCAAAAGCGTCATGCTGGCGGCGGGGGATACCTTCCGTGCCGCGGCGGTGGAGCAGCTTCAGGTATGGGGCGAGCGCAACCGTATCCCGGTGGTGGCGCAACAGACCGGCGCCGATTCCGCGTCGGTCATCTTCGACGCAATCCAGGCGGCCAAAGCGAGCGGTATTGATGTGCTGATAGCGGATACCGCGGGGCGGCTGCAGAATAAAGCGCATCTGATGGACGAGCTGAAGAAAATCGTTCGGGTAATGAAAAAGCTGGACGTTGAGGCCCCCCATGAGGTTATGTTGACCCTCGATGCCAGCACCGGGCAGAATGCTGTCAGCCAGGCCAACTTATTCAATGACGCGGTGGGACTGACCGGCATCACGCTGACCAAATTGGACGGCACCGCCAAAGGCGGGGTCATTTTTGCCGTGGCGGACCGATTCGGCATCCCGATTCGCTATATTGGCGTCGGGGAGGGTATTGAGGATTTGCGGCCCTTTAAAGCCGACGATTTTATTGAGGCACTTTTTGCCCGAGAGGATTAAAAAAGGATGATTCGCTTTGAACAAGTCAGCAAAGCCTATCTTGGTGGACGACAGGCGCTGCAAGGGGTAGATTTTCACCTCCGTCCGGCTGAGATGGCGTTTCTGACCGGCCATTCCGGGGCGGGGAAAAGTACCCTGCTGAAACTGATATGCGGCATTGAGCGCCCGAGCGCGGGGCATATTTTATTTGGCGGTCACGATATCAGCCGGCTGAAAAACAGCGAAATCCCGTTTTTGCGCCGTCAGATCGGGATGATCTTCCAGGATCATCATCTACTCATGGACCGGACCGTTTATGACAACGTGGCGATACCGCTGGTGATCGCCGGCGCCAGCCTGGAGGATATCCGCCACCGGGTCTCGGCGGCGCTGGATAAAGTCGGCCTGCTGGACAAAGCGCGCAATTTCCCGGTGCAATTATCGGGCGGGGAAACAGCAGCGCATCGGCATTGCCCGCACCGTGGTCAACAAGCCGGCGGTATTGCTGGCGGACGAGCCGACGGGCAACTTGGACGATGCGCTGTCCGAGGGCATACTGCGTTTGTTTGAAGAATTTAACCGCGTCGGCGTGACGGTGCTGATGGCGACCCACGATACCGGGCTGATAGCGCGTCGGAATTACCGTATCTTTACGCTCAATCAGGGAAGAATGTCCGGGGGCGTCCATGGCGAATAAATTCAACCGGCCCACGCGTGCGAACAAGCCGGCGAAAACGCCGCGCACGCAAACGGCGGGAGAGGCGAAAGCGGCGAAATCCAAGGCGCTGCGCGGCGGCTGGAAGCAGCAGTGGCGCTATACCTGGCTGAATACGCTGGCGGATATGGGGCGTCAGCCGCTGGCTACGCTGTTAACTGTGATGGTGATTGCCATTTCATTGACGTTGCCCAGTTTATGTTATCTGGTATGGAAAAACGTCAGCCAGGCGGCGGAGCAGTGGTACCCGACGCCGCAGCTGACGGTGTACCTGGATAAAGTGCTGGATGACGATGCGGCCCTGAAGGTGATTGGCGTACTCAAGCAGGAGGACGGCGTCGCCAAGGTCAATTATCTTTCGCGCGAAGAGGCGATGGGCGAGTTCCGCAACTGGTCGGGCTTTGGCGGCGCGATGGACATGCTGGAGGAAAATCCGCTGCCGGCGGTGGCCATTATCACGCCAAAGGTCAATTTCCAGAGCGGCGACACGCTTAAGACGCTGCGCGACCGTGTCGCCGCCACCCAGGGCGTGGATGAGGTGCGCATGGACGACAGCTGGTTCGCCCGTCTGGCGGCGTTGACCGGCCTGGTCGGCAAGGTCTCCGCCATGATAGGCATCCTGATGGTTATCGCGGTTTTCTTGGTTATCGGCAACAGCATTCGTCTGAGTATTTTCAGCCGGCGCGATACCATCAACGTCATGAAATTGATCGGCGCCACCGATGGGTTTATCCTAAGGCCTTTTTAAACGGCGGGGCGCTGCTGGGGCTGGGCGGCGCGGTGCTGTCGCTGATGTTGTCCGGCACGTTGGTCTGGCAGCTCGAATCGGTGGTGGCGAATGTGGCGGCGGTGTTTGGCACCACGTTCGTGCTGCACGGCTTGAGCTGGGATGAAGCCATTCTCTTGCTGCTGATTTCGTCCATGATTGGCTGGCTTGCGGCCTGGCTGGCGACGGTACAACATTTACGCCGGTTTACACCTGACTGACATTTTTTTGGTATAATGAGATCGGGATAAAGGCCGCGGTTGCTGAACTCACCGACGGGATCGCGGTCTTATCATCGGCCGTTCAATGACGGTAAGTCGCGTCCTGGTGCGGACTTTTTGAAGAACGGCGTCCAAGTTTCTAGCGAGAGGTCATGAATGATCAAAGATATGCAAGTTTTAGCCTATGTTCCCCAGGGCAGTCTGGAAGCCTATGTCAGGGCCGCCAATGCCTATCCGATACTGACGGCGGAGGAAGAGCGGGCGCTGGCTGAACTGCTGCATTACCAGGGCGATTTGGAGGCGGCCAAGCAGCTGATCCTGTCTCACCTGCGCCTTGTTGTTCATATTGCACGTAACTATTTCGGTTACGGCCTGCCTCAGGCTGACCTGATTCAGGAAGGCAATATCGGCCTGATGAAAGCCGTCCGCCGTTTCAATCCAGAAGTGGGCGTGCGGCTAGTGTCGTTTGCGGTCCACTGGATCAAGGCAGAAATTCACGAATACGTGCTGCGCAACTGGCGTATTGTGAAAGTGGCGACCACCAAGGCGCAGCGCAAGCTGTTCTTTAACCTGCGTAAAACCAAGCAGCGCCTGGGCTGGTTCAACCAGGACGAAGTGGAAATGGTGGCCAAAGAGCTGGGCGTGACCAGCAAGGATGTCCGTGAGATGGAATCCCGCATGGCCGCGCAGGATATGACCTTCGATCCCACGCCGGAAGATGATACCCGCGAAGGGCAGCCGATGGCGCCCATGCTTTACCTGCAGGATAAATCGTCCGATTTCGCCGACGGCATCGAAGAGGACAACTGGGACGATCACGCCGCCGACAAGCTGAGCGCGGCGCTGGAAGGTCTCGATGAGCGCAGCCAGGACATCATCCGCGCGCGCTGGCTGGATGACGACAACAAAAGCACGCTGCAGGAGCTGGCCGATCGGTACGGGGTCTCCGCGGAGCGCGTACGCCAGCTTGAAAAAAATGCCATGAAGAAAATTCGTCTGGCGATTGAGGCCTGACGACAGTACGGCGATTTCCCGCCGAACGCGTAGCGCAACGCGCGCATCGCCTTCAGACATATGCGCCGCTCACAGCCGGTGAATTTTCATCGGCTGTTTTGTTTTCAGCGGGGCGCCAGGGGGCGTAAAGCGGCGATGGGGCATCACCACCCTCGCCGCGCTGCCTGACATGGGGCGGCGCGAAGGCGGCTCGGCTTGCGCGGAAGTTTGGTGGTCAGGAAAACGGGCGCAGCTGGCGGCAGGGCGTTCAGAGTCGCGAAAACGATCACGTTCGGCGGCAGGGTTGCTGGTTCCGGTCACCTCCGATCACTGATTCCGATTTCACCCGATCACTGATTCCGGTCGCCCGATCAGCGATTCCGATTCTGTCCGATCGCTCATCTTCTGTTCCGCCATACTCTGGAGACTTTTAGCTTCCTGGGGTATGGCATGGCACGTAAAAAGAAGAACGC
>NZ_JBLKSS010000142.1:0-14264 GCF_047607725.1 Sodalis sp. (in: enterobacteria) | reverse complement strand
GGTGAGTGTAACCGCCAGTAGCTCAGCCTGCTGTGTAGTGGGGATTTTAGGTTGGACACCGAACTTGCCCTGACGGTAGAGCTGGCGCCAGTTGAACAGCAAATTGTCATTGATACCGTTATCCCGTGCCAGCTTGGCAATGCATACGCCGGGGCTGGAGCGCCTGCTCAACCAGCTCAATTTTAAAGTCCAGCGGGAAATTTGGACGACGTCTTGAGGGTTTTGGTGGGGTTTGTTTCATGAATTGCGCCCATTAAAAAAATAATGGACATCATCTCTAATAACTTGATGGGGAATTAACAGACGGCGCTGGGCGTACGCTTACGTTTAAGCCATACTCTGCAGACGTAAAATTGTTAATGTGGCGCTTATGCCCGCCAGGTAACCAAACGATTTATGATAATGACTCCTGCAACGACGGCGACGGCCGCAAAACGTCTGGTGATCGTGCGCCACGGCGAAAGTCTGTGGAATCGGGAAAATCGGTTTACCGGCTGGACCGACATCAAACTGACCGAACGGGGACGAATCGAGGCTATCGAGGCGGCGCGGCTACTGAAACAGCACGGCTACCGCTTCGATTTTGCCTGTACATCGCTGCTGATTCGGGCCGTGTATTCGCTCTGGCTGTTGCTCGATGAACTGGACCAAAGCTGGCTGCCGGAGGAGAAAAGCTGGCGGCTGAACGAGCGCCATTATGGCGCGCTGGAAGGATTAAATAAAGCGGTTACTGCCGGACGATCCGCGCCACCACGGACGCGATGCCCGCTACCGCAGGCTGCCCGCCGCGACCCAACCGCTCAGCGAAAGCCTGGCGGCAACCGAGCAGCGTGTCATCGACTACTGGCGCGAGGTTATCGTGCCCCGGCTGCGGCGCGGTGAACACGTCCTGCTCGTGTCCCATTCCAACGTTATCCGGGCGTTGGTCAAGCACCTGGACGGTCTGGAAGAAGATGCCCTGACGGCGCTGTATATTCCGACCGGCGTGCCTATCGTTTACGAATTCGATGACGAGATAGCGCCGCGTCACCGCTATTTTCTTGGCGATGAACAGGACATTGCCAATCGGATTGCGGAGGTGATCCGTACCGGCAGTAAAAAGTCGTCCGCACCGGCGGTAAAAAGTCGTCCGCCGCGCGGCGGCTCACTCGGGCGTGCCGACCTGACGCCTCATCGGGTCGCGGCGGCGCTTCTGCGACGTTGGCCTTGACCTGCCGCGGACAGTGGCACCCTGCCGTGAGAGCCCGCCAGGATCGATCCCCCCGCCCGCGCGCCGTGCTATCACCGCTGCTGCGGCCTGCCCCCTGGCCTGTCCGCGGCGGCGGCGGGCGGTACGCCCTTAGCCGCTTTTGCACGCACGGGCCGGCGCAGCGCAGTGGGGATTTTCATCAACAGCACTGCGAGCAAAATCAGTGCGATACCGAGCCACTGCGGCCACGACAACCGCTCCGGCAACAGCATGACCCCCAGCATCACCGCGCTCAGCGGATTAAGCAACGACACTATCGACATCACCGCGGGGCCAAAGCGGTTCAGCGCCCATACCCAGCACCAATACGCCAGCGCGCTGTTGGCCAGCACCAGCCAAATGAGTCCCGGCCAGGCGTGTGGCCGCGGCAGGGGCGGCGGCCCCGCCAGCGCCACCGGCAGCAACATGATGCCGCCGAGCAGCAGTGCCAGGCGGTCAGCGCCAGCGCATCCCGGTATTGCCAGCGACTCATCCACAACGTGGACTGGGCAATCAACAGCGTCGCCGCTACCCCGACCAGATCCGGTGACGAGGAGGGATTAAGTAATAACGCCACGCCGGCGATACCGGCCAATGACAGCAGCGCCATCCACCAAGACGGCCTTTTTCCTTCCTGCAGCCAGCGCAGCATCATCATCTGCAGCGGCATGGTGGCGCTTAGTGTGCCGGCAATCGATCCCGGCAACCGGTAGGCGGCGATAAAAAGCAGCAGAAAAAAGGCCGCAATATTGCAAAAGCTTAGCGCCAGCATTTTTTTCGCCGGCAGCGGCGGTTTGGTTGGGTGAATCAGCAACAGCAGAATACCGGCCGGTAGCGCGCGCCAGACCGCCACCCAGACGGGAGATTATTCTTGCAAAAACAATCCGACCGTCGCGTAGGTACTGCCCCACAGTATCGGAGCAAGCAAGGCGGGGAGAATAGGCATTTTATCTTTCCAAAAAGTATCTTTTATAAAAGATATAATGATTGAAACATTTCAGCTTCTCAAGTATCTTTTGATCAATGCACTGTCGGGGGAAATGATGAACCAGGACCATGTCGACCGCGTACTCGAACAATGGCGCAGCCAGCGCCTGGATTTGGATTGCCTGCCCATGGGTCTGGTCGGCCGTCTTGCCCGGATGAATAACCTGATCGGCGCCCAGGTCAATGCGCTCCATGCCCGCGCGGGCATGGAGCCGGTAGAGTTCGATATACTCGCTACCCTGCGCCGCAGCGGGGAAGAGATGACGCCAACCCGGCTGTATCAAACGTTGATGCTATCCTCCGGCGCCATGTCGGTGCGGCTGGACAAGCTACTCACGCGCAGGCTGATTTACCGCCAGCCCCATGAGCACGATCGCCGCAGCTGCAAAGTCGGGTTGACCGACGCTGGGCTGGCGCTCATCGACAGCGCCATGACCGCCCATGTAGAGAATGAACAACGCCTGCTGGCGCCGCTTGATGTGGCGCAGCGCCAGCAGTTAACCGCATTGCTGCGCCATTGGCTGCAGGCGAACGAGTAGCGCCGAAGCAACGCCATCAGAGCGCACGGCATTGCCTATAGCGAGGCCGCCGTTCGCCTCACCCCAATAGCGTTCGCCGGTGCGGGAAGGCCGCAACGCGAAACGGCGTCAGCACGAAAGTCTTATGCAGCGCCACCACTATCCAGGCTGCCGCCGCTCGCCTTAAGCCCCCGGGCGGCGTTCGCCGCCGCGACGCAGCCCGGCGCTGCGACCGGACCAGGCCGCCAACGCGGTGAGCGATGCGCACAAGACATAATACAGCACGCCGACCAGCAAGAAGATTTCGGCCGGATAAATCTGCAGCCGGCTGTTGACCTGGCCTGCCACGGTGGTCAGCTCCGGCACATTGACGATAAACGCCAGCGACGTATCCTTAATCAGCGACGTTAGCAAACCGGTCCAGGAGGGCAACAAATTCGGCCAGGCCTGGGGCAGCAGAATCAACCGCAGGACGTGCCAATGGCTAAGACCGCTGGCCAACCCGGCTTCCACCTGACCCGTCGGTAAGGCCCGCAGACCGGCCAGCGTCGCGTGCATGACCGCCGCGGAGGTAAACCAGGCCAGCGCCAGCGTGACGGTTACCGCACCGGGCAGAGAATGGCCGAACGCCACCGGCAGCAGGAAGTAAAGCCAGAAAATCACGAAAATGAGCGGGATACCGCGGATAAGATCCGCCCAGACAAACAGTAAGCGACGCGTCCAGCCGGCGTAACGCCAGGCCACCGCCGCTAGCAGCACACCCAGTGCCAGGGCGATGACGCCCGCAGCAAGCGCTATCAGGATCGTTAGCAGCAGGCCGCCGGGTTCCCCTTCCGCCACCCTGCCCCAAAGCAGATACGTCAGATTATCCTGCACCACCGCCCAATTAAAATTCATGACCGGCCTCCCGCGCACCGCGCCGATGCGGCCGTGGGCCCAGCTGCAGCAAAATTGCGCCCATCGCCAGCCCCAGCAGCAGATACAGCGCGGTACCGACGGCGAACCCCTCCAGCGCGTGGGCATTGTAACTTTCAATCTGGCTGATGTAATAAGTCAACTCGCCAAAGCCGATGGCGGACGCCAGGGAGGAGAGCTTCATCAAGTTGAGGTATTGACCAACCAGGGGCTGCCAAGCGTTACGCACCCCCTGCGGCAGGAGGATGTAACGCAGCATCGCCAGGCGGCTGAAACCTTGCGCGATCGCCGCTTCGCGCTGCCCCGCCGGCAGGGCGTTAAGCCCCGCCTGCAACTCTTCAAGCAGGTAAGCCGCGCTGAACACCGCCAACCCCCAGGCGGCGCAGATAAACTCCGGCGTCAGCCAAGGAAGATTGCCGAGCAATGTCGCCCAGCGGTGGTCGTCGGCCAAATAGTCGCGCCAACCGACCGGCAGCGCGCTCCAGGCGGCAAAATACCAAAAAAACAGCTGTACCAGCAAAGGCGTATTGCGAAAGAGCGAAACCCAGCCCGCCACCAGCAACAGCCCGGTACGGCCCGGCATCATACGCAGCGCCAAGAGCAGCAGCAGCATCACCGTGGCCAAAAGCGACCCCACCAACGTCACCAGCAAGGTAGTGACAAAGCCGGTACCAATCCACGCCAACGGCTGACCGTTCAGCACGCCGGCCCAATCAGGATGCCAAATCATAAGGGTGTCGGCTCCCCGGTGCCGAGCGGCGACAGCACCCTTTCCAGAAAACGTTGGGCGCGGGGATGCTGCGGCCGGGTGAAGAATAACGCCGGCTCGGCCTGCTCGAGGATCTCGCCGCCGTCCATGAATACCACCCGATCGGCTATCTCACGGGCGAACTGCATCTCATGGGTGACTACAATCATGGTCATCCCGCTGCCGGCCAAATCGCGCATCACCGCCAACACTTCGCCGATCATCTCGGAGTCCAGCGCCGAGGTAGGTTCATCGAACAAAATAATATCGGCATCGGTGGCCAACACGCGCGCGATAGCCACCCGCTGCTGCTGGCCCCCCGAAAGCTGATGGGGGAAATGCTGCGCCTTGTCCGCCAATCCGACCTGGCGCAGCTTCTCGCGCGCGTGCTGATGCGCCGCGGCCACGCTCAACTTCTGAATTTTGATAAGGGCCAGCGCGACATTATCCAGTGCAGTCAGATGGGTATAGAGATTAAACTGCTGAAAGACGAAACCAATGCCGGTACGCAGCGCCCGCAGTTGTCGGCCGCGCAGTCCGGCGGTGGAGCGCTGGTGAACAAAAATCTCGCCGCTGCTCAGGGTTTCAAGCTGATTGATGAGGCGGATCAAGGTGGACTTACCGGAGCCTGACGGCCCGCAGATCGCCACCACTTCCCCTGCGTTTACTTGGAAATTGATATCCCGCAGCACCGACTGCTGGCCGAAAACTTTGCCCACCCGGCGAAACTCCACCGCTACCGAAACATCGCCCGCCCCCGGCGGCAACATTGCCGCCGGGACATATAATGACTTCACCACGGCACCGCCTGTTAACGGGAGGTTATGGTGAACGACCGCGGTTGCGGCGCCGGGGATTGCGGTCCAAACCAGCTGTTGTAAATCCGCTGTGCCTCCCCGCTATGTTCAAGCGCGATAAGCTGCTGATTGACAGCGTTCAACAGCGCGCCCTCCCCTTTTTTAACGCCGATGCCGATTTGCTCCTCGCTTAGCAACTCCGGCAAAATCTTGTAGTTTGCCTTATCCGGCGCGCCGGCCAACAGCCCCGCCAGAATGGTGCTGTCCTGGGTGATGGCTTTGACATTGCCGTTGCGCAGCGCCGACAGCGCCAGCGGAATATCGTCATAGGCCAGTACCCGGGCTTTGGGAAAACGGTGATGCAGCGCCTGTTCGCCGGTTGTGCCCTTCACGGCGCCGATCCTGGCCGAGGCATAGTCCTCCAGCTTATCCGACGACGCGGCCGGCACCAGGAATTGCTGACCGGTGACAAAGTAAGGAATTGAGAAATCAATCACTTGTGCCCGCTCAGGCGTAATCGTAATGTCGGCAATAATCAGATCGGCCTTGCCAGACTGCAGCAAGGGTATGCGGTTGGCGGGATTGGTGGGCACCAGCGCCAGTTTCACGCCGAGCGCATCGGCGATGGCGCGGGCGAAATCCACGTCATAACCGACAATACGATAGGTTTTGGCATCAATGGCGCCAAACGGCGGATTGGCGTCGAAGGTGGCGACGCGCACTACCCCCGCGCGCTGAATGTCCGCCAACTGATCCGCCCGCGCCGCCAGGGGAGCGAGACTTAACATAAGCAGGGCGCCCGCCGCCCTGGTCAACCTGGAGTTCTGCCTAAAATAAGCCATCGGTTTTCCTTATCGATCTTATTATCACCTGAGCGCAAACGCCCATCCTGGGAGTAATTGATGGTGGGGCGTCACGCCCCGCCCACAGCACTTCCGCCCGAAATCAGAGTGTTACACAGGATCCTCGCCGCCACTACGTACTTAAGCGCATAACATTATTCTGTCTGGTCATAAGAAAACGCTATGACCACTTTTATACGCTGCGCCATGGACAACATGCTAGCGTGAAAGAGAGACCCGCCTTTCGCGCCACTGGCGCCGGCCGGCTTTGGTAAAGCCGTCGTGGCGCGCAACCCAACGGTTTTGCGGTCATATCCAGGCCAATACTCCCTGGGCAAAAAAGGCGGCCGTCACCACGTTCTAGATCGATAGCCGAGAACGGGGATCCTCAAGCCTGTAGGTGCTGCAAAACATGACATGCGCCGTCACGGTGGCGGGCGGCAAAGGCGGAACCACGCGCGGTCCCCTTATTTGACCACCGGTGGATGAAGATGACGCTCACCCTCGACCGGCTAGCGGTGGATGGCGGGATAAGAAGCAATGCCGACCTGGCGAGGGGTGAGCCAAGCGCCCGCCCAAAAGGGGCCGCGGCCCGTGTTTCAGCCGTTAGAGGGAAAGAGCACGCGCCACGTCAAACGCGCGGGTCGCCGGCAGGCGCACCTGATGCGCCCGGGCCGGGATGAGAGAGCGCCGGTTCGCCCAGTTTGGTCAGTTGGATATAAAAATCATCCTCGTACTGCTGCGGGGCGGACACCGCGACGTTCAAAATGCCCAGTTCAACCACCTCGGCCAATATCGCCACGGCGCTTTCGGGAGTGAAAACCGAGCAGTGGGCATCAAAATAGTGGCCGGTAGTCCAGGCGTTCAGCACGAATTCCAGCGCCTGCTGCTGCGTATAATGCGGGCACCGGGTGTTCTGGTAGGCTTCGGGGGTCAAATCCTTCAACCGCTCATACATCTCACCGTCGTCGGAAGTGCAATGGTGCAGGAAATCATACAGCTGCGGCGGCGCCGGTATCCGCTGGCGAGTCAACCACCATTGCAACCACTGCGCCGCGCTGCTGGTTTGACGAAACCGGTCAAAACAATAGCGTTTATTGGGCAATACCAGTGAAAAAATCGCCCCGTCGTTGAGTACCGCCAGCACCTCCAGTATCCACCCCAGCGGATCCGGGACATTCTCCAGAACGTGCGAGGCCACCGCCCAGTCGAACCGCTGGTGGCTCGGCACGCAGCTAGCCAGCGTGGTGTGGGGATGCCAGATAAAATCAATGTCGACGATGTCATCATGTTCATAATGCGCGTGTTTTTGCCGGGAATCCTCCGCCGAAGTGTAATCGGTATAGCACACATTGTGCAGCGCTTTATCCGTGGCGGGACGAAACAGCGGCGAAATCTCCAGGCCGGGGAGTTGTACGGGCAAATTTTGCAAAATAACTGTCTTGCGCAACGCGTTGTCTTTCATGATCGTCCTTTGAACAGGCAAGCGAGACTGGTGAGCGCGGCAATGCCGCGCTCAATACGTAGGAAAGGATAGTGGCCGGCGTGGAAACAGGTCAGGAAAGAGGTGTTTGCCCGCGGCAGAAAGTCATTGCGCTTGGTCGGAAAGGCGGCTGAGCACATCACCTATCGCCGAAGAGGTTTTCAGCGCGCGAAGCGTGCTAAACAGCTCGCCGGCTTCGGCATACTGCTTGCGCAAATAGTTAAGCCACTGTTTGATGCGCGCGACATGATACAGCCCGGTATCACCCTGTTTTTCCATGCGGCTGTATTTTTGCAGCAGTCTGACTACCTGTGGCCAGGACAGCGGCGGCGCTTGGTATTTGACCACTCGGCTCAGGTTGGGCACGCTGAGCGCCGCGTCCAATCATCAGCGACTGACACCCGGAGACCGCCAGGCACAATTGTCCGCTCCGCCAATCCATGACCTCGCCATTAGCGATAACGGAAATGCGTAAACGCTGGCGGATCGCCGCGATGGCCGGCCAGTCGATGCTTTCGGCACGGTAAACATCCGCTTTGGTGCGGCCGTGTACCGCGATTTCCAGGCTGCGGCCGGTGGAATCCCAGCCCAGGCGTACCTTGACCGAGACCGGCAGGAACCGCCGCGCGTATCGCTTTCGCGGCCTGATAAATCAGCTCAGGATCTTTTAGCAGCGTCGCGCCGCCTCCGCTGCCGTTGACGGTTTTCGACGGGCAGCCGCAGTTGAGATCGACACCCCAGGATCCCAACGCCGCCGCCCGCCAGGCATTCTCCGCCAGCCAAGGCGGACTTTGCCCCAGCAGTTGCACCCGCACGGGGGTGCTGTCAGGCGTCCGGCTGTCTCGGTGCAATTCAGGGCAGAGCCGGTAGAAAGATTTTTCCGACAGCAGACCGTCCACCACCCGCAAAAATTCGGTGATGCACAAATCGTAATCATTTATTTCGCACAACAGCTCGCGGACCAGCGCGTCAAGCACACCTTCCATCGGAGCCAACACGACACGCATAACGCCACCCGATTAATAGCAGGGGCGCAAGTAGTAGGGGAAAACCGCCGCGAAAAGCAACAGATAAGCGCAAGCGCCCAGGGCATGCGCCAAGCACATGCGGCGCGTCGGCCGCCAGCTGTCGGCCGGGAAAAAGCCACCGCCGGGGCCTGGCTAACTTGCCCCGGAGTGCGAGGCGCAGAGCACTGACGCCCGCCGCGCGGGCATCAGTTTACCGGGCATTATCGATTGCCGCTGTGCGTGCCGCCGTTACCGGCATAATTGCCGCCGCGACCGCTACCCCGCCCCTGCTGGATGGACTCAGCTTTGATGCTAGGGTCTGGATCGTAGCCCGGTAACGCGATGCGCGGGATCGGCTTTTTCAGCAAACGCTCGATATCGCGCAGCAGGCCCAGCTCATCGACACACACCAGCGACAGCGCTTCGCCGGTGGCCGCCGCGCGGCCGGTGCGCCCGATGCGATGAACATAATCTTCCGCCACCTGGGGCAACTCATAGTTTACCACGTGCGGCAGCAGATCAATATCCAGACCGCGGGCGGCAATATCGGTCGCCACCAGGACGCGGATGCCGCCCTGTTTGAAATCCACCAGCGCCCGGGTACGTGCGCCCTGGCTCTTGTTGCCGTGGATCGCGGCGGCGGTGATGCCGTCCTTGTTAAGCTGCTCCGCCAGATGGTTGGCGCCGTGCTTAGTGCGGGTAAACACCAGCACCTGCTGCCAGTTGTTACGACCGATCATGTCAGAGAGCAGCTCGCGCTTGCGCTTCTTATCGACCATGTGCACAAACTGGGTTATTTGCTCGGACGCGGTATTGCGACGCGCCACCTCAACCGACGCCGGATTATCCAGCAGGCTGTTCGCCAGCGTTTTAATTTCATCGGAGAAGGTCGCGGAAAACATCAGACTCTGACGTTTTGTCGGCAGCAGCTTCATCACCCTGCGAATATCGTGAATGAAGCCCATATCCAGCATGCGGTCGGCCTCATCCAGCACCAGGATTTCCACCTGGGAAAGATCGACCGCACGCTGCTGAGCCAAATCCAACAGACGCCCTGGCGTCGCCACCAGCACTTCCACGCCGCCACGCAATTTCATCATCTGCGGGTTGATGCTGACACCACCGAACACCACCAGAGAGCGCAGGCCGAGATGGGAGCTGTACTCGGTAATATTTTCGCCGATCTGCGCCGCCAGCTCACGGGTCGGCGTCAGAATAAGCGCCCGTACAGGCCGGCGCTGTTTACCGGTCGGCGCTGGGCGCTGGTCGAGCAATTGCAGTATCGGTAAGGTAAAGGCGGCGGTTTTGCCGGTGCCGGTCTGGGCACTGGCCATGATATCGCGGCCTTGTAATACATAAGGGATGGCTTGTTGCTGAACCGGCGTCGGTTCGAGATAGCCCTTTTCCGCTAATGCGCGCAAAATCTCGGCACTCAGGCCAAGTGAATCAAATGACATAAACTGAAAAACTCCAGATCCGCCCCGACGACGCCGGCCGAAACCGCGCTCAGGGAGATAATCAGATGGGAGGCAAAGCCTTACCATGGTGAACGGACAAAACAACGATAGCGGGATTGTAGCAAAATATCCGGCCGTTGGGCACGAGTATCCGGTAAATAACTGTAATCCTTCCCGCCGCAGCGGCGATAAGCGCGGCGCGGCGGGCCCGCGCGACTAAGCGCCGAGAAATTTATTGAGAAATAGCCAGGGGCGCTCATGGCCAGGATGCGCGAAGACCTCGCGCGCGGGGCCTTACTCAACGATGTTGCCCTCATCCATGAAAATCGCGCGGTCGGCGACATCGCGGGCGGACCCCATCTCGTGGGTAACGATAACCATGGTGCGCCGCTCCTCGGCCAGCGCGCGGAGCGTGCTCAGCACTTCACCCACCAGTTCAGGATCCAGCGCCGAGGTGGGTTCGTCGAACAAAATCACCACCGGGCGCATCGCCAGCGCGCGGGCGATAGCCACCCGCTGCTGCTGGCCGCCGGAAAGCCGTTTGGGGAAGGCCTCTTCTTTACCGCTCAGCCCGACCTTGGCCAACAGTTCCCGCGCGCGACCACCTCCTCGCGCGGCTCCTTCTTCACCACCAGCGGCCCCTCGATGATATTGTCGAGCACCGAGCGATGCGGGAACAGGTTGAAATTTTGAAACACAAACCCTACCTGCTGGCGCAGGGCGCGGATCTGCCCTTTCTGGCCGCTGAGGGGACGGTTAGCGTCAATGGTAATATCGCCCACCTGAATGCTGCCGCCGTCCGGCGTTTCCAGCAGGTTGATACTGCGCAGTAACGTGGTTTTACCGGATCCGCTCGGGCCGACGATGGCCAGCACTTCGCCGGGATTCACCGCGAGGTCGATACCGTTGAGCACCCTATGGTCGTTGAATGACTTCACCAGGCCTTTAACTTCAATAGCGCTCATCGGGTCTCCAAATGATGATAAGCAAACAACGCCGGCGCGCCGCCGGTATGTACGAACACCAGTGGCCCGTCGGGGAAGCGACCGCGTTCCAGGCCGTCAATAAGCCCCGCCATCGCCTTGCCGGTATACACCGGGTCCAGCACGATGCCTCCAGACGCGCCATCAGCGCAATCGCTTCGCGCCCCTCGTCGTTGGCTACGCCATAGCCGGGGGCATAATACTCGTCCCAGAAGGAAATTTCCGCCACCGGCGGCGCCAGCGACAATTGTTCGCTCGCCTGCGCGATGAGTCCCGCAATGAGGGGGCGCTGCTGTTCCGCGCGGCGCGAAACGGTAACGCCGATGAGCGCCGTTTCCGGCAGCACGGCGGTCAACCCGACCGCCAGCCCCGCATGCGGGCCGCCGCTGCCCGAAGGCACCACCACCACCGCGTCCGGCTGAATCACTCCCTGGCACTGATGGGCAATTTCCAGCGCGCAACCGGCATAGCCGAGCGAACCCAGCGCGTTGGAGCCGCCCACCGGCACGACATAAGGTCGGAAACCCTGCGCCTCCAGACGCAGGGCTGAGTGAGGGCTTCGCACAAGATGACCTCGCACTGAAACAAATCCAGCAGCAGACGGTTGCCGTTGGTCAGGTAGTTACCGCTGTCGGTGCCGGTCGGGTTTTCCAGCAGCGCGACGCAATGCAACCCGAGCTTGGCCGCCAGCGCCGCCGTCTGCCGCACGTGGTTGGACTGGATGATGCCGGCGGTAAGCAGCGTATCGGCGCCCTGACGCAGGGCATCGGCGGCGAGAAACTCCAGCTTGCGCAGCTTGTTGCCGCCCAGGCCCAGCGGAGTGAGATCATCGCACTTGATGAAAATATCCCGCGCGAGAAAATCCGACAGCCGGGGGAGATGCTCGAGCGGCGTCGGCGGGCCGATAATATCCAGCCGGGGAATAGCGGCCAACCGTTGGGCAAGATCGCACATGATATCAATAGCTCCGGCTTAACGGCGGTTGCCGAAAATACGCAGCAGCATCAAAAACAGATTGATGAAATCTAAATACAGGCTCAGGGCGCCGACGATGGAATATTTGCGGAACTGGTCTTTGTTTTCCAACGACAGCTGCGCGCCCATGTTTTTCAGTTTCTGGGTGTCATAGGCGGTCAGTCCCACGAAGACCAGCACGCCGATATAGGTCACCGCCCACATCAACGCGGTGCTTTTCAGCCAGATATTCACCAGCGATGCCAGCACGATACCGATGAGCGCCATGAACAGCAGGTTGCCAAAGCTGCTCAAATCCCGCTTGGTGGTATAGCCATAAAGCGTCATGGCGCCAAACATGCCGGCGGTCACCACAAAGGTGCTGGCGATGGAGGACACGGTGTAGACGATGAAAATGCTGGCAAGCGTCAACCCGGTCAGGGCGGAATAAAGCATGAAAAGCGATGTCGCCACCGCCCCGCTGAGGCGGTTAATCATGCCCGAAATGACAAATACCAGCGCCAATTGGGCAATGATCAGACCAAAAAAGGTTATCTGGCTTGAGAAAATGAATTGCAGCAGCACCGGCGTGCGGGAGGCGTACCAGGCTACGAAGGCGGTTAACAGCAATCCGCAGGTCATCCAGCCGTAGACCTGCGCCATAAACGGCTGCACCGCGCTATTGGCGCGTTCTACGATGGAGCCCTGAGAGCGGGGAAAGCGGTCCATGACTATCACCTTTGTGGTAGCGAAATATTCTAGGCCGCACGCGGGCGAAACATCCCAGGCCGCGCGGACGACCCACCTTAGCCAAGCATACCATAAAAGTGCGGTCGGCGAAGAAGATCCCCTTCGTCCGCGGCGCCCCGCGCGGCAAATACTCAGCCGATACCGTCTGTCTCACCCGGCGGGTGATCCTCCCCCCTGCGTTCGGCCGCCCGCTGGTCGCTGGCGCGCGCATCCAACCAGCGGCTGCCGGCGGGGGTGGTTTCCCGTTTCCAGAACGGCGCTCGGGTTTTAAGCAGATCTATCATATATTCGGCGGCGCTGAATGCCGCGGCGCGGTGGGCACCGTTCACGCCGACGAAGACGATGCGCTCGCCGGCACCGAGCTCGCCGACGCGGTGCAGCAGCGCGACCCGCGTCAGCGGCCAGCGCACGCGCCTGCGCCGCGATTTTCGCCTGCGCTTTTTCGGTCATGCCCGGATAATGTTCCAGGGTCAACGTACTGACATCGGCGCCCAGATTATGGTTGCGCACTTTGCCGGTAAACGTGACTACCGCACCATCGGTATCACTGGCGGACAACCAGCCATACAACGCCGCCACGTCGAAATCCCGCACGCCGACCTCAATTAAGGTACCGTCCATTCAGCCTCCGGTGACCGGCGGGAAAAACGCCACTTCATCGCCGGCGGCCAGTGGGTGATCCGCCGGCACCAGCGCTTGATTGACCGCCGCCAGCAATTTGCACGGCTCCAGCGCAGCGTCCAGCGGTCGCCGCGCGCCGCCAGCGCCTGGCGCAGGGCCTCCACGGTGGGGAAACCCGCTTCGAGCGTCAAGCGCTCGGCGCCGGTTAGCTCGCGGACCTGGGCAAAAAACAACACCGTAATCACGCGTCGTCCCCCGTAAAATCGCCGGATTTGCCGCCGCTTTTGGCCAACAGCCTCACCGGGCCGATAACCATATCCTTCTGCACCGCCTTGCACATATCGTAAATCGTCAGGGCGGCCACCGAGGCCGTGGTCAGCGCCTCCATCTCCACGCCGGTTTTACCGGTCAGGCGGCAGAGTGCTTCAATTCGCCCGCGGTGCCGCTCGGTGTCCGCGGTGAGCAGCACCTCTACCTTGCTGAGCAACAGCGGATGGCACAAAGGGATCAGCTCCTGCAGATTCCGACGTATCCGATCATCTGTTCCGGCGACATCCGATCAGTTATTCCGATATTTTCCGATCACCCATTCCAGTGATATTCGATCACATGTTCGCTCATCTTCTGACTCAGTTTTAGTCTATTTTTCCTGTGCTGGCTACTCCTTGCTCTTTGCGTAGTGATTCGCCTTTAAGCTCCAGTCGATAGCTGGGGTGTACTAGCCGATCGAGTAACGCGTCAGCTGCCGTGGGGTTTTCTATCAGTCCATACCATTTTTTTACCGGCAGTTGACTGATCAGGATACTGCTGCTTTTGTCGTAACGATCTTCCATCACCTCCAACAGCATCGTTGCCTGTATCGGACTCATTGATTCCAGGCCCAAGTCGTCCAAGAGCAGTAACTCTATTTTTTCTAACTGCTTAAGCTGTTTTAGGTAGGTTCCGTCTAGCTGGCACTGGTGAAGATGGGCCAG
>NZ_JBLKSS010000141.1:0-14883 GCF_047607725.1 Sodalis sp. (in: enterobacteria) | reverse complement strand
ATTTCTGTTCTCGCGTTCTTCTTTTTACGTGCCATGCCATACCCCCGGAAGCTAAAAGTCTCCAGAGTATGGCGGAACAGAAGATGAGCGATCGGACAGAATCGGAATCGCTGATCGGGCGACCGGAATCAGTGATCGGGTGAAATCGGAGTCAGTGATCGGACGTGACCGGAACCAGCACGCCGTGAGGGCTTTATTATTTTCCTACCCTCATTCGTATTGTTACGTGTTTTGATTCCTCTTCTCAGCCTGCGGGCTGATTTTTTTGCCTGGCGCTTTTACCTGACACACTTACCCGATGCCTTAACCTGACGCCTTAACCCAATGCCTTAACCTGATGTCTTAATTTGATGCCTTTAGCTGGCGCCTTTTCCTGAACACTTTCACTTAATGCCTTTATCTGTTGCCATTACCTGATGCCGTACCAGACGTTTATCATACGCGGCGAACTTTGCCCGCAGCGTTTGCCGGGGCCGGCGATGAGGGTGCGGCGAGTCCACATCAAGCCGGGCGAAGGCCCTTGACGCAGAGGTGGTGCGGTCGATGGACCGGGGATGGCAAACGGGGCGCTGGCGCCTGACTCGCCGCGTGGTTAAAGAGGGGGAAACGGACGGTAAAACAGTAGCCTCCCGCGAGGACGGGACGGTTATTCGAGGCGCATGATCCAGGCATCGTTGTCGTGATCGTAATGCTGGCGAAACAAGATGTGTTCTTTCCCGTCCAGAAACGCCGGGATACCGGTCTGTTCATCCCAGCCATCGAGCTGCAAACACAGATCAGGGTCGGATTTACACGGAATACTGACGATACTCTGGACCCGTTGATCATCACCGGAGGAAAGGGTGGCATCGTCAACGGCAAAACTGCTGATTTGCACTGTTGCCTTGGTCATGAATAGGCCCCTTATGCTGTGAGGTGAGAAAGGCGTACTCCTCGTACTCCTGCGGCAAAGAGTTATTGCAGTATAGCGCAAGCAGCACGAAAAGCTAAATCCTGCCTTTGCCCCTTTGCCCCTTTGCCCCTTTGCCCTCGCTGCCGCCTAACTTGCCTTTGCCGCTTCGCGTCCTCCTTCTCACCAGCTATCGGATAAGGAGGAGGGAGGCGTGCGCCCACGCCAGGCCGTCACGCTATCAGTTCGGCGGGACGGCGGTACCCCAGCTTTTCCACTCTTTTTGTTCTTCGCTATAGAGCAAAAAATGCCGGCCCTCGGTCGCCTTCGGCGCCAGCGGCGGCGGCGGCGGGGTAGCAAACGCGATGCCGCCGCGGACGAACTGCTGGAAGGTGCCGCTCTTCACGCTGCCGCCGGTCAGGCCGAACTTGATGTCGTAGCCGGAAGCCAGCCAGAAAACGGAGTTGGTGCGCACCAGGTGCTGATATTGGCGACTGATGCGCAGCGCCACATAGACCCGGTCAGTCAGCGCGCCGAGGGTCAGGTCGGTGACCGTGCCCACCTCAATGCCGCGATACAGCACCGGCGTACCGACCTGTAAACTGCCGGCTTCAGGCGTATCCACGACGATATTCAGCCCATTCAGATAACGAGAATCGGTGATGGTGGTCTGCTGCAATTCAAATTCGCGCGCGGCCGCCCCTTTGCCTGGCTCGACGTTGATATACGGTTGCAGCAGCGTTTCCAGATGGTTTACCCCGGCGGCGGAGATTTCCGGCGTCACCACCGAAAACCGCGTTCCGTTGCGGGCAAACGTCTGCACGTATTCGGGGTACAACACCGCCTGCGCCAGCACCAGGTTATTGCCGGGGGAGAGCTTACTGGCGTAGTAGGTGCGCAGCACGATCTGGCTGCCCACCGCCCGCGTGGCGTTTTCCGAACCGTAGAGCTTACGCGGCGCGCCCTTCACCACCGAGGCGCCCGCCAAATTGTCGAAACTCACTGCCCCCTTCAAGGTGCGGTTCAGCGGCGAGGCCTGAACCGTCAGGCCGCTGCCGTTAATTTGTACCCGGGCGCCGCCTTCGGCCCAGAACACGCTCTTATCGCTCAACAAATTACGGTATTTGGGTTGGATGTAAACATCGACTTTAAAGTCTTGCGGCGTGGGCCACACGTCCACAATCTCACCCACCTGAAATTTGCGGTAAAGCACTATCGAACCGGTCTGGATGTCGGGCAGATCGGAGGCGGTCAGCGTCAACGTGGCGTTGGGTCTGTCCCCCTGAATACCTTGTTCGGCCATTTCACGATTGCCGTACAGCGGGTAATGGCTTTGCGCCGGCCCCTGTGCGCCCGGTATCACTTCTACGCCGCCGTCCAGCCACTCCTGCGCACTGGTACCCAATACCCTTACGCCATCCAGGCCGAATTTGACATCCACCCGGCTATTGACGACAAACTTGGTATCTTGATGAATAACGTCAGCGAACTCCGGCTTCACCGCGGCGCTGAAAACGATCCTATCGCCCGTAAGCTGCCGCGCGATGATCTTACCCACCTGTATCCCTTTCATCGTCAGCGGCTGCCCGGCGTCGATGCCATAGCTTTGCAGCGCGCTCAGGGTGAAGATTTTCACCCCGGGCAACTGAAGGAGGTTACGGTTGCTGTCGGGTACCGTAAAACGCTGCTGCGGCTCTCCTTCGCCGGGAATCAGCTCCAGCGTAGTGCCTGCCAGCAGACCGCTGAAATCAGGCTGGGTCAGCGACAGCTGCAGGGTCGTCATTACAATGAGGGTCCCGCTGCGCATCAGATCCGCGACCGACGGATTGAGGGTCAATTCGCCGGTGACGTGCCGGTCTTTACCTAGGGTAATCTTGGTTAGCATGCCGACTTCCAACCCCTGATACAGCAGAGGGGTATGCCCGGCGCTAAGATGACTGCCGTCGGGCAGATCGAGGGTAATAATGACACCGCGCTGACTGTGGGCCAGGTCGGGATAAAACTGATAATTATCGTCGGTGCTGGCCTGAGCGCTATTGGCGGGGGAGTCGAAGGCGATAGAGTCGTTGACCAACGCCGCCACGCTCTCCATTTCTACCCGCGCGCCATGAAGATCGACATTGGCCTTCAGGTCGAAGACATTCCAGAAACGGCTGTCTTTTTTCACCAGATGGGTAAAGCGGCGATCGATAAGCACATCGATATTTACGCCTTTACGGTTGCGGGCAATATCGAAATCGTAAACCTTGCCGACCGGCAGCTTGCGGAAATATACCAGCGAACCGGTGCTGAGCGAACCCAAATTGTCCGCCTGCAAATGTACCAGCAACTCGCCGGTGTTCACGCGATATTTGGGTTGGGTATCCAGGGCGGTGAAATGGGTCTGTTCGTTACCTTTACCCGGCATCATGCCGATGTAATTGCCGCCGACCAGAGCGTCCAGGCCGGAAATACCGGCCAGTGATGCCTTGGGCGTCACCAGCTAAAATTGCGTCCCTTCGCGCAGCGCGTCACGCATATCGCTTTTGATGCTGGCCTCGACCTTAATGGTGCGCAAGTCGTCGCTGAGCTTGATATTTTGCACGGTGCCGACCTCAACACCCTGATAACACACCGGCGTGCGCCCGGCGACGATGCCATCGGCGGAGACGAAATCAATCGTCACCGTGGCACCGCGCTCTTGCAGCGTGCTGTAGACCAGCCAGCCGGCAATCAGCAGGGCAATAAACGGCAATAGCCAGAAAGGCGAAATACGACGCTTGGTGCGGACGGTCGCATTAATCGGTGTAGTCGGCGTGTGTGGCATGTGCGTCCCATAACAAACGGCTGTCCAACCACTCGACAGCAAGAATTGTCAAAATTACGGCGGAGCCAAAATAAAAGCCGGCCGGTCCCGGCGTAAAGGCGAGCAACTGATCCCTATCAACCAGCGACAGGGTAATTGAGATAACAAACAAATCCAGCATTGACCAGCGTCCAATCCAGATAACGAATCGCAGCAGCCGAACGCGTGTTTTCATGCCGTGCCGAACCTTGAAGTGGATGCTCAGCAACAGCGTAAACAGCACAATAATTTTGATAAATGGCACCAAAATGCTGGCGATAAAGACAACTGCCGCCACCGCGAAATTTCCCTGCGCCAGGGACATAATGCCGGACATAATCGTATCCTGGTTGCGGCTGCCATTCAGATAAATAATGGATATCGGCAGCATATTGGCGGGGATCAGCATAATAATTGCGGCGAGGAGGGCGGCCCAGGCCTTTTGCAGACTGTGGCGCCGGCGGCGGCGCAGCGGGGTATGGCCGCGCGGGCAGCGGCCGCGGGCGTCAGGCAGGCCGGTGAATCGACAGCCGAGACAGACGCGCAGCGCGCCGGTTAGCGGCATCCCCGGACGCGGTGCCGGCTGTGGAAAATAGTGCTGCCACAGCTGGCCGGTATTGAGCTTGATTAAAGTCAGGATGCTGATCAGCGTCAAAATAACATAGGCGGTTAAACCCAGTCCGGTGGTCACATCGGCGTAATCCTTTACTTTTATGGACGCCACGGCCATGCCGACTAAATAAATATCGAGCATTACCTATTCTTTTAGCCTGTGCAGCATCAACAGCACGGGGCGCAAATTCAGGCCCACGCGCTGGCCAAAATACAAATACAACAGCGAAAAGACCAGCGTGACGGGCGCACCGACGGTACAAAACGCCACCATGCTGGCGGTAATGACGTTGCCCTGCAGCAAACTGGCGCTAATCGGCGTGCCCAGCAACCGGATGCTTATCAACGGTTCGGTATAGGCAAAAGGCATCAGCAGCAGCAGCGTGACCGCCAGCGCCGCCAGGCGCGTCATGCTCCAGTCACGCCCGCGTACCACTTTCGCTTGGCAGCGCGGGCAGCAGGCATCCTGGTTATCGCCGAGGGGCGGCAGGATAAATAAGACATTGCATTCCGGACAGCGTTGATATTGGCCGGACGGAAAGGCATCATGAATCGCGGTTATTTTCATCGCGCGGCGTTTACGCCTCCCTCACACCTCATTTTTCACCCTGCACGCCGCCGTTAGCGGGTTATAATAAACCGCCGGCGCAACGCCTGTCTGGCCGGGCAAACATACCCGCGCGCGAACACTTTGCGAAGTCATAACGGATTAATCTTGTGGCTTTGGGCATTTATTGCTTATTTTATAGAGGCTGGTGTGCCGTCTGCTAACACAAAGATTAGCTCATTTAATGGTTATTATGAAAAAACAACAATTTTACGCCGAATTATTGCAAGATATGTCGGCACTCCTTGAGGGCGAAACGCACTTTATCGCCGCGTTGGCCAACGCCAGCGCCTTACTTTATGAACGTCTGGAAGGGGTAAACTGGGCCGGTTTTTATTTACTCGAGGGTGATATACTTGTGCTCGGGCCCTTTCAGGGCAAGGTCGCCTGCGTGCGCATCCCGCTAGGTAAAGGCGTCTGCGGCCCCGCGGCGGCGGAAAACCGGATTCAGCGTATCGGCGATGTGCATGCTTTTCCAGGCCATATTGCCTGCGACGGCGCCAGTAACGCGGAAATCGTATTGCCTATCACAATGGATGAACGCGTGGTGGGGGTTTTGGATATCGATAGCACGATTTATCAACGCTTCGATCAGGATGATGAAGATGGACTGAAGGCGGTGCTGGATTATCTCTGCCGGCAGTTGGGAACCACCAATATGCGCAAATTTATCACTAATACTTGATAATGATATACGGATAACGTGGCATTTGCCGATGGCGTCATTATAATGACGCCTGTTCATGCCTGCGCTGGTTGGCAAACCCGTTGTAATCAGGAAAATTCATGGAAAATCAACCTAAGTTGAACAGCAACAAAGAAGTCATTGCCTTTCTGGCGGAGCATTTCCCGCTCTGTTTCACGGCCGAAGGTGAAGTCAGGCCGCTTAAGATAGGCATTTTTCAGGACCTCGTTGAACGGGTTCAGGGCGAAGACAATATCAGCAAGACGCAATTGCGTTCCGCATTGCGCCTTTATACTTCAAGCTGGCGTTACCTTTACGGGATAAAGCTTGGCGCGCAGCGCGTTGATCTCGATGGTAATCCCTGCGGCAAGCTGGAAACGCAGCATGTTGAACATGCGCGCAAGCAATTAGAGGAAGCCAAGGCCCGCGTTCAGCTTCAGCGCGCCGCCCAGCAGGCGAAGAAACGCGAAAACGGCGAGGCCGTTGCGCCACGTCGTCCCGCTGCGGCCAAGCGGCCCGCCAAGAGTGACGCCGTCGCGCCTCGCAAACCCCGTCCCAAACAAGAACGTCCTGCGTCTGCCCCCAGGCAAACGGCGCCGGTCGTCAAAACCGTGCCTGTCACCGATATTTCCACGTTGCAAATCGGCCAGGCTATCAAAGTCAAAGTGGGTAAAAATCCCATGGACGCAACCGTCATGGAAATCGCCAAAGAAGGGGTACGAGTGCAGCTCTCTTCCGGGATGGCTTTGATAGTACGCGCAGAACACCTGCAGTTCTGATACGGAGGCCAACCAGGGCATGAACACATTTGTCAGAGTCGCCATGATGGCGGGGGCGCTGCTGGCGGGCGGGGCGATGGCGAAAGACGACATCACCCGCGCCGATCAGATCCCGGCGTTGAAAGAAGAAGCACTGCAGCAGACGGTGAGCCAGCGGGTCAGCGCGCGTTTTACGCGGTCGCACTATCGCCAGTTCGATCTGGACGGGGTCTTCGCCGGCAAAATTTTCGACCGTTACCTCAACATGCTCGACTACAGTCACAATGTGTTGCTGGCGTCAGATATTGTGCAGTTCGCTGCCCAAAAATCACAGCTGGCCGATGAGCTCAAGAGCGGTAAACTGGATTTGCCGTACGCGATGTACAACCTGGCGGAAAAGCGCCGGTTTGAGCGTTATCAGTATGCGCTGGCGCAGTTGGCTAAACCGATGGATTTCAACGGTAACGGCGCCATCGAAATCGACCGCAGCAAAGCCCCTTGGCCCAAGACCACCGCTGAGCTCGACGCGCTATGGGATGCCAAGGTGAAGTATGACGCGCTGAATCTCAAGCTCACCGGCAAAGACGAGAAAGAGATCCGCGACATTTTGACCAAGCGCTATCAGTTCGCCATCCGGCGCCTGGCGCAAAGCAATAGCGAAGACGTTTTCCAGCTGATCATGAACGCTTTCGCCCATGAAATCGATCCGCACACCAATTACCTTTCCCCGCGCAATACCGAGCAGTTCAACACAGAGATGAGCCTGTCGCTGGAAGGCATCGGCGCGGTGTTGCAAATGGATGATGATTACACGGTGATAAACTCGCTGGTACCGGGCGGCCCGGCGGTGAAAAGCAAAGCGATTACCGTGGGCGACCGCGTGGTGGGTGTGGGCCAGACCGGCAAACCGATGGTGGATGTTATCGGCTGGCGGCTGGATGACGTGGTGTCGCTGATAAAAGGGCCGAAGGGCAGCAAAGTGCGCCTGGAAATATTGCCCGCCGGCAAGGGCACCAAAACCCGTATCGTCACCGTTACCCGCGAGCGTATCCGGCTTGAGGATCGGGCGGTGAAAATGTCAGTGAAAACCATCAGCAAGGAAAAAGTAGGCGTTTTGGATATTCCCGGTTTTTATGTGGGCCTGACCGATGATGTTAAGGTGCAACTGCAAAAGCTGGAAAAACAGAACGTGCAAAGCGTCATTATCGATTTGCGCGCCAACGGCGGCGGTGCGCTGACCGAAGCCGTATCGCTATCGGGGCTGTTTATCCCCAGCGGGCCGGTCGTGCAGGTGCGCGATAACAACGGTAAAATCCACGAGGACAGCGATACCGACGGTATTGTCTATTATAAAGGACTATTGGTGGTGCTGGTCGACAGGTTCAGCGCCTCCGCGTCGGAGATCTTCGCCGCGGCGATGCAGGATTATGGCCGGGCGCTGGTGGTCGGCGAGCCGACCTTCGGCAAAGGCACGGTACAGCAATACCGTTCGCTGAACCGTATCTATGATCAGATGCTGCGTCCGGAATGGCCGGCGCTGGGGTCTATCCAATACACTATCCAGAAATTTTACCGGGTTAACGGCGGCGGCACGCAGCGTAAAGGCGTGGTGCCTGATATCATCATGCCCACCGGCACCGAAACCGTCGAAACCGGCGAAAAATTTGAAGATAATGCGCTGCCCTGGGACAGCATCAACGCGGCCACCTATACCAAGGCTGGCGATTTGAAGCCGTTCTCGGCCGAGTTGCTCAAAGCGCATCAGGCGCGCATCGCCAAAGATCCTGAATTCCAATATATCCAACAGGATATCGCGCGTTTCCACGCCATGAAGGAGAAACGCAATTGGGTCTCCCTCAATCTCGCCCAGCGGGAGAAGGAGAACCACGAGGATGATGCTATCCGCCTGCAGCGCACGAACGAGCGGCTGGTGCGTCAGGGTAAGAAACCGGTGAAGAATTTGGAATCCATCCCCAAGGATTATAAAGAGCCGGATCCCTATCTGGATGAAACGGTGCAGATTGCGCTGGATCTCGCCCATGCCGAGACCAGCCAACCCGCCGCCCTGCCGGCGGGGTAGCAACGTCACAAGGCGCCTTAACCGGCGCCTTTTTTTCGCCGCGTCCCAGGGACGGGGGCGAAAAGTTTAACAAAATGTAAAGTTATGTCTTTTTAGCGACTCATCGGCGCGTAATGCTTGAAAAACGCCGCCGAGACCCTAGATTAACGTTACGCAATAAGCGTGATTTTTTCCGAGGAACCTGACATTTTATGATGCGTATTGCTCTTTTCCTGCTCACTAACCTGGCGGTGATGGTGGTGTTCGGTATTGTACTGAGCCTCACCGAGATCCAGTCCTCCAGTGCCGCCGGATTAATGATTATGGCCGGGCTGTTTGGTTTCGGCGGAGCCTTCGTTTCGCTGTTAATGTCAAAATCCATGGCGCTGCGCTCGGTCGGCGGGGAAGTGATTGAGCAGCCGCGCAATGAAACCGAACGCTGGCTGCTCAATACCGTCCGCCAGCAGGCGCAGCAGGCCAATATCGCCATGCCGCAGGTGGCGCTTTATCACGCGCCCGATATCAACGCTTTCGCTACCGGCGCGCGGCGTGATGCCTCGCTGGTGGCCGTCAGCACCGGCCTGCTGCAGAATATGAACCGCGACGAGGCAGAGGCGGTCATCGCGCACGAAATCAGCCACATCGCCAATGGCGATATGGTGACCATGACCCTGATCCAGGGCGTGGTGAACACCTTCGTCATTTTCGTCTCGCGTATTCTGGCGCAGCTGGCGGCGGGGTTCATGTCGTCGGACCGCGACGAGGGTGAAAGCGGCAATGGCAACCCGATGGTCTATTTCGCCGTCTCCATGGTGCTGGAATTGGTGTTCGGGGTACTGGCGAGCATCATCACCCTGTGGTTCTCGCGTCACCGCGAATTCCACGCCGATGCTGGTTCGGCCAGGCTGGTGGGGCGTGAGAAAATGATTGCGGCGCTTCAGCGGTTAAAGACCAGCTATGAGCCGCAGGAAGCCAGCAGCATGATGGCGTTTTGCATCAACGGCCGCAACAAGACGTTCAGCGAACTGTTCATGTCCCATCCCCCGCTGGATAAACGGATTGAAGCACTGCGTTCCGGCGCCTACCTGAAATAAGGCGCGCCGGCAGCGCCGCTGCCGGGGAGGGTGATGTCGCCCCTCGCGATGGCGGCCTGTAAACCGCCGAACGTCGGCCGGGAACCGGTAATGCTTTTAACCCCCCCCGAGACGCCAGCCGGGAAACAGCGATGCTTTAAACCGTCGTGGTCGGCCGAGAAACGGTAAGATGTGCAACTGTCCGGTAACGGGTGATGTCAGCCCGGCCGCGCGGCAAGCCACTGAAGAATCCCCCTACAGCATGGGGATTCTTTTTTTTGCCCGACACGCCAACCCGTCCAGCGCCTGATGCGCCGGGTTTATTTCCCCACCGCCTGCTGGGGGTTGGCCTGGGTAATGCTCAGCGAACTGACCAGCGCGGCGCCGGCGGCGAATACGCCCGCCAGCACCAGCGAGGCGTGCGTACCGGTGTCGCCAAACATATTGAACATTAACGCCACCAGAGCGGCGCCGCTGGTTTGTCCGAACAGGCGGGCGGTGCCCAACATGCTGCTGGCGCCGCCGCTGCGGTTGCGCGGCGCCGAGGTGATGATAGTGTGGTTGTTAGGAGACTGGAACAACCCAAAACCGGCGCCACACAGCATCATCCGCCAAATAATCTCGCCGTCGGTCGGCGCGGCCGGCAGCCAGGCCAGGGAGAATAGACCCGCGGCAAACAGGCACATGCCGATCCCCCCCAACAAACCCGCGTGTACCCGGCCTATCAAGGCGCCGGCCAGCGGGGCGAAAACCATGGTCGCCAGCGGCCAGGGCGTAAGCAACAGGCCCGTTGCGACCTCCGTGCGGCCCAATACGGTTTGCAGATAAAAAGGCAGCGATACCATTGCCAACATTTGGGCGCTAAAAGAGCAGATGGACGTACACATGGACAGGGAAAACAGCGGGATACGCAGCAGGTCCACCGGCAACAGAGGCCAGCGCTGGCGCAGCTGGTGGCGGACGAACAGGGCACCCACCGCGATGGCCAGACACAGCTAGATGGCAATCCAGCGGCCATTGACCTGCTGGGCGAAACCGCTCATCGCGGAAAGGCAGCAGGCCGAAGGTCAAGGCATTCATCAGCGCGCTGGCGGCGTTAAAACGCCGGCCGCGGTTCTTCTGTGGGTTGCCCGGCAAAAACCGGTGTCCCAGCCACAGGGCGAAGAGGCCGATAGGCACATTAATCGCGAACAGCCACTGCCAGCTGGCCACCGACAGAACGCCTGCCGCTACCGTGGGACCGGCGGCGGTGGACACCGCCACCATCAGCGTATTAATTGCCATACCGCGGCCGAGAATACGCTGTGGATAGATGATTCGGATTAGCGCGCCATTGATACTCATCACCGCCGCGGCGCCGAGTCCCTGCAGAACGCGGGCCCCAATCAGCATCCATAAGCTGTCGGACAGCGCGCACAGCAATGACATTAGGCTGAATACCGCCAGACCGCATTGATAGACACGCCGGTACCCGTAAATATCGCCGAGGCTGGCGAAGGAGAGCAATGAAACAATAATCGCCAATTGATAGGCATTGACCACCCAAATCGATGCAGCCGGACTGGCGTGGAGTTCACGGGCAATGGTGGGCAGGGCAACGTTGGCGATGGCGCCATCTAAAACCGCAATGGAGGCGCTCAGCACGATCGTCAGAATGGCTCCGTAGCGCTGCGGCAGGGGTACGCCGTCATGGTCGATGTGGGTCATTAAGGTTCGTTCGTCCGTAAAAGCCTTTACTGTAACACTTTTGTTACAACCGGCGAGGGGCGTTTCGCGCGGCAAATGTAATAAATACTAACTAACGGGCAACGCGGCTGAACCGCCATTGCGCATTGCACAGGCTGTAGCCTTGCCATTATACTAAAAATCATGTTCTATTTTTTTAAAACGCAAAACTCCCTTTACAGGATACTTATTAACATGGCGATAGCAGAAGTCGACCGGCAACCCGATTCGGTGTCGTCGGTATTGAAGGTGTTCGGCATCCTCCAGGTGCTGGGGGAAGAGCGTGAAATTGGCATCACCGAACTGTCGCTGCGGGTCATGATATCAAAAAGTACCGTGTACCGCTTCCTGCAAACGATGAAATCCCTGGGTTATGTCGTGCAGGAGGGAGAATCGGAAAAGTATTCATTAACACTTAAGCTGTTTGAGCTGGGCGCGAAAGCGCTGCAAAACGTCGACTTGATTCGTATCGCCGATATTCAGATGCGGGTGCTGTCCAACCTCACGCGGGAAACCATTCACCTCGGCGCGCTGGATGAAGACAGCATCGTCTATATCCATAAAATCGACTCGCTGTACAATTTACGCATGTATTCGCGCGTCGGCCGCCGTAACCCACTTTACAGTACCGCTATTGGCAAGGTGCTACTAGCCTGGCGAGACGTCTCAGAGGCGAGCGACATCCTGGCTGATGTGGTCTTCACCCGCAGTACGTCCCGCACCGCCGCCAGCCGAGAGGCGCTGTTGCCGGAGCTGGAGCGGGTGCGCGCGCAGGGGTTCGGCGAAGATAACGAGGAGCAGGAGGAGGGGTTGCGCTGCATCGCGGTACCGATTTTTGATCGCTTTGGCGTCGTCATCGCCGGCCTGAGCATATCGTTTCCCACTATTCGCTTCTCAGAAGAGGCCAAAAATGATTATGTCAAAATGCTGCACGACGCGGCGCGCACCATCTCCCGCCAGATAGGCTACCACGACTACCCGTTTTAATCCCTCGATAACCGAACCGGCTTGTTTGATCCTCCGGTTCGGATGCTCAGGCATAAAGGAAAAAAAATGACACAATCCCTTACTGAAAACCAGGAACTGGTGTCCGATCTCGTCGCCTGTCAGCTGGTAATAAAACAGATTCTAGACGTTATCGATATCATCGCGCCGGCGGAGGTGCGCGACAAAATGTCCGCGCAGCTAAAAAACATTGACTTTGGCACCCATCCCGCCACCCGTGACCCCATTACGCGGCGCGCGATTGAGAAAGCCATCGCCCTTATCGACATGAAGTTCGAGCGCGCCACCCCCCACTGAAAGCCGTTTCGTGGCCGCGTCTCGCCCCGGGAGCGGCCATTTAACTTTACAGGTTTATTTTATTAATTAAAAATCATTTCAATGAAAACTAAATGAGGTGCTGTTATCTCTCGTTTAAGTTTAAGCGGATAACATTAGTTGATTAGGCATTTCAGGAATAGGGTTTTGAAAAGAAGCACAACGATTAAATTGATCGTGATTCTGCTGCTCTGTTTGGCTCTTTGGCTGTCGGCGCTGAATAGCTTTTGCGAGCAGGGAGGGGATTTTTTCAGCGGCATGTGTCTGGTGACCAAATGGATGCCTTGGTAACGTCTGTTAACAGGCAAATTTTGTCAGCGGGGTACTAAGTCGGCCCCGGAGTGATAATATAGCCACTGGTTTAACGAGTGGCAGGTCAGTTCATGAATGAGTTGGGAGTTAACAGCCTGAATATCGCAATTGCCGTGGCGTCCGTCGCGGTATTCGTCATCGTGCTGGTTGTCTGGTTTTTTCTGAGCCGCGCCAGTGTCAAAGCGAACGAGCAGATAGCTTTGCTAACCGAACTTCTCGAGCAACAGAAACAGCAGACCGAGCTGTTGGCAAGACTCACCCGGGGAGAATCGCCGAACCCGGCCTCACCCCCCGTTCCCGGCGAATCCACCATGTTTAAAGATTTTATCGCCGAACGTTAATCCCCCGACGCGCGTGAACCCCCGCCGGCTTGTGAACGGTGGTTTATCCCTTTGCGTTGTCCGCCCCTGACAGGGAGAGTGCAAAAAATCATGAGCAAGCCAAATCGCTGGTATGATCCTACCAAGTCCCACCATACACCCACCGGTTTCACCAATCCCGATATCTCCCTGCGCGATCCTGGGGCGCTGAAATGCTGGCGGGAGGAGCGCAAGGCGCAGGGGCTGCCGCGGCCGCCCGGCGAGGGCTATGAGGCCTTTATCCGTTAGTGGTGGCAAAAAGCGGACTTCAGCGGCCATAAAGACGCCGTTTGGTGGCTTGGCCATGCCTGCCTGCTGCTGCGGGTGGGTGGGCAACATATCCTGTTCGACCCGGCGCTTGGCAAGCGCGCCTCACCGCTGCCGTTTGCCGGCCCGGTGCGCAAAACGCCCTTGGCGGCGACCGTCGCCGAATTGCCCAACATTGATTGGGTGCTGTACTCCCACAATCATTACGATCATCTTGACCACGGCACGCTGCGGCAACTGTTAAAACGCTTTCCCGCGTTACGGGTCGTGGCACCCTTGGGCATGGGCGCCTAGTTACGCCGACACGGGGTCAAGCACGTGGCCGAATGCGACTGGTGGGATGCGGTCACTGCGCCGGAATTCGCGCTGCACTGCACCCCGGCACGTCACTGGAGCATGCGCTCGCTCTGGGACCGCAACCGGAGTTTATGGTGCGGCTGGGTGGTGTCCATGTCGCGGTGGCGTTTCTTCTTTTCAGGCGACAGCGGCTATACCCCGCGGTTGGCGGAGATCGGCCAACGCCTGGGGCCGTTTGACGCGGCGGCGCTGCCCATTGGCGCTTATGCACCAGAATGGTTCATGGCGGAAAGTCACATGAGCTCCACCGAGGCGGTGCGTTTTTATCAGGAACTTCAGCAGCCCGGGTGATCCCGATTCATTGGGGGGTGTTCGAGCTGGCGGATGAATCCCTGGACGAGCCGCCGCGCGAGTTACTGCGCGCCCAGCGCGAGGCGGGCGTCAATAATGCCGATTTCACCGCGTTAAAAATCGGCGGTAAAATCACGCTTTGACAGGTGATTTTGCCTTTAGCCTGGGGTACGGCGGCGCTGAAGGTAGTGGTGCCGATGGCCTGCTATTTTGATGCTGGGCTGAGGGGCGTGTCGGGGGGACTGAGGCCTGTTGGCTGTTTGTCTAATGGAACGGTATTTTGCAGGCCTGGCGTCCCTGCGGACCCAGTAGAAGCGGTTTTGCGCCGGCCCCCTCTTAGCCGACGGCGTAAACCAGCGCGTCAGCCAGGGTGCGAAAGCTTTAACGGACATCTTGGTCACCCCCCTTAATGCCAATTTGGCCGGCGCGCGACCCAGAAGATAATTAAACAAAGCGGTGTAAGAAATAATCGCAATCGCATTACTGGCCGATTTCCTTTTCCGTTTGTCATATTGCTTTAATATTCACCGTATATAGCGCGTTAATAATGAGATTGTCCAAACGCATCACGCGGCAGGTAATAAATGAACATTATGTGTCTTTTTGTAAGCGTACGCCCAGCGCCGTCTGTTAATTCCCCATCAAGTTATTGAAGATGATGTCCATTATTTTTTTAATGGGCGCAATTCATGAAACAAACCCCACCAAAACCCTCAAGACGTCGTCCCAATTTCCCGCTGGACTT
>NZ_JBLKSS010000140.1:0-15619 GCF_047607725.1 Sodalis sp. (in: enterobacteria) | reverse complement strand
CCTTGTCTTTCGGTTTTCGCGGGCGCGCCGGTAGCACCACTGTCTCATAGTGATTTGCCAGCGCCTGGTAGCTCTGGTTTATGACCGGCTCATAGCGGTCAGGGGTGCGGACAGCGCTGCGCAGATTATCAGGTATCAGCAGCTCCGGAACCCCACCCATGAAGTGCAGGCAGCGGCTATTGGCGTTGAGCCACGATGCCATGTCCTGGCCTTCACAGGCTTCGATATACGCATAGCCTGATACGCCCATGGCAGCGACGAAGATAGCGGCCTGGCGTACGCTACCGGTCGCAGGGTTGACAGATAGATACGGTGGGGCCACAGAAGTCGATGAAGAGCTTTTCACCGGCCTTGTGCTCCATGCGCATGGAACGCCGCTGCTTCTTTTTCCAGTCACGGAACAGTGCATAGAACTGTGAGTAGCCGAGGGCATCACCGCCCACGGCGGCCTGATATTCCATCCAGAACAGCTGTTTGGTCACGCCCTTGCGGCTTAACTCGGTATCGATATCAAGCCAGCTTGGTAAGGTCTTGATAGCCTTGCCGAATTTGCCGGGATAGAGCAGGCGGTCGACGTCGACGGGGGACATTTCCGCCGGCAATGGCCAGACCAGGTTAGCTACCGTGAATCGGCCGAGGATATCGTTCACTGTGGTACAGCCGATGCCGAGCGCTGCTGCGATTCGAGCGACGCTGCTCAAATTTAATGCGTAATACATTGATATAGATGCATATTTCTGTTTTCGCGTTCTTTTTTTTACGTGCCATGCCATACCCCCGGAAGCTAAAAGTCTCCAGAGTATGGCGGAACAGAAGATGAGCGATCGGACAGAATCGGAATCGCTGATCGGGCGACCGGAATCAGTGATCGGGCGTGACCGGAACCAGCAACAATCCCTTCACGTTGTACCCGTACGAGAGCAACTACTTGCTCTACACCTATACCAGCAACATCAACAAACAGGCGATAAGCAGCTACGATTGGGCCAATAACGCCAAGAAAGATGAAGTGGCGTTCCAATTGAGCCTGGGGTTTCCGCTGTGGCGCGGCATCGCGGGGGATAACTCGCTTTTGGGCGCCTCTTACACCCAGCGCTCCTGGTGGCAGTTATCCAACAGCGATGAATCGTCGCCCTTTCGTGAGACCAACTATGAACCGCCGCTGTTCATTGGCTGGGCAACGGATTATGATTTCGCAGGCTGGACCTTACGCGATGTGGAAATGGGCCTGAACCATCAGTCCAACGGCCGCTCGGATCCTATGTCGCGCAGCTGGAACCGCGCCTATACGCGGTTGATGGCGCAAAACGGCAACTGTCAGGTGGAAGTCAAACCCTGGCTGCGGCTGGACGACGGCAGCGATAACCCCGATATTATCAAGTACATGGGCCACTACCGACTGAAGATAGGCTATGCCTGGGGTGAGAGCATCTTTAGCGCGGAAGGGCGCTACAACTGGAACAGCGGCTACGGCGGCGCGCAACTGGGTTGAAGCTATCCCGTTAGCCGCCACGTACGTTTTTATACCCAGCTGTTTAGCGGCTATGGCGAGTCGCTAATCGATTATAATCATCGGCAGACCCGTATAGGGATGGGCTTTATGCTTAATGATATGATGTAATCCATAGGGACTTAACCACGGGCGCCGCCTGCGGCGCCCGTCTGAAGACAAAGTTGGAGCAGATATGTCTACGGCGGAAATAATCCAGCGGGAAGCGCTGGCGGAGCAGGTGTTGCACGACACCTTTGGCTACCAGCAGTTTCGGCCGGGCCAGCAAGCGATCATTCACGCGGTTCTCAGCGGCCGCGACTGCCTGGTGGTTATGCCCACCGGCGGCGGTAAATCGCTGTGCTATCAAATCCCCGCCCTGGTGATGGATGGGCTGACGCTTGTGGTTTCGCCGCTGATTTCGCTGATGAAGGATCAGGTCGATCAACTGCTGGCCAATGGCGTGGCGGCGGCCTGTCTGAATTCTACCCAAAGCCGCGAGCAGCAGTACGAGGTGATGGCCGCGTGCCGCAGCAGCGGGCGCATTAAGATGTTGTATATCGCGCCCGAGCGTCTGATGATGGACAACATGCTCGAGCAACTGCAACAGTGGCGGCTGGCGATGATAGCGGTGGACGAGGCGCACTGCATTTCGCAATGGGGACACTATTTCCGCCCGGAATACCGCGCGCTCGGGCAAATCAAACGCCATTTCGCGACGCTGCCGTTTTTGGCGCTGACCACCACCGCGGACGAGGCCACGCGGCAGGATATCCTGCGTCTGCTGGATTTGCGCGATCCGCTGATCCAGGTCAGCAGCTTTGACCGCCCCAATATTCGCTACACGCTGGTGGAGAAATACAAGCCGTTTGAGCAGCTATGGCACTTTGTGCGTAAGCGCGGCAAGAGCGGCATTATTTATTGCAACAGCCGTTCGCGGGTGGAAGATCTGAGCGCGCGGTTGCAAAGCCGTGGCATCAGCGTGGCCGCATATCACGCTGGCCTGGAAAACGAACGCCGCGCCCAGGTGCAAGAAGCGTTTCAGCGCGATGATTTGCAGGTCGTGGTGGCGACGGGCGCGTTCGGGATGGGGATCAATAAGCCCAATGTGCGTTTTGTGCTGCATTTTGATATCCCGCGCACCATCGAATCGTATTATCAGGAAACCGGCCGCGCCGGTCGCGACAGTCTGCCGGCCGAAGCCATCTTGCTCTACGATCCGGCGGACATGGCCTGGCTGCGGCGCTGCCTGGAAGAAAAACCCGCCGGCCAGCAGCAGGATATCGAGCGCCATAAGCTAAACGCCATGGGCGCTTTTGCCGAGGCTCAGACCTGCAGGCGGCTGGTGCTGCTGAATTATTTTGGCGAAGGCCGTCAAATGGCGTGCGGCAACTGTGATATTTGCCTCGATCCGCCCAAGCGCTACGATGGGCTGGAGGAGACACGTAAAGCACTCTCCTGCATTTACCGGGGCGGGCAGCGTTTCGGTATGGCGTATGTCGTCGAGGTGCTCAGAGGCGCCAACAGCCAGCGCATTCGGGAAAACGCGCACGATCGGCTGCCGATATACGGTATCGGCCGCGACCGCAGCAATGAGCATTGGATAAGCGTGCTGCGGCAATTGATCCATCTGGGGATGGTCAGTCAGAATATCACCCAGCATTCGGCGTTGCAGTTGACGGAGTCCGCGCGGCCGGTGCTCAGGGGCGAGGTGGCATTGATGCTGGCGGAGCCGCGGGTGACCAATTTGAAAACACGCTCGGCCCCCAAAACTTACGGCGGCAATTACGATCGCCCGTTATTCGCCAAACTGCGTAAGCTGCGCGAGACGCTGGCGGACGAAGCCAACGTCCCGCCCTATGTGGTGTTCAACGACGCCACGCTGCTGGAGATGGCCGAGCAATTGCCCACCGACAGCGGCCAGATGCTGCGGATCAATGGGGTGGGGAATCGAAAACTGGAACGTTTCGGACTACCGTTCCTGGCCCTTATCCGCGAACACCTGTCCGACGAGGATCCGCATCTGCCCGTGTGCTAAGCGCGTCCAGGCCGGGAGGCGGGCCGCGGTTTGGCGGGACAGTCATCCACTGACGCGCGAGGCATGCTGCCCCGGCGTTTTATTTTAGGAGCAGGAAAGGTATGTTAATGCTGTTTGCCACCGTGGCGTTGGTGCATTTGATCGCCCTGATGTCCCCCGGTCCGGATTTCTTTTTCGTCTCGCAGACCGCCGCCAGCCGCTCGCACCGCCAGGCGATGTACGGCGTCATGGGCATCACCCTCGGGGTGGCCATCTGGGCGGCGGTGGCTCTGCTGGGGTTGCATCTGCTTTTAAGCCGTATGGCCTGGCTGCATAACCTCATTACCCTCGGCGGCGGTCTGTACCTTTGCTGGATGGGCTGGCAACTGCTGCGGGCGGCGCGTCGGCAGGCCCCGGCGGATGCCAACCCCCCGGCCGTTGCCGCTGACGGCGGCCGTGAGCATCGCTTTTTACGCGGCCTTCTCACCAACCTGGCCAATCCCAAGGCGGTTATCTATTTCGGCAGCGTATTTTCGCTCTTCGTCGGCGATAATATCGACGCCGGCGCCCGCTTTGGGATATTTGCCCTGATTTTGGGTGAAACCTTACTGTGGTTTTCCCTGGTAGCGGTAGTGTTGGCCCTGCCGGCGATGCGCCGGGGTTATCAGCGTCTGGCGCGCTGGATTGATGACGTGGCCGGCGTGTTGTTTGCAGGCTTCGGCATTAACCTTATTTTGTCGCGCTAAGGCGCCGCCGGGCAATGTGCCGGGTGCGTAATGCCCAGTGGCTAACCCGTGAACGGCAATTCACCGCGTTCTCCAACGGCGAGCTGCTGGATTTTTGGCGCGAGCGTGAAGAAGGCGAATTTGCCGGCGCGCAGGCGCTGCCGATTCGCTTTGTGCGCTTTTGCGCCCCCGGCCATAATAAAGTGGTGGTCATCAGCACCGGCCGCATTGAAAGCTATGTCAAATATCCGGAAGTGGCCTATGATCTGTTCCAGTACGGCTATGATGTGATGATCATCGATCACCGTGGACAAGGGCTTTCCGGCAGACTGCTGGCAGACCCCCACCGCGGTCACGTATTGCAATTCGCCGATTACGTCAGCGATTTCGCCCGCTTCTGGCAACGGATTGTCCAATCGGCCGGCTACCGTAGACGCTTTGCGCTGGCGCACTCCATGGGTGGCGTCATTCTCGCGCTGTTTCTGGCTGAGCAGCCGGACGCCTGCCACGCTGCCGCGCTGTGCGCGCCGATGTTCGGGCTGCGGTTGCCGATGCCGCGCTGGCTGGCCTGGCGTATTCTGGAGTGGGCGGAACTGCGGCCGGCCATGCGCGATCGCTACGCGGTAGGCACCGGCGCCTGGCGGCCCCGGCCGTTCACGGTCAACATGCTGACGCACAGCGACCAACACTATCGCCGCAACCTGCGCTACTACGCCGATTATCCGGAGCTGCAACTGGGCGGCCCCACCTACCACTGGGGGCGCGAGGGGATACTGGCCGGGGAGCAGGTGATGGCACAGGCCGGCGCCATTACCACGCCGGTGCTGCTGCTGCAGGCCGGAGAAGACAAAATCGTGGATAACCGCAGCCACCGGCCGTTCTGCCAGGCCATGGCCCTGGCGGGTCATTCCTGTGAAAATAACGGCCCGATAACGATTACGGGCGCGCGTCACGAAATTTTATTCGAGACTGACCCGCTGCGCGCGCAGGCTCTCACGTTAATCGCTGATTTCTTTATGCGGTATCATTAATCTGCGGCGCTGGTTTCGCCGCGTACACCAGAGGTTTTATCGCCCCATGTTCCATATTGTTGCGTCCGATCTTGATGGCACACTGCTTTCACCGGCTCACCCCCTACGCCAAACAAACTCTGCAACTCCTGACCGCACGCGGGATCCACTTCGTGTTCGCCACCGGCCGCCACCATGTGGACGTGGCGCAGATGCGCGCCAATCTCGAGATTGACGCCTATATGATCACCTCTAACGGTGCACGGGTACACAACCAACACCGCCGGCGAACTGATCTTCTCCCACAATTTTGACGAAGATATCGCCGCGGAGTTGTTTAGCGTAGTGCATCAGGATCCGAAAATCCTGACGAATGTCTTTCGCAATGATGAATGGTTTATGAACCGTAATCGCGCCGATCAGGAAGATTTTTTCCGCGAATCCACATTCAAATATCAGGTGTATCAGCAAGGGGCGCTGCCCACCGACGGCATTTGCAAAGTGTATTTCACCTGCGACGACCATCAGCGGCTGCTGGTATTGGAAGAGGAGCTCAACGCCCGCTGGGGCGATCGGGTCAACGTCAGCTTCTCCTTGCCGGTTTGTCTGGAGGTCATGGCGGGCGGGGTTTCCAAAGGCCACGCGCGGCGGCAGGTGGCCGGCCTGCTCGGATATCAACTTAAGGATTGCATCTCCTTCGGCGACGGGATGAATGACCAAGAGATGCTGGCGATGGCTGGCAAAGGCTGCATTATGCAAAATGCCCAGCAGCGCCTTAAGGACACATTGCCGGCCCTGGACGTCATCGGCAGCAACGAGGACGACGCGGTCCCCCGTTACCTACGCGCGATGTATCTGGGAGAAGAATAAAAAATTCTTTACAAATGCGAATAATAATGATTGCTATTTCTATGCTACCGGCCATTGTGATACTGGCACGGGAGCATGGCATTGCTCACATTGCTTCCAGTAATTTCAGACAGCCTGTGCGCTGGCTTTTTTTGCCCGCGTTTGGCCCCCTCTGCCGCCCATATTGTTCTATTTTTTTGAACTTAGCGATGATATTTTTCCGCTATTATTCTGCTGTGTCGCGCATAGACTGGAGGAAAATAGTGAGGAGAATTGAACATAAACTTTCTACGTGCCGCCCACGATCGCGGCTATGCCCAGCATGAGTGGCTGACCAGCCGGCATAGTTTTTCCTTTGCCGATTACTATCATCCCGATTTTATGGGTTTTTCCGCGCTGAGGGTGATCAACGAAGATATCATCACCCCCGGAGAAGGCTTTGGCACCCACCCCCATAAAGACATGGAGATTTTGACCTACGTGCTGTCCGGTACGGTGGCGCACCGGGATAGTATAGGCAATCAGGCACAGATTCACTCCGGCGAGTTTCAGTTCATGAACGCCGGAACCGGGATACGGCACTCCGAATACAATGCCCGCGACGATGCGTTCCTGCATCTCTATCAAATTTGGATATTGCCGGCACAAAACGGTCTGCAGCCGCGCTACGAACAACGCCGCTTCGCGGCGACCGAAGGCCACCAGCTGGTGCTATCGCCGGATGCCCGCGACGCTCGTTGCGGGTGTTCCAGGATATGACTCTGACCCGTTGGGCGCTCCCACACGGCCGGTCGGACGCTCTGCCGATAGCGCCTGGCCGGCGGCTGTGGTTACAGGTGATCGCCGGCGCGTTGACGGTGAATGAGCAGACGTTGGCGGCCGGCGATGCGCTGGCGGTGTGGGATGAAAGCCGTATCACGCTGGCGGCGCACGACGACAGCGAAGTACTGCTGTTTGATCTGCCGTCTGTTTAACCGGGATAAAAATACTCGGCAATGCTTTTTTTTGTTAAACTTGGCTGAATCGTCGGCGGAGGTTAACAAGTTAATAATGAAGAAAAAAAGGCCGGGACTGCAGGATGTTGCCGATCAGGTTGGGGTCACCAAAATGACGGTAAGCCGCTATCTGCGCGATCCGGATCGGGTTTCCCCAGGCGCTGCAGGCAAAAATTGCCGCGGCGCTTGACAGGCTGGGCTATATTCCTAATCGGGCGCCGGATATTCTCTCCAATGCTACCAGCCGCACTATCGGCGTTCTACTGCCTTCGCTGACCAACCAAGTTTTCGCCGAAGTCCTGCGCGGCATCGAACAGGTTACCGATGCCAACGGCTATCAGACCATGCTGGCACACTACGGTTATTCACCGGAGCTGGAAGAGCTACGGCTGACCTCGCTGCTGTCTTATAATATTGACGGCCTTATACTGTCCGAACGCCATCACACTCCCCGCACGCTGAAAATGATCGAAGTGGCCGGCATCCCGGTGGTGGAGATCATGGATTGCGTTTCACCTTGTCTGGATATGGCCGTGGGTTTCGATAATTTCGAGGCGGCCCGGCAGATGACCCGTCTGATTATCGAGCGGGGACACCGTCAGGTGGTGTACTTCGGCGCCCGGCAGGATGAGCGTACAATCCATCAAACAGCAGGGGTATGAGCAAGTCATGCGCGATGCCGGCCTGCCAGCATATAGCGTCATGATGGCGGATTCCTCCAATTATACCGCCGGCGTGGAGTTGCTGCGCCAGGCGCAGCGGGAGTATCACGGCATTAACGGTATCATCAGCACCAACGACGACCTGGCCATTGGCGCGCTATTTGAATGCCAGCGCCAGGGGATCGCCGTACCCGATAAGATGGTGATCGCCGGCTTCCACGGCCACGACTTCTCCCGGGTAGTCCATCCGCACTTGGCCAGCGTACTCACCCCCCGCGAGGAAATGGGGCGCCTGAGCGCCGACTGCCTGCTGGCCCGCTTGCGGGGTGAACCGCGCGGCGATGGGCAAATCGACGTGGGTTCCACGTTACTGGCGGGCGAAAGTATCTGACAACCCCGGAGCGCGGATAGGTGACGTCGCCGCTCACGAACGTTAGCGGCAATAGAGGTGCTCTTCTCCATACCTGATCCTAACCGGGCGGTGAAAGTCTCTGGCCCTGCGCCCCGGGTCAGAATATGATCCCGCTCCCAAAACGCTAATATAGTTCCCCCATGCATTCCTTAGCGTGCGATGTTACCGGTATCATGATATCGATAACATCATCTCGTACGATATGATTTGAAGACTATCACCGATTGACCGACACGCGAAATGCCGGTCCGGACAGATATCCATTGGGGAATTATCATGCCACTTTTTATTGTTGCCATTGGTGTAGCACTGTTGTTGCTCCTGATGATCCGTTTCAAATTAAACGGTTTTATCGCCTTAATCCTGGTTGCGCTGGCGGTAGGGGTCCTGCAGGGCATGCCGGTCAATAAAGTCATCGGGTCGATCAAAAACGGCGTAGGCGGCACGCTCGGTAGCCTGGCGCTGATCATGGGCTTCGGCGCCATGCTGGGTAAACTGCTGGCGGATTGCGGCGGGGCTCAACGTATCGCCACCACGCTTATCGACAAATTTGGTCAACACTATATTCAGTGAGCGGTGGTATTAACGGGCTTCACCGTCGGTTTCGTGCTGTTTTACGAGATTGGTTTTGTGCTGATGCTGCCGCTGGTGTTCAGCATCGCCGCCAACGCGCGTATCTCGCTGCTTTACGTAGGCGTGCCGATGGCCGCCGCGCTGTCGGTGACGCATGGTTTCCTGCCGCCCCCCCCCGGCCCCACCGCCATCGCCGCCATTTTCCACGCCGATATGGGTAAGACCCTGTTGTACGGCACTATCCTCGCCATCCCGACGGTCATCCTGGCCGGTCCGGTGTATTCGCAATTTCTGCGCCATATCGACAAGCCGGTGCCGGAAGGTCTGTACAATCCGAAAAAATTTACCGAGCAGGAAATGCCGAGCTTTGCCGTCAGCGTCTGGACTTCGCTGGTGCCGGTGGTATTAATGGCGCTGCGCGCCATCACCGAAATGCTGCTGCCGGCAGGCAATCCCATCTTGGCTTACACCGAGTTCTTCGGTGATCCCATTATGGCTACGCTTATCGCGGTGCTGATTGCCATTTTCACCTTTGGTCTTAATCGGGGCCGCAGTATGGATGAAGTAATGGGTACCATTACCGATTCCATAAAAATCATCGCCATGATACTGTTGATCATCGGCGGCGGCGGGGCGTTTAAACAAGTGTTGGTTGACAGCGGCGTGGATAAATACATCGCCTCGCTGATGGAAGGCAGCACCATTTCTCCGCTGCTGCTCGCCTGGACCATCGCCGCGCCACTTATCGCCACCACCGGCGTTAGTCCCGAGCTGATGGTTATCGCCGTCGGCTCCGGCAGCGTGATCTTTTCCCACGTCAACGATCCCGGCTTCTGGCTGTTCAAGGAGTATTTCAACCTGACCATCGGTGAAACTATCCGCTCCTGGTCGGTGCTGGAAACCATCATCGCGGTCTGCGGCCTGGTGGGCTGTCTGCTGCTGAATATGGTAATTTAACCTTCACCGCCTACGCTCGCGCAGTCCGGCCCGGCAGTCTGCCCGCTAGGCCGGGTTATGCCAATCGACCGCCTGCCGCTTCTTGAGCGGGCGGTCGTCTCGTCCGGCCTAATGATTGACGATGTTGCCTCCCATCCCTAGACGCGCAGATAGGCGCGTACGCCGTCCAGGAACATCTGAGTCGAGATCATGACTAACAATAACCCCATGAGCCGCTCAAGCGCGTTGACCCCTTTACTCCCCAGCAACCGCAAAAAGACGTTGGACAGCATCAGGATGACGACCGACAGACCCCAGGCGATGAGTAAAGCCAGGACCAAATGGTTGATTTGTAGTGGATATTGATGCGATAACAGCATCAGCGCCGCCAGGATTGAGGGGCCGGCGACCAGCGGGATCGCCAGCGGCACCAAAAACGGCTCTTCCCCCGCCGGCAGGCCGGTACTGTTGCCTTCCTGGGAAGGAAAAATCATTTTGATAGCGATCAAAAAGAGAATAATGCCGCCGGAGATGGATACCGTTTCGGTGCGCAGGCTGAGAAACGACAAAATATGTTCGCCGGCAAACAGAAAAATCAGCATCAGAAGTAGCGCTATCAGCATCTCCCGGATGATGATAACGTGCCGCCGCTTCGGCTCCAGATGTTTAAGCACCGACATGAATATCGGCAGATTGCCCAAGGGATCCATAATCAAAAATAATAAAACGGTGGCCGATATCATTTCACTCATTATTACCTCGACGTCATCAGCGCCGGCGCCCCGGCAACGGCAGGGGATGAGTATAAGCGCCGCTGCTGAAAAAGGGCTTAAAATCGAATAATTTCACTTGCGGCATTTCGGCCACATTTTGTATGGTGGACAGAGTGTATCCTGCTGACGCTGTGCAGTAAGAGCACGCGTAATAGTTTGTCACCCCCCCTACGGCAGGACAGTTAAACATGAAAAACGTTGGTTTTATCGGCTGGCGCGGTATGGTCGGTTCAGTGCTGATGCAGCGCATGACCGAAGAGCGCGATTTTGACGCCATCCGCCCGGTATTTTTTTCCACCTCCCAACATGGTCAGCCCGCGCCGGCGGTCAACGGCCAGCAGGGCGTGCTGCAGGATGCCCGGGATCTGGCGGCGCTCAGCGCGCTGGACATTATCGTCACTTGCCAGGGCGGCGATTATACCAACGAAATCTATCCGCGGCTGCGTGAAATCGGCTGGCAGGGCTATTGGATTGATGCAGCGTCGTCGCTGCGTATGCGCGATGACGCGATTATCATCCTCGATCCCGTTAATCAGTCGGTGATCCAGCAGGGCCTGGATCACGGCATCAAGACGTTTGTCGGCGGCAACTGCACCGTGAGCCTGATGCTGATGTCGCTGGGTGGGTTGTTTGCCCAGGATTTGGTGGAATGGGCCTCGGTTGCCACCTATCAGGCGGCATCCGGCGGCGGGTCGCGCCATATGCGTGAACTCCTGGTACAAATGGGCCAATTGCACGACGCGGTAGCCAAACCGCTGCAAAACCCGGCATCGGCCATTCTGGACATCGAGCGCCGGGTCACCGAGCTGACCCACAGCGGCACCCTGCCGACGGATAATTTTGGCGTGCCGCTGGCTGGTAGCCTGATCCCCTGGATTGATAAGCAACTGGAAAACGACCAGAGCCGAGAAGAGTGGAAAGGCCAGGTGGAAACCAACAAAATTCTCAACACCCGTCAGGCGATTCCGGTGGATGGACTGTGCGTGCGCATCGGCGCCCTACGCTGCCATAGCCAGGCGTTTACGCTGAAGCTAAAGAAGGATGTGCCGCTGGCGGAAATTGAACGTTTGCTGGCAACCCATAATGACTGGGTGACCGTGGTGCCTAACGATCGTGAACTGTCGATGCGGGAATTGACGCCGGCGGCGGTGACCGGCACGCTGAAAACGCCGGTCGGCCGGCTGCGTAAATTGAACATGGGGCCGGAGTATCTTTCGGCCTTTACCGTCGGCGATCAGCTGTTGTGGGGCGCCGCCGAACCCCTGCGCCGCATGCTACGCCAGTTATCTCACTAAAATCCGCCGCTCGACGCGTGATGCGAGGGGCGGATAGTCGCCTTTCGCCGTGCCGCCGGGTATACTTCCACTCGCGCACGCCCCCCCCCCCCCCTGCTTTCGTTTTCCGCCTCCATGCGCGACCAGCGCCGGGCTAATGCCTGTGGCACTTTAAGCGCCATGGGGCGCCGGCGATTTAGGTAGGCTGATATTTTAATGTCCCAGCGCAATGAGGAAAGATGGCGCGCATGACGCGCCCGCGCCAGAGTATGGCCGGCATCTCCCGTCATCGGCGCAGGCCAGCGCGGCGATACTCTCCGCTCATCCGTTGATTAGCGATCCGCGGGCGCCCGTCATTCATTGTGTTTGATGCAACACCTGTCGCCAACGTGTTTTTTTGGCTGATAAAAAATTTAACTGTGCGAAGTTAAGTTTTTCATAGGATTAATAGTTAATAAAAAATTTCGTTAAGAAAGCCTGAACGCGCCGTAAACATTTGTCTATGCTTATTATTTAGAGTTACATGATTACGTTCTCGTCGTAATTGTCTCTCGTATGGAAACTTTCTGCTCCCTTGTCACGTACGTTAACCGCCAACGTGCCGCCGCGCGCGCGGCTGACGGTGCGAGAGCGTGCTGGCTGGTAGGTTTTAACCCTTTATCTTTTTGCAATATCCTTTTATTTCATGGAGTAAGCAAAGGAAGAAAACATGGCAGGATATCCCGACCAAGATGTTATTACCACACTGGTGGCCGGCCATTATGCCGATCCGTTTTCTTTATTGGGCATGCATCAAACCGAGGCGGGTTTGGTGGTACGCGCGTTATTGCCGGATGCCAGCGCGGTCTCGGTAATAGAGGCTAAAAATGGGCGCCGAGTCACAGATTTAAATTGTGATGATCCGCGCGGCTGTTTTAGCGCGCTGATTCCACGGCGTAAAAATCCTTTTCATTATCGACTGGCCGTCACCTGGCATGAGCATACTTATCTTATCGAGGATCCTTATCGTTTCGGTCCTTTATTGCAGGATATTGACAGTTGGTTATTGGCGGAAGGCACCCATTTGCGTCCCTGGGAACGGCTGGGGGCACATCCTGAAGTTCTCGATGACGTCGTCGCCGGCATGCGTTTCGCCGTTTGGGCGCCCAACGCGCGGCGGGTTTCGGTGGTCGGGGAGTTTAATTTTTGAGATGGCCGCCGCCATCCGATGCGCCAGCGGCGGGAAAACGGCATCTGGGAATTATTTCTGCCGGCGGTAACCCTTGGCCAATTATACAAATATGAAATCATCGATTGCCACGGGCAGACGCGGCTCAAAGCCGATCCCTACGCTTTTGAGGCGCAGATGCGTCCGGACACGGCGTCGCTGACGCGGGGATTGCCGCCGGCGGTGGATCCGCCTGACGCGGCACGCCGCCAGGCCAATGCGATGAACCAGCCTATCGCCATTTATGAAGTGCATCTTGGCTCCTGGCGCCGCCACGCCGAGAATAATTTCTGGCTCAGTTATTTGGAGCTAGCGGAGTAATTGGTCGGCTACGTGAAGTATATGGGTTTTACCCATATCGAATTGCTGCCGATTAATGAACACCCTTTTGACGGCAGCTGGGGATATCAGCCCCTTGGCATTTATGCCCCGACTCGTCGCTTCGGCACGCCGGAGGATTTTCGCACGCTAATTGCTGCCGCCCATCAGGCCGGGCTGAACGTGCTGCTGGACTGGGTGCCGGGCCATTTCCCGAGCGACGAGTTCGGGCTGGCGCAATTTGACGGCACGGCGCTGTACGAATACGCCGATCCGAAAGAAGGGCGTCATCAGGACTGGAATACGCTGATTTACAATTACGGTCGTAACGAAGTGCGTAACTATCTGGCCGGCAACGCGCTGTTCTGGCTGGAACGTTATGGCCTCGACGGGTTGCGGGTCGACGCGGTGGAGTCAATGATTTACCGCGATTATAGCCGCGCCGCCGGTGAGTGGGTGCCCAACTTTTATGGCGGCAATGAAAATCTGGAGGCCATCGCCTTTCTGCGCTACACCAACCATACCGTCGGCACGCAGCGTGACGGCGCGGTCACCGTGGCGGAGGAGTCCACCTCTTTTTCCGGCGTCACCCGGACGCCGGCGGGCTGGGGTTCCATTATAAATGGAATATGGGCTGGATGAACGACACGCTGCACTATATGCATGCAGCTCGATCAGGTGCATCGCAAATACCATCATCATCAAATGACCTTCAGCATGGTCTATGCCTACAGCGAGAATTTTGTGCTGCCGCTGTCCCACGATGAGGTGGTGCATGGCAAAGGGTCCATTCTGGGACGTATGCCCGGCGACGATTGGCAAAAGTTCTCCAATCTGCGCGCCTATTACGGCTTTATGTGGGGCCATCCTGGTAAGAAGCTGCTGTTTATGGGTAACGAATTTGCCCAGCGGCGAGAATGGAACCACGATATTAGCCTGGACTGGCATTTGCTGGACGATGAAAGCGGTTACCATGCCGGCGTGCAGCGGCTGGTGCGCGATTTGAATCAATGCTATCGCAGTCATCCGCCGCTCTACGAGTGCGATTATACGTTTTCCGGCTTTCAGTGGCTGGTGTCTGACGACCAAGAAAACTCGGTATTTACCTTCCTGCACCGCGACAACGCCGGCAATGAAATGCTGGTGGTCACTAATTTTACCCCGGTGCCGCGCCAAGGTTATCGCATTGGCGTCCCCCACGGCGGCCGTTGGCATGAGGTGCTGAACACCGACTCGGGTTATTACAATGGTAGTAATACGGGGAATCAGGGCGAAATTCACAGTGAGCCGGTCCCCTGGCATTACCACGGCTATTCTCTGTCTCTGACGTTGCCGCCGCTGGCGACCCTCTTTTTGCTGCGGGAGGGGGAATGACGGCGCTGACGGCGGGGTCCCCTGAGTACCTTGGCGCCCGTATTGACGGCGCCGGCGTCAATTTCTGCCTTTTTTCCGCCCATGCAGAGCGGGTGGTGCTGTGCGTATTCGATGAGCAGGGCGGCGAGCAGCAGTGGGAATTACCCGGCCGCAGCGGCGATCGCTGGCACGGCCATCTGGCCGGCGCCGGTGCGGGCCTGCGCTACGGTTTCCGGCTCCATGGCCCTTTTGCCCCCGGCGATAGCCACCGTTTCAATCCGGCGAAACTGGTTATCGATCCCTGCGCTTACGTGCTGGAAGGGGAGGTCGGCGACCATCCGGCGCTGCTGGACGCGGGCTAGCAGCCAGATCCCACCGACAGTGCGCCCTATGTTCCCAAATGCCGGGTGGTGGCGCTCGATTATGACTGGCACGGCGATACGCCGCCGGCGGTGCCCTGGGGGAAAACGGTGATCTATGAAGCCCACGTGCGCGGCCTCACCCGGCTACACCCCGCCATCCCCGCCGCGCTGCGCGGGACCTATGCCGGCCTGGCTCATCCGCATATGTTGGCGTACCTACGCTCCCTCGGCATTACCGCCGTTGAATTGTTGCCGGTGCAGCAGCATGCCCATGAGCAGCGGCTGCAGCGCCAGGCGCTGTCTAATTACTAGGGCTATAACGTGCTGGCCCCCTGCGTGGTGGAACCCGCTTATACCGCGGGCCAGCAGGGGCAAAGCGCGCTGAACGAATTCCGCGATATGGTGCTGGCGCTGCACGGTGCCGGCATTGAGGTCCTGCTGGATGTGGTGTTCAACCACAGCGCGGAACTGGATCGGTTCGGGCCGGTGCTGTGTAAGCGTACGCCCAGCGCCGTATTGACAGTTATTCAGCAGGGATGGTGAGGTTCCACGGCAGGAGCTCTTTGATTTTATTGATGGGATGATCCGCGATAATCGCCAGCACATGGCGCAGATACGCTTCCGGCTCCACGCCGTTCAGTTTGCAACTGCCGATCAGCGTATA